>JANQFP010000037.1 GCA_028277795.1 Rhodospirillales bacterium
CGGTCTCCCGCCCGCCACCGGCCCTCAACGTCGAGGGCCGGCATCCTTCCTTCGCACGGAAATCCCTTCACACCCACCAAGACATACAAGGCCGCGGAGAACGCAGAGGGCCGAAAAGAAATAAAATAGAAATAAAATCTGAAATTTTATTTTTGAATACAGATATATGAACTCTGATGTTGCAAAGAGATTATTAAATTATGAATTTCTTCTTTTCCTGCGACCTCCGCGTTCCTCTGCGTCCTCTGCGTTTAATTTCTGGAAGGTCTATCCGCTCCACCGTCTCCACGGTGGAGTCCGCCGTCATCTTGCCTTAACAGCGGCGCGGGCCGTATAGTGCGCGCCCATGACCGGTGCGGCCAGCAACGTGCACTTCCCCCACCGCCACCTGCTGGGCATCGAAGGCCTTTCCCCCGACGAGATCACCGTGCTGCTCGACCGCTCCGAGAGCTACGTGGAGCAGAACCGGCAGAGCGACAAGAAGAAGTCGCTGCTGCGCGGGCGCACAATCATCAACCTGTTCATCGAGGCCTCGACCCGCACCCGCACGTCCTTCGAGCTGGCCGGCAAGCGCCTGGGCGGCGACGTCATCAACATCTCCATCGCCACCAGCGCCATCAAGAAGGGCGAGACCCTGATCGACACGGCCATGACCCTGAACGCCATGCACCCCGACGTGCTGGTCGTCCGTCACCCCCATTCGGGGGCCGTCAAGCTGCTGTCGGAGAAGGTCAACTGCGCCGTCATCAACGGCGGCGACGGCAGCCACGAGCACCCCACCCAGGCGCTGCTGGACGCGCTGACCATCCGCCACCGCACCGGCCGGCTGTCGGGCCTGGTGGTCGCCATCTGCGGCGACATCACGCATTCGCGGGTGGCCCGGTCCAACATCCACCTGCTGACCACCATGGGCGCCCGCGTGCGCCTGATCGCCCCGCGCACCCTGGTGCCGTCCGACGCCGAGCGCCTCGGCGTCACCGTGTTCCACGACATGAAGGCCGGGCTGGCCGACTGCGACATCGTGATGATGCTGCGCCTGCAGACCGAGCGCATGCACCGCAACTACTTCCCCTCCATCCGCGAGTACTTCCGCTTCTTCGGGCTCACCTACGACAAGCTGTCGGTGGCCAAGCCCGACGCCCTGGTCATGCATCCGGGGCCCATGAACCGCGGTGTCGAGATCGATTCGGAGGTGGCCGACGACATCGGCCGCAGCGCCATCCGCGAGCAGGTGGAGATGGGGGTGGCGGTGCGCATGGCCTGCCTGGAGCTGCTGACCCGCAACCTCCCCGAGCCGCCGCCCGAGGTTCATTGATGGCGTTCAGCCCGGCCCACGCCGCCGACCGGGTGGCCTACCTCAACGCCCGCCTGCTGGACCCGGCGTCGGGCCTGAACGCCGCCGGCGCCCTGCTCACCGAAGGCGAGGCCATCGCCGACTTCGGGCCCGGCCTGTTCGCCGACGGCGTGCCCGACGGAATCGCCACGGTCGACTGCGGCGGCCACTGTCTGGCCCCGGGGCTGGTGGACATCCGGGTGCAGACCCGCGAGCCCGGCGAGGAGCACAAGGGCACCCTGGCCTCGGCCGGGCGCGCCGCCACCGCCGGCGGCGTCACCTCCATGGCCTGCCTGCCCAACACCAACCCGGTCATCGATGACATGTCGGTGGTCGAGTTCGTGGCCCGCCGCGCCCGTCTCCTGGGCCTCGCCAAGGCTTACGTCTACGGGGCCGTGACCAAGGGTCTCGAGGGCGCCGAGCTGGCCGAGATGGGGATGCTGGCCGAGGCCGGGGCGGTGGCCTTCACCGACGGGGTCAACGCGGTCGCGGACGCCCAGGTCATGTACCGCGCGCTGTCCTATGCCGCCACCTTCGGGCTGCTGGTGGTCCAGCACCCCGAGGAGCCGAGCCTGTCCAACGGCGACATGAACTCGGGCGAGATGGCGACCCGATTGGGCCTGGCGGGCATCCCGCGGGTGGCCGAGATCATCATGGTCGAGCGCGACGTGCGGCTGGCCGAGGCCACCGGCGGTAGGCTCCACTTCGCCCACCTGTCCACGGTCGAGGCGCTGGACGTGGTGCGCCGGGCCAAGGCCCGCGGCGTGCCGGTGACCTGCGACACGGCACCGCCCTACTTCGCCCTCAACGAGGGCGCGGTGGGCGACTACCGCACCTTCGCCAAGCTGTCGCCGCCGCTGCGCTCGGAGGACGACCGCCGGGCCGTGGTCGAGGCGCTGGCGGACGGCACCATCGACGCCATCGCGTCGGACCACGCCCCCCAGGACGAGGACGCCAAGCGCCTGCCCTTCGCCCAGGCCGCCTTCGGCGGCGTCGGCCTGGAGACCCTGCTGCCGATATCGCTGGAGCTCCATCACAACGGCCACATGCCGTTGCTGGAGGTGCTGCACCGCCTGACCTGCGCGCCGGCCGACCTGATGGGCCTGACCGCCGGGCGCCTGCGCGTTGGCGCGCCGGCCGACCTGGTGCTGTTCGACCCGGAGCGCGGCTGGAAGGTGACCGAGCAGGCGCTGAACAGCAAATCCAAGAACACCCCGTTCGACGGCCGGCCGGTGCAGGGGCGGGCCCTGCGCACGGTGGTCGACGGCCGCCCCGTGTTCGTGCTGGACCCCTGACCATGAGCGAGGAGGTGGGGGGCATCACCGTTCTGCACCAGCTCGCCGGGCTGGTGGGCTACGTGCTGGGCTCCATCCCGTTCGGCCTGCTGCTGACCCGCCTGGCGGGCCGGGGCGACCTGCGGACCATCGGCTCCGGCAACATCGGCGCCACCAACGTTCTGCGCACCGGCGCCAAGGGCCTGGCCGCCGCCACCCTGCTGCTGGACGGCGGCAAGGGGGCGGCGGCGGTGCTGATCATGGGGCACTGGGGGGCCGACTTCGCCCTCATCGCCGCCCTGTTCGCGGTGGTGGGCCACGATTTCCCCATCTGGCTCAAGTTCCGGGGCGGCAAGGGGGTGGCGACGACCCTGGGCGTGCTGCTGGCCCTGGCCTGGCCGGTGGGCCTGCTGGCCTGCGTCACCTGGCTGGTCACGGCCGCGGTGTTCCGCATCTCGTCCCTGGCCGCCCTGGTCGCCCTGGCGGCGTCGCCGGCTTATGCGTTCTGGCTGGCCGGCGTGGACGCGGGCGTCATCGTGGTGCTGCTGGCCCTGCTCGGCATCGCCCGCCACCACGCCAACATCCGCCGCCTGCTGAAAGGCGAGGAGCCGAAGATCGGCCGCGGCAAGCGCGATCCCTCCTAGGTTTGGGGGGCTGCCCGGCTCTTGACGCTGCCCCGCGCTGTGGCCCACGCTCGCGCGCCATGGACGCCGCCGAGAAGCTGGACCGCCTGCGCCTGATCCGCAGCGAGAACGTGGGGCCCATCACCTTCCGCCGGGTAGTCGAGCGCTTCGGCAGCGCCGGCGCCGCGCTCGAGGCCCTGCCCAGCCTGGCCAGGCGCGGCGGCGCCCGGGCCATCGCGGTCTGTCCCCGAACCGACGCCGAGCAGGAGATGGCCGCCGTCGCCGCCATGGGCGCGCGCCTCGTGGTCCTGGGCGAGCAGGACTACCCGACGGTGTTGGCCCAGATCGAGGACGCGCCGCCCGTGCTGGCGGTCGGGGGCCACGCGCACCTTCTCGGCAAACCCGCGGTGGCGGTGGTCGGGGCCCGCAATGCCTCCACCAACGGCCGGCGATTCGCCCGCAAGCTGGCCGCCGACCTGGGCGAGCGCGGCCTGGTGGTGGTCTCCGGCCTGGCCCGCGGGATCGACGCCGCCGCCCACGAAGGGGCGCTGGACGGCGGCACGGCGGCGGTCATGGCCGGTGGCCTGGACGTGGTCTATCCCAAGGAGAACGCGGCCCTCTATGACCAGGTCCTGGAGCGCGGCGTGGCCCTCACCGAGATGCCGCCGGGGACCGAGCCCCAGGCCCGCCACTTTCCGCGCCGCAACCGGATCATCTCGGGACTCGCCCTGGGGGTCGTCGTGGTCGAGGCGAGCCCCCGGTCGGGGTCCCTGATCACCGCCCGGCTGGCCCTCGACCAGGGGCGCGAGGTGTTCGCCGTGCCCGGCTCGCCGCTGGACCCGCGGGCCCGCGGCCCCAACGACCTCATCCGCCAGGGGGCGATGTTGATCGAGTCCGCTGACGACATCGTGAACGCCCTGGAGGGTCAGTTGCGGGCGCCCCTGGCGGAGCCCGAAACGGCCGAATTCCGGGCCCCGGCGGCCCAGGTGGCGGCCGATGCCGAGATCGACGGCGCCCGCGCCGCCATCATCGATCTGCTGGGGCCCACCCCGGTGGGTGTTGACGAACTGGTCCGCAGTTGCCAATTCTCCCCTGCCGTTGTCTCCGTGGTCCTGCTGGAGCTGGAGCTCGCCGGCCGCCTGGAACGCCAGCCGGGCAATCAGGTGTCATTGCTGGGAGAGCCGTAAGCGCGCCGATGAACGTCGTCGTCGTCGAATCGCCGGCCAAGGCCAAGACCATCAACAAGTACCTGGGCAGCGACTACACGGTGCTGGCCAGCTACGGGCACATCCGCGACCTGCCGTCGCGGGACGGCTCGGTGCGCCCGGACGCCGACTTCGCCATGGACTGGGAGGTGGACGCCGGGGCACGCAAGCACATCCAGAAGATCGCCGAGGCTCTGCGAGGGGCGCAGCACCTGTACCTGGCCACCGACCCGGACCGGGAGGGCGAGGCCATCTCCTGGCACGTGCTGCAGGTGCTGGGGGACAAGAAGGCCCTAGAAGGCGTGGACGTCAAGCGGGTGGTGTTCAACGAGATCACCCGCAACGCCGTGCGCGCCGCCTTCGACCACCCCCGCGACCTGGACCGGGAGCTGGTGGAGGCCTACCTGGCCCGGCGGGCGCTGGACTACCTGGTCGGGTTCTCCCTGTCGCCGGTGCTGTGGCGCAAGCTGCCGGGCAGCCGCTCGGCCGGGCGCGTGCAGTCGGTGGCCCTCAGGCTGGTGTGCGAGCGCGAGGCCGAGATCGAGCGCTTCCGGGCCCAGGAGTACTGGTCCGTCACCGGCACCTTCCGCACCGCCGACGGGGACGAGGTCACGGCGACGCTCACCCACCTGAACGGCAAAAAGCTGGACAAGCTGGCCCTCGGCGACGAGACCGCCGCGCGGGCCGCCGTGGCCGCCATCGAGGCCCGCGACTTCACCGTCGCCTCCGTCGAGCGCAAGCAGACCCGCCGCCACCCGGCGCCGCCCTTCACCACGTCGACCCTGCAGCAGGAGGCGTCGCGCAAGCTGGGCTTCGGCGCCAAGCGCACCATGATGGTTGCGCAGCGGCTCTACGAGGGCGTGGCCATCGGCGGCGAGACGGTCGGCCTGATCACCTACATGCGCACCGACGGCGTGCAGATGGCCGGCGAGGCGGTGGCCGCCGCCCGCGACCTGGTGGCCGACCGGTACGGCGACCGGCACCTGCCCGAGAAACCGCGGGCCTACAAGACCAAGGCCAAGAACGCGCAGGAGGCCCACGAGGCCATCCGCCCCACCGACATGAGCCGCGACCCGGACGCGGTCACCCGCTATCTCGATGCCGACCAGGCCAAGCTCTACGGCCTCATCTGGCGGCGCACGGTGGCCAGCCAGATGGAATCGGCCGTGCTCGACCAGGTGGCCGTGGACATCGGCCCCCCCGACGGCGCCGTCACCTTGCGGGCCACCGGCTCGGTGGTCGCCTTCGACGGCTTCTTCCGCCTCTACCGGGAGGGCCGCGACGACAGCGAGGACGAGAACGGCGACCGCCGGCTGCCCGACCTGAAGGTGGGCCAGGCCTTGGAGCGCATGGCCGTCGAGCCGGAGCAGCACTTCACCCAGCCGCCGCCGCGCTTCACCGAGGCCAGCCTGGTCAAGCGCCTGGAGGAGCTGGGCATCGGCCGGCCGTCCACCTATGCCGCCATCCTCTCGGTGCTGCAGGACCGCAGCTACGTCACCCTGGTCAAGAACCGCTTCGTGCCCGAGGACCGGGGCCGCCTGGTCACCACCTTCCTCACCGAGTTCTTCGAGCAGTACGTGGAGTACTCCTTCACCGCCGACCTGGAGGAGAAGCTGGACGACATCTCCGCCGGGCGCCTGGACTGGAAGGCGGTGCTGCGGGACTTCTGGGCCGCCTTCAGCCGCAAGGTGGACGAGACCCGGGAGCTGCGGGTGCGCGATGTGCTCGACGCCCTGGACGCCGCCCTCGGCCCCCACTTCTTCCCCGACCGGCCCGGCGGCCCGGACGCCCGGGCCTGCCCGGCATGCGCCGAGGAGGGCCGCGACGGCGGCCGGCTGAGCCTGAAGCTGGGCCGCTACGGCGCCTTCATCGGCTGCGCCAACTACCCGGACTGCCGCTACACCCGCCGCCTGGCGGTGGAGGACGGCGAGGCTCCGGCCGAGGCGGCGGCCGACACCGGCCCCCGCGTCCTCGGTACCGACCCGGCGAGCGGCCTCGAGGTGAGCGTGCGCAAGGGGCCCTACGGGCACTACGTGCAGCTCGGCGCCGGCGAGGGTGGCGACAAGCCGAAGCGGGCGTCGTTGACCCGCGCCATGGACCCGGAGACCCTGGACCTGGAGCGCGCCCTGCGCCTGCTCGCCCTGCCCCGCGAGGTGGGCGCCCATCCCGAGACCGGGCACATGATCACCGCCGGCATCGGCCGCTACGGCCCTTACCTCCGCCACGACGGGGCCTACGTGTCGCTGAAGAAGGACGACGACGTCCTGGAGATCGGTCTCAACCGCGCCGTCACCCTGATCGCCGAGAAGCCGGCCAAGGCCCCGCCCAAGGTACTGGGCAAGCATCCCGATGACGGCAAGCCGGTGACCCAACGCTCGGGCCGCTACGGCCCCTACGTGGAGCACGGCAAGGTGCGCGCCACCCTGCCCAAGGGCCTGTCCGCCGACGCCGTCACCCTGGACAAGGCGGTCGAGCTCCTGGCCGCCAAGGCGGCCAAGGGCGGCGACGGCAAGGCCAAGTCCGGCCGCGGCAAGGGCGGCGCGCGGACGAAAACCCGTTGACCCGCCGGCCGCGGCGATCCGCGCCATTTCCTGATCGGCAGTCGCTGGCGGCCTTCGTGCGCGCCAATCCGCGGGCCGGCAAGCGGGAGATCGCCCGTGCCTTCGGCCTCGGGGCCGAGCACAAGAACGCGTTGAAGGCGGCCCTGCGCGAGTTGCAGGACGAGGGTGCCATTCCCCGCGGCCGGGCCGCCCGCCGCGGCGGCGGCGGGCCGCTGCCGTCGGTGACGGTGGTCGAGGTGACGGGCACCGACGCCGACGGCGAGCTGCTGGCGCGCCCCCTGTCGTGGGACAGCGAGGCGGAGCCGCCCACCATCTACATGGCGCCGGAGCGCGGCGGCCGGTCGGCCCTGGGTCCCGGCGACCGGGTGCTGGCCCGCCTGACGCCGGGCGCCGAGGGCACCTACGACGGGCGCACCATCCGCCGCATCCCGTCGCGGCCGGCTCAGGTGCTCGGCATCTACGGCACCGCCGGCGGCCAGGGGCGCCTCCGGCCCATCGACCGCCGCGCCCGCCACGAGTACGTGGTCAGCTCCCGGGACACCAAGGGCGCCGCGCCGGGCGAGCTGGTGCGGGCCGACGTCCTGCCGGGGCGGCGCCTGGGCCTGCCGCAGGCGGCGGTGGCGGAGCGCCTGGGCTCGGCGGAGGGCCCGCGGTCCCTGAGCGTCATCGCCATCCACGACCACGGGCTGCCGACCAAGTTCACCGAGGCGGCACTGGACCAGGCCGCCGCCGCGGGGCCGGCCCCGGCGAAGGGCCGCGAGGACCTGCGACCGCTGCCCCTGGTGACCATCGACGGCGCCGATGCCCGCGACTTCGACGACGCCGTGTGGGCGGAGCCGGACGGCGACGGGGCCAACCCGGGCGGCTGGCACCTGATCGTCGCCATCGCCGACGTGGCCTGGTACGTGCGCCCCGGCGACCCCCTCGACGCCTGCGCCTACGAGCGCGGCAACTCGGCCTACTTCCCCGACCGGGTGGTGCCCATGCTGCCGGAGGCCCTGTCCAACGGCTGGTGCTCCCTCAAGCCGGACCAGGAGCGGCCGTGCCTGGCCGCCCACCTGTGGATCGACGCCCACGGAGCCCTCAAGCGCCACCGCTTCGCCCGCGCCGTCATGCGTTCGGCGGCCCGCCTCACCTACGAGCAGGCGCAGGCGGCCCGGGACGGCACCCCCGACGACACCACGGCCCCGTTGATGGACTCGGTGATCGGGCCCCTCTTCGGCGCCTATGGCGCCCTGGCGCACGCCCGTCAGAACCGGGGGGTCCTGGAGCTGGAGCTGCCGGAACGCCGGGTGGTGCTGGATCCGGACGGCGACGTGGCGCGCATCGAGGTCCGCCAAAGGTTCGACAGCCACCGTCTGATCGAGGAGTTCATGATCACCGCCAACGTGGCCGCCGCCGAGACCCTGGAGCGGCTGCACCAGCCGTGCATGTACCGGGTCCACGACGAGCCGGCGCGGGACAAGCTGGACGATCTGCGCCGCTTCCTCGGCACCCTCGGCCTGCGGCTGGCCAAGGGCCAGGTGCTGCAGGCGCGGCACTTCAACCAGATCCTGGCCAAGGCCGCCGAGACCCCCCACGCCCGCCTGGTCAACGAGGTGGTGCTGCGCAGCCAGGCCCAGGCCGAGTACACCCCCGACAACATCGGCCACTTCGGCCTGGCGCTCAGGCGCTACTGCCACTTCACCTCGCCCATCCGCCGCTACGCCGACCTGCTGGTGCACCGGGCGCTGATTAGGGGCCTGGGCCTGGGCGACGGCGGGCTGGTGTCCGACGGCGGCGACTTCGAGCAGGCCGGCGACCACATCTCGGCCACCGAGCGGCGGGCGGCGGCGGCTGAGCGCGACGCCGTCGACCGCTTCGCCGCCGCCTACCTGGCCGACAAGGTTGGGGCCCGCTTCACCGGCCGGGTCACCGGCGTCACCCGCTTCGGGCTGTTCGTCACCCTGGACGAGAATGGCGGCGACGGTCTGGTGCCGGTGAGCACCCTGCCCGCCGACTACTACGTCCACGACGAGGCCCGCCACGCCCTGGTCGGCCGCCGCACCCGCCGCACCTGGCGGCTGGGCCAGACGGTGACGGTGCGCCTGGTGGAGGCCAAGCCGGTCACCGGCGGGCTCATCCTGAACGTCGAGGACGGCCGCACACGGAACCGTGACCGAATCGGGGCGTGACGGCCGTCGCGAAATGACCCAAGATGCCAGGATGAGGGTATCCTGGGCCCCCGTCTCCTGCGCGATCGCGGTCGCCGGCTCGCTGATGCTGGCCGCCTGCGCCCGCCCGGCCCCGGCGCCCGAGGCCGCCGCCCCGGTGTTCCCGCGCCCGTCGGCCGCCGAGGTGTTCTCCACCGGCTACGGCGGCATCGCCGAGCGCTATATCGACACCGTGGCGGTGGACGCGCTGGCGCTGGAGGGCATGCGGGGGCTGGGCGCCATCGATCCGTCGCTGACCGTCGAGCGGGCCGGCAACATCGTGACCCTGGCCACCGCCGGCGAGACCATCGCCCGGTTCCCGGCCCCGGAGGCCGGTGACGTCTACGGCTGGTCGGCCCTGACGGCGGCGGTCTCGGCGGCGGGACGGGCCACGTCGGAGGAGCTGGCGACGGTGCCGCCGGAGAAGGTCTACGAGGCGGTGTTCGACGGAGCCCTGTCCAATCTGGACGTGTTCTCCCGCTACGCCGGGGCCGAGGAGGCGGAACGCAACCGCGCCCGCCGCGAAGGCTTCGACGGCATCGGCATCACCTTCCGGCTGACCGACGGAACGGCCCGGATCACCCGGGTCATCGGAAATTCGCCGGCCCATCAGGCGGGACTGAAGCCCGGCGACCGCATCACCCACGTGGACGGCCAATTGATCGCGGCCCTGACGACCCGGGGCATCTCCCGTCTGCTGCGCGGCCCGGCGGGCAGCCGGGTCAACATCACCGTGCTCGGCGACGACGCCCCGGCGCCCCGCGACGTGGACCTGGAGCGCTCCCACATCGTCCTGCCGACGGTCAGCGCGCGGCTCGATGGCGGCATCCTGTTCCTCACCGTCGACGGCTTCAATCAGGAGACCGCCCAAAGCGTGGCCGACGCCATCACCGGGGCCCGCGCCGACCTGGGCGCGCCGCCGCGCGGCATCGTCCTCGACCTACGCGGCAACCCGGGCGGCCTGCTCAAGCAGGCGGTGCGGGTGGCCGACCTGTTCCTGCCCGGCGGCGATATCGTCACCACCCGCGGCCGCCACCCGGACAGCATCCAGCATTACCGGGCCAGTATCGGCGACATGGCCGATGGACGCCCGCTGGTCGTGCTGGTGGACGGCAAGTCGGCGTCCGCCGCCGAGATCGTGGTGGCTGCCCTGCAGGACAGCGGCCGGGGGGTGGTCATCGGCACCAACTCCTTCGGCAAGGGGACCGTGCAGACGGTCCTGCGGCTGCCCAACGAGGGGGAGATCACGCTGACCTGGTCGCGGCTGGTGGCGCCGTCGGGCTACGCGCTGCACGGCCTCGGGGTGCTGCCCGCCATCTGCACCAGCGGCACCCACGACGACGGCGACCGGGCCATCGCCGCCTTCCTGGAACGCCGGTTCGACGCCCCGGCGACCCTGGCGGCATGGCGCGAGACCGGACGCGATCAGAGCGAGGCCCGGCGCATCCTGCGCCTGGCCTGCCCCGCCGAGCGGCGCGACGAGGCGGTGGAAACGGCGCTCGCGCGGCGCCTCATCGACGACCGCGCCCTCTATCGCCGGGCCCTCAACATGACGGCGCCGACGGTCGCGGCCACAGACTAGGAGCTCCCCCCGGGCATTCGGATCAGACCGCTTGACGAGCCGGTCATCGAATGCAACCATTGTCCTCAGATTTGCCCCCCCCCGGATTTGCCTGAAAGGGCCCCGGGGGGGTTATTCGTTTGGAGGTCGGTAATGCCTGACGAGCCAACGGTTAAAAGGGCTATTGCCTTCATTGATGGCCAAAACTTGTATCACCATGCGAAAGCGGCCTTTGGCCACCACCACCCGAATTACGATCCTGCAAAGCTGTTTGACGCGGTGTGCGGTCTCAAGAACTGGAGAAGTCACGGCATCCGGTTCTACACGGGCACACCCGCAGCCGATAAAGATCCGATGTGGCACGGATATTGGAGCAGACGTCTGCTGGCAATGCGAAGGAATGGGATTTTAGTAATTGATAGGCGATTAAGGTACTATCAGACTACTATAACCTTAGAAGATGGCACTGAGAGACTTGTTGAGACACCACAAGAAAAGGGGATTGATGTTCGACTTGCTTTGGATGTCATTAGATTGGCGCGCAACAATCAGCTAGATGTGGCTGTCATATTTAGCCAGGACCAAGATTTGGCTGAAGTTGCCGACGACGTAAGGGAGATTTCAGCGGCAGCGGGTCGGTGGATCAAAGTCGCATGTGCGTTTCCTGATAGCCCTACCGCCACAGCCAAGCGAGGCATAGCGAAGACCGACTGGTTTCGCATCGATCGGGCCCTTTACGATAGTTGCTTGGACCCTAGCGACTATCGACCAAAACGCTCGTCCAAGTCATGAGTCAGCGACGCCATTTGATCTCGACCTGAGACACTGCCCGGCCGGCCAGAGTCTTGACAGCGCAAGCGCGCCCTGTATGGTGCGCCCCCTAACCGGGGACCGAGCCATGGCCAAACCGAACACCATCCTCATCAAGCTGGTGAGCACCGCCGACACCGGGTTCTACTACGTGGCCAAGAAGAACCCGCGGACCTCCACCGAGAAGCTGCAGCTCCGCAAGTACGACCCGGTCGTGCGCAAGCACGTGATCTTCAAGGAAACGAAGATCAAATAACGGGTCCGGGCCGCGGCATCACCCCAGGAAGCGGTCCACCGTCTCCAGGAATTCGGGCACCGAGATGGGCTTGGCGATGTAGCCCTCGCAGCCGCTGTCCAGGATCAGCTTCTCGTCACCCTTCATGGCGAAGGCGGTGATCGCGATCACCGGGATGTGCTTCAGCGACACGTCGGCCTTGAGGGTCTTGGTGACGTCGAGCCCCGAGATCCCGGGAAGCTGGATGTCCATGAGGATCAGGTCGGGGCCGTGCTCGCGGGCCAGGTCGATGGCCTCGCGGCCGTCGCCGGCCTGCACCGTGGCATAGCCCCGCGTCTGCAGGATGTCGTTGAACAGCTTCATGTTGAGGGGGTTGTCCTCGACGATCAGGACGGTCTTCGACATCGCCTCTTCCACCCAGGGCCCGGCCCGACCGCGCGGTCCGGGATGGTCTCCCAATCCCCGGCACGAGTCAAACCGCCGGCCGCCACGAAAAGGGGGCCGCGCGAGGCGGCCCCAGTTTCGTGTTGTGAAGACAAAGCGAGTCGTAAGGCGAGACACCCGTCTCCGGGCTAGAACGCACCCGCGATCAGGGTGTCGGACGACACGTGGAAGGCCACCGATATGAGGGTCAGCGTGATCGCCACGGCAAACGCTTTCAGCATCGTCATGATGACCTCTCCCGCTGGTGTTCCCATCGGCCGCCGAAGGGCGGTCGTCCAAGACGGCATGATCTCACCGCTGCCGTCTCGGCACAGTGATGGTCGTCACAAATCGCGATAAATTTGCGGCGAAATGCGGGCAATCGGAGGGCGGTCGCCGCAGACGGAATCCGAGTGGCGCCGGCGGCTGCAAGCGCCCGAATCGAAACAACCCGTCACTCCCCCGCAACACTACACGCAAGCGGGAGTCCATGGTGAGACCGCTGTTTCTGGGTTCCCGCCTGCGCGGGAACGACGGGCGGTTGGGGGGGCGGGCCGGCGTTATTCGCCGCGCACTTCTTCGACCATGCTGCGCAGCACGTCGATGTCGCGGATCACGAGCACGTTCTTCTTGCGCTCGACGATGCCCTTGCGGGCCAGCTCGTTCATCACCCGGGCCACCGTCTCGCGGGTGGTGCTGACGCGGGCGGCGATGTCGCTGTGCACCGGGATGGGGTCGATCACCGCCTCGCGCTCGTCCTCGCCCCTGGTCTGGGCCAGACGCAGGAGCTCGGCGTGCACCCGGTTGTTGGCGGCCAGGGTGCTCAGATCCATGATGCGGTCGTTGGACGCGCGCACGATCTTGGCCAGCTGCATCATCACCCTGTACCCGACCTCGGGGTGGCCTTCCAGAAGGCGCATGAAGTGGTCGGCCGGCAGGGAGGCGATCTCGCAGTCGGTGAGGGCCATCACGCTGGCCGACCGCGGCTCGCCGTCAATGGCCGCCAGCTCGCCGAAATGGCCGCCCTCCTTGAAGTCGGCGAACGACACCTCGCGGCCGCTGACCGAATAGTTGACCACGCGCACGCGGCCCTGGACGACGAAAAACACGTCGCTGCTTTCGGCGTGGCGGTCGATGATCTGCTCCTGGGCGCCATAGCGGCGCCACCGGCACGCCTGCTCGATGGGACGCAGGCTCTCCGGCTGGAGGTCGGCGAACAGCTCGATGCCAGACAGGGTAGCGACACTGGGTTCGGACACGCGCTCCCTCCTTGCTCCCCCGTCCGAGAGGCGGTCGGCGTCCGTGATGACGACCAACCCCTTGTAACACAAAACGATGCCGGCTGAAAACGCGAGATGCCGGCGCGTTTCCGAATCGACTCGCGAAGCGCCGTAGAGTCGCGCCGGCAAGCCCGCGCGGCGCCTGAGCGCCACCGCCTTCGCATGACATGGCCCGGAGGGTCATTTCATCGGCGCGGCGGTATGCGCGCCGGTCAGCGCAGGACGACGGTCTTGGTGCCGTTGAGCAGCACGCGATGCTCCACGTGGTAGCGCACGGCGCGGGCCAGCACAACGTTCTCGATGTCGCGGCCGACGTCGGCCAGGGCGTGCGGCGAGTAGGTGTGGTCGACCCGCTCCACCGCCTGCTCGATGATGGGGCCTTCGTCCAGGTCGGTGGTCACGTAATGGGCGGTGGCGCCGATCAGCTTGACGCCGCGCACGTGGGCCTGGTGGTAGGGCCGGGCGCCCTTGAACCCGGGCAGGAACGAGTGGTGGATGTTGATGCAGCGGCCGCGCAGGCGCTCGCACAGGCGGGGCGACAGGATCTGCATGTAGCGGGCCAGCACCACCAGATCGATCTCGAACTGGTTGATCAGGCCCCATACCGCCTCCTCCTGCTCCAGCTTGGTCTCCGGCGTCAGCGGCAGGTGGTGGAAGGGGATGTCGTGCCATTCGGCGAGGGGGGCCAGGTCCGGATGGTTGGAGATGATGGCCGGGATCTCGATGCGAAGCTCGCCGGTGCGGTAGCGGTACAGCAGGTCGTTGAGGCAGTGGTCGGCCTTGGACACCAGGATGGTCACCCGCTGGCGGCGCTCGGCGTCGTGCAGCCCCCACACCATCTGGAAGCGGCCGGCGATGCGCGAGAACCGCTTGACGAACTCGCCGGCCGGCGGCGTGAAGGCGCCACAGGTGAACACCGTGCGCATGAAGAATCGGCGGGTCTCGGGATCGCCGAAATGGGAGGACTCGTTGATGAAGGCGTCCTGGTCGGCGAGGAACCCGGCCACCGCGGCGACGATGCCGACGGTATCGGGGCACGAGATGGTGAGCACGTAGCTCTCGCTCTTTTCGTCTTCGCTCATGGATGCGTCCCCCTGCCCCCTGCGTCCGACCGTCGGCTCAGACCGTCACCGTGACGCCGCCGCGGCGGGCGTCGCCGGCCCCGGCGAACCGCCCCGGGCCGGGGTCGAATAGCACGGAATGGGCGCCGCCGAAAAAGAAGTTGCGGCCTTCCCACATCTCCATGTCGGGATAGGCGGCGGCGAGGCCGCGCACCTCGTCCTCGTCGAACCCGGCCTCGACGCTGAGCCGGCCCTCCTCGTAGTGGATGCGCGGGCTGTCCACGGCCTCGTCCAGGGGCATGCCGAAGGCCAGCACGTTGAGCAGCACCTGGAGGATGGCGGTGCGGATGCGGTTGGAGCCGCCCGAGCCCAGGGCCACCCGCGCCCCGTCGCCGCGCAGCAGGATGGTCGGGGACATCATGGAGGCCATGCGCACGTCGGTGGGCCAGCGGTGGAAGCCGTAGGGATTGATGTCCGCCTCCCCCAGCATGTTGTTGAGCATGACCCCGGTGCCGGGGACGATGTAGGCGGCCCCCTCGCCGTTGCTGACGGTCATGCTGGCGGCGTTGCCGTCGCCGTCGATGATGCTGATCTGGGTGGTGCCGCGGGCCGTTGCCGGCCGGCCCGCGATCTGGCGCCGGTAGGCGTCGATCAGATCGGGGTCGAGGAGGACGGCGGCGGCCCGGTCCTCGTCCGCCTCGTGCAGGCAGCTGTCGATGCGCGCCTTGTTGGTGAGCGCCATGACCTCGGCCAGCCGTTCCAGATGGGCCCGCGACCCGAACCGCAGCTCGCCGAGCCCGGTCTCGCGCAGCAGCTCGAGGGCGAAGGCGATCAGGATGCCGCCCGTGGACGGCGGCGGGTTGGTGAACAGCCGCGCCGTGCGGAAAGTGCGCTCCAGGGGCCGCCGCACGATGGCCCGGTAGCCGGCGAAGTCCGCTTCCCCCAGGTTGCCGCCGCCGGCCTGGCAGTCGGCGACGATGCGGCGCGCCACCTCGCCGCGGTAGAACAGCCCCTCGCCCTCCCGCGCCAGGGCCTCGATCAGGTCGGCGAACTCGGCGTTGGCCAGCACCTCGCCACGGCGCACCGGAACGCCCTCGTGCTCGCGGCTGCCGTAGACGGCGCGGCAGGTGGCGTTGGACATGTAGATGGGCTCCACCACGTCGAACAGATGGGCCTGGAAGCCGTTGACCTCGACGCCGGTCCGCCCGAGGGCCGCCGCGGGCTCGACGATGCGGGTCATGGGCAGGCGCCCCAGGTCGCGGTGGACCAGAAACAGGCCGCGCACCACCCCCGGCGTGGCGATGGACCCCATGCCGATGTGGAACTCCTGCTGGGCGGTGCCGAAGTCGGTGACGATGGGGAAGAAGTCCACGTCCGCCTCGTCCCGGCGCTGGCGCGGGGTCTGGGTGAAGAAGTCGTAGGCGGCCACCCGGCCCTCGGCGGTGCGGGCGAGCAGGAAGCCGCCGCCACCCAGGGAGGCCAGCACCGGTTCGGCGACGCAGGCGGCGAACAGCGCCGCCAGGGCGGCATCGTAGGCGTTGCCGCCGTCCTCCAGGATGGCGGCCGCCGCGGCTGCGGTGTCGGGATGCCCGACCGCGATCACCCCCTTGTTGGCCATATGCGTGCCCGGTCCGGTCGCGAAGGCGGTTCGGTAGCGGCTGCGGCGGGTCCTGTCAACCGGCGGCGCGGGCGGCCAGGGCCGCCGCCACACGGTCCATGACCGAGTCCCAGTCGCCGGCCATCGGCTGGCGGAACAGGCGCGCCGTCGGGTACCAGGGGCTGTCCTCGCGGTCGCGCAGCCAGCGCCAGTCGGGGGCCGCCGCCAGCAGCACCCACACCGGCCGTCCCAGGGCCCCGGCCAGGTGGACGACGGCCGTATCGACGCTGATCACCAGGTCGAGGACGCTGACCAGGGCCGCGGTGTCGGCGAAGTCGTCGATCAGCGGCGCCACGTCCCGCACCGCGCCGGCCGGCAGGTCGGCCAGCTCGGCGCCCCGTTCGTCCACCTGCAGGCTGACGAACCGGACCCCCTCCACCGCCAGCAGGCGCGCGAGATGGCGCGCCGGCATGGAGCGGGTGCGGTCCAGCGGATGGATGGGGTTGCCGGCCCAGGCCAGGCCGACCCGCAGCCCCCCGCCTTCGCCCAGCCGCTGGCGCCATGCGGCGACGCGGTCCGGATCGGCGGTCAGGTACGGGGACCCGGCGGGGATGGTGTCCACGGTCGTGTCCATCAGGCCGGGCAGGCTCATCAGCGCCACGCAGGCGTCGAAGGGCGGCAGCGCCGCGCCCCGCGCCACCACCTCGGCTGCACCGTCGACGTCCCGAAACAGACCGGTCAGCCGGGGATCGCACTCGACGACCACGCGGGCACCGCGGTCGCGCAGCAGGGGCACGTAGCGGACGAACTGGATGGCGTCGCCCGCGCCCTGCTCGTCGTGGACCAGGAGGGTCCGTCCGTTCGGGTCGCCGCCATCCCAGCGCGGGCGGTCCTCATGGCGCCGCCAGGGGCGGAAGGTGTCGGTCTCCCAGCGCCACTCGTATTCGGCCCACCCCTGCCGGTAGTCCCCGGCCAGCAGCAGCGCCACGCCCAGGTTCTTGTGAGCACCGGCGAAATCGGGGTCAGCGGCCACCGCCAGCCGGTGCGCCGCCACCGCGTCCTCGACCCGCCCCAGGGCCTGCAGGGCGCCGCCCAGGTTGGTCTGCGCCTCGGCGTATCCGGGGCACAGGGCGAGGGCCTGCTCGAAGGCGGCCACCGCGGCGGCGGGATCGTCCATGTCGACCAGGGCGTTGCCCAGGTTGTTGTGGGCCTCGGCGAAGTCGGGGCGGATGGCGATGGCGCGCCGGTAGGCCGCCGCCGCTTCGCCGGGCCGCCCCAGCTCGGCGAGCACGACGCCCAGGTTGTTGTGGGCCTCGGCGAAGTCGGGGCGGGCGTCCACCACCCGGGCGTAGGCGGCCGCCGCCTCGTCGGGCCGCCCGGCCTTGTGCAGGGCCTCGCCGAGGTTGTAGCAGGCCTCGACGAAGTCGGGCGCGTGGTCCAGGGCCTCGTGAAAGGCCGCTGCCGCCTCGTCGGCACGACCCAGGCGGGTCAAGGCGATGCCCAGGTTATTGTGGGCATGGGCCGCCCCGGGCTTGAGCGCCACGGCCCGGCGGCAGGCCGCCTCCGCCTCCTCCGGCCGGTCCAGTTGGTTGAGCACGAAAGCCAGGTTGCTGTGGGCGTCGGCGTGGTCGGGCCGGGCGCCGACGGCGCGGCGGAAGGCGTCAGCGGCTTCATCGGTCCGGCCCAGGGCGACCAGGGTGTTGCCCAGGTTGAAATGGGCGTCGGCGTAATCGGGCCGCAGGCGGCCCGCCGTGGCCAGCGACTCCGCCGCCTCGTCCAGACGTCCCAGCGCCTTGAGGGCGTTGCCCCGGTTGAAGTGAACGTCGGCGAAGTCGGGAGCGGCGGCGGCGGCCGCCCGCAGCAGCGCCTCGGCCCGCCCGGCGTCGCCGAGCTGCAGGGTCGCCACGCCGGCCAGGTGCAGGGCGTCGGCGTGGTCCGGCGCCGCCGTCAGGACCTCCAGGTAGGCCTCCAGGGCCTCAGCCGGCCGGCCGGCGCGGTGCAGGGCGAGGGCGCGGGCGAACGGGTCCGATGCCTCGGCGGCGTCGTCACCGGTCACGGCGGGGCGCCCGAGAACAGATATAGACGATGGGGGTTGCAGCCGACATGGTCGTCCAAGTCTACACCAAGGCGCGGGCTCCCGAATCCCGTTTGGCGGGATCAAGGATCGCGCTTCCCCGCCATTCGGGTGTTTCCAGACCGGGGTTTTCGGGCATTATGGGGGCACCGACGACCCAACCCTTGCCCGTTCCGGGGCGGCGCTTGCGGCCCGACCCGCACGAAGAGGCGCCCATGCGCACCATGTTTTTCGCACTTCTCGGCCTCGCCGCCCTCGGCGTCGCCGCAACCGCCGGTCCCGTCGCCGCCGAAAACTGCGTCGCGCCGGGGCGCTGGATCGAGCCGGCCACCGGCAAGGCGCTGGCCGAGCCGGCGCTCATGGCCCGCATGGCGCGGCGACCGGTGGTCCTCCTCGGCGAGACCCACGCCAACGCCGAGCACCACCGGTGGCAGCTCCACACCATCGCCGCCCTGCACGGCCGGGAGACCAACATGGTGCTGGCCTTCGAGGCGTTCCCGCGCCGCGTGCAGCCGGTGCTCGACCGGTGGATCCGCGGCGAGCTCGGCGAACGGTCGTTCCTCCGCGAGAGCGAGTGGGATCAGGTGTGGCGGTACGACCCCGACCTCTACATGCCGCTGTTCCATTTCGCCCGCATCCACCGCATTCCCATGCTGGCCATCAACGTCGACCGCGAGTTGGTGTCCCGGGTCGGCCGCGAGGGCTGGGCCTCGGTGCCCGACGACCAGCGCCAGGGGGTGACCAGTCCCGCCCCCGCGTCCGACGCCTATCTGCGGCGGCTGAGCATGGTCTACGGCGAACATGGGGACGATCGCGGCGGCGAAGGCGAGTCCGCCGCCAAGCCTGCCCCCGCCGACGACCCGGCGTTCCGCCGTTTCGTCGAGGCCCAGTTGACCTGGGACCGGGCCATGGCCCAGGCCATGGCCGAGGTCCGGCGGGCCGGCGGCGACCCCCTGATCGTGGCCGTCATCGGCGGCGGGCACGTGGAGTACGGCCACGGCGTGCCCCACCAGTTGCGCTCCCTGAAGCTCCGGGGCGGCGCGGTCCTGTTGCCGTGGGATGCGGACCGCCCCTGCACCGACCTCACCGCCGGCGACGGCACGCCGGTGGCCGACGCCGTGTTCGGCGTCTCCCCGCCCAAGGCGGAGGCCGTTGCCGGCAAGCCCAAGCTCGGCGTCCAGATCGAGAATACCGATGGCGGCATCGCCGTCCGGCGGGTCATCGAGGGCAGCGTCGCCGAGGCCGCCGGCCTGACCAAGGACGACGTCATCGTCGAGGCGGCGGGGATGCCGGTCGCCCGCAGCCGCGACTTCGTCTCCATCGTCCGTGGTCAGCCCCCCGGCACCTGGCTGCCCATCAAGGTGCGCCGCCACGGTGTCACCATCGAGCTGGTGGCCCGCTTCCCCCGCCTGCCATGAGGCGGCCGGCGCCGCTTCTCGCCCTGCTGCTGCTGTGCGGGCCGGCGATCGCCCACCAGCCGGTCGTCCGTCACGAGGCCACCGTCCGCCTCGACCCGGCCGTTCGCACCCTCTCTGTCGAAGACGCGATCCAGGTGACCGGTGTGGGGACCGTGCGTTTCCGCCTCGCCCCCTTTCTGCGCATCACGGCGGCCAGCGTCGACGGCCGCCCGCAGACACCGACCGGCGGCCGCGGTGACTGGCGCATAAACTTGGGCGCGGCCGGCCTCCACCAGGTCCGGCTCGCGTACCGCGGCACCCTGGCCGCCCTGCCCGAGGGCGGCGGCGCGGCGGGACCGGGCCGGGCGGTGGCGGGCCCGGCCGGCGCCTACCTGCCGCCGTCGGCCGCGTGGCTGCCGGTCTTCGAAGACCCGTTCGCATACCGGGTCGCCGTCGACACCCCGGCGCCCCACCGCGCCGTCCTGCCCGGCCGGCTGGTCGAGGAATCAGCGGCGGACGGGCGCCGCCACGCCGTGTTCGAGAGCGAGACGCCGTCCGACGGGGCGGTGCTGCTGGCCGGCCCCTATGTGGTCGACGAGCGCCGGCACGGCGACATCCTCGTGCGCACCTGGTTCCATCCCGAGATCGCCGCGCTGGCGCCCGGTTACCTGGACTCGACGGCCGGCTACCTGGACCTGTACGAGACCTGGATCGGCGACTATCCGTTTTCCGCCTTCCACGTGGTCTCGGGCCCCCTGCCCGTGGGCCTGGGCTTCCCCGGCCTGACCTACGTCGGCGCCCGGGTGCTGCGGCTGCCCTTCATCCGCGGCTCGTCCCTCGGCCACGAGGTGCTGCACAGCTGGTGGGGCAACGGCGTCCTGGTGGACTACCGGCGGGGCAACTGGGCCGAGGGGCTGACCACCTACATGGCCGACTACACCTACGCCCTCCAGCGCAGCCCCGACGAGGCGCGGGAGATGCGCCTCGGCTGGCTGCGCGACTACGCGGCCCTGCCGGCCGATCGCGACGCGCCGGCCGTGTCCTTCGTCTCCAAGCGCCACGATGCCGCGCAGGTGATCGGCTACCACAAGGTGGCCTTCCTGTTCCACATGCTGCGCCGGGACCTGGGCGAGGCGGCTTTCGACCGGGCGGTGCGCCTGCTGTGGCAGCGGCACAAGTTCCGCGTCGCCGCCTGGCCCGACCTTCTGGCCGTCTTCGAGGAGGCGTCGGGCCGCGCCCTCGGCCAAATCTTCGACCAGTGGCTGACCCGCACCGGGGCGCCGAGCCTGCGCCTGGGCGCGGTGACGGTGGAGGCGGACGGCAACGACTACCGCGTCGCCTTCGCGCTCGGCCAGGAAGAGCCCGCTTATGCGCTGACGGTCCCGGTCGCCGTCGCCACCGACGACGGAGAGCAGCGTTTCGACGTCCGCCTCGACGGACGCGAGACCCGCGCCGCGCTGACCGTCGGCGCCCGGCCGCGGGCCGTCGCTGTGGACCCGGACTACGACGTGTTCCGCCGCCTGGCGCCGGACGAGGCGCCGCCCATCCTGCGCGACGTCACCCTGACCGCCGACGCGGCGGTTGTACTCGCCGCCGATGGTCCGGCGCGCGACGTTGCCCGGCGCCTGGCCGGCCGCATGATGGACACGGCGCCCCGCTTCACGGACGCTCCTGCACGGAATGAAACCCTGCTCATCCTCGGCACCGCCGACCGGGTGGGGCCGGCCCTGGCCGCCGCCGGCCTGCCGCCCATGCCGGGCAGCCTGGCCGGCCGCGGGACGGCGCGGGTGTGGGCGGGCCGCGCCGACGGCCGCGCCTTCGTCGTCGTCGATGCCAACGACGCGGCGGCACTGACGGCGCTTCTGCGTCCCCTGCCCCACTACGGGCGTCAGGGCTACCTGGTCTTCGAGGGCGCCAAGGCCGTCGAGCGGGGCACCTGGCCGGCCGGGCCCGGACCCCTGCGGGTGACCTTGGAATGACCTCCGCGGTTCGGTTGACAGGGCCCGCGGGAGGGTCGATGATCGATCGACGCCGGCCGACTCCCAACAAGAACAACGAAGCGAAAACCGCATGACACGGGTTCTCCCAGTTCTTTTCGTCTGCCTGGCCGTCGTGGCCGCCGGGCCCGCCGCCGCCCAGGGCACGGACCAGGGGTTGCTGAACGCCGTCGCCTACCAGCCGGTGCCGGCCGACACGGCCATCCGGGTACGCCCGCTGGACAACTCGGACGACAACCTAGTGGTGCAGAAGGACCTGGAGGAGGCGCTGCGCGGCGCCGGCTACACCGTGGCCGAGGACGCGCCACTGGTGCTGACCTTCGAGATCCGCAACGAGCAGGGCGCCTGGTCCGACTCCGGGACCCGCACGCTCCTGGAGCTTCAGGCCCGCGGCGGCGAGACCGGTGGCGAGAGCGCGCGGGCCCGGTTCAACATCTTCGACAGCGGCCGCGGCGGGCTGTTGAACCGCGGCCGGGGCAAGGGCACCACCATCGTCACCCCCACCATGTACCGCCTGGACGCCACCCTGGACGACCGCACCGCCGGCCGGCGCCTGTGGCAGGCCTGGACCACCGCCCCGCTGGGCCAGTGGACCGCGCTGCCGCTCACCCGCGCCATGGTTCCGGCGGTGGTCGACAACATCGGCCAGACCGTGCGCCGCCAGCCCTTCGCCTTGCGCTGAGCCGGGCGATCCCCTTTTCCGTTTGCCGTCGCCCGTGTCTCCGGGTAGTAACCCGCGCGCCGGGTAATGTTCGAAGGTGAACCGTCATGTCCAACGTGGTCGTCATCGGGTCCCAGTGGGGCGACGAGGGCAAAGGCAAGATCGTCGACTGGCTGAGCAACCGGGCCGACGTGGTGGTGCGCTTCCAGGGCGGCCACAACGCCGGCCACACCCTGGTCATCGACGGCGTCACCTACAAGCTGAGCCTGCTGCCGTCGGGGATCGTGCGCGGCGGCAAGCAGTCCATCATCGGCAACGGGGTGGTGGTCGACCCCTGGGCCCTGCTGGACGAGATCGAGACCCTGCGCGGCCTCGGCATCGACGTGTCGCCGGCCAACCTGCGGGTGGCGGAAAGCGCGCCCCTGATCCTGCCCCTGCACCAGAAGCTGGACCATCTGCGCGAAGAGGCCCTGGGCAAGGCGCGCATCGGCACCACCGGCCGCGGCATCGGGCCGGCCTACGAGGACAAGGTGGCGCGGCGCGCCATCCGCCTCGGCGACCTGGCCGACTGCGAGGTGCTGGGGGACAAGCTGGACAAGCTGCTGCTCCATCACAACGCGCTGCTGCGCGGCATGGGGCGGGACGAGATCGACCGCGACGACCTGATGGCCGAGCTGAAGGCGGTGGCGCCCCGCATCCTGCCCTTCGCCGGCACCGTTTGGAAGCAGCTCGACGACGCCCGGCGGGCCGGCAAGCGCATCCTGTTCGAGGGCGCCCAGGGCACCATGCTGGACATCGACCACGGCACCTATCCCTTCGTCACCTCCTCCAACACGGTGGCCGGCCAGGCGGCGGTGGGTGCCGGCCAGGGGCCGGGGGCGGTGCGCTACGTGCTCGGCATCACCAAGGCCTACACCACCCGCGTCGGCTCCGGGCCCTTCCCCACCGAGTTGTTCGACGAGGTCGGCAAGCGCCTGGGCGAGCGCGGCCGCGAGTTCGGCACCGTGACCGGGCGGTCGCGCCGCTGCGGCTGGTTCGACGCGGTGCTGGTGCGCCAGGCGGTGAAGGTCAACGGCATCCACGGCATCGCGCTGACCAAGCTCGACGTGCTCGACGGGCTTCCCGAGCTCAAGGTGTGTACCGGCTACCGCATCGACGGACGGTTCTACGACCACCTGCCCGCCTCCACCGTCCAGCAGGCCAAGGTGGAGCCGGTCTACCAGACCATGGAGGGATGGTCCGAGAGCACCCAGGGCGGGCGCTCGTGGGCCGACCTGCCGGCCACGGCGGTGAAGTACATCCGCCGCATCGAGGAGCTGATCGAGGCCCCGGTGGCCCTGCTGTCCACCAGCCCCGAACGCGACGACACCATCCTGGTCCACGACCCCTTCGCGGATTGAGGGGCGGGGGACCTGGCCCTGCGCCCCTTCCCTGTCCTCGTCCTGAGCAGGCGCGAAGCGCCGTGTCGAAGGACGGCCGCCGCACCGTGCCTTCACCATCCTTCGACACGCGAGCTGCGCTCGCTGCTCAGGACGAGGTGGGGCGTGGTGCTGCGCCTGTTCCCGTGATCCCGCGGGTCAGATGGAGTAGTCGAGAGCCTCGAACTTGCCGCCCTGGGTCTCCAGCCCGGCCTTCTTCCAGCCGTCCAGGCCACCGGCCAGGTTGAAGATGTTGGGCAGGCCCGTCTGCATGAGCTGCTGGGTGGCGGCGGCGCCCCGCTTGCCCATGGCGCACAGGAAGACCACCTTCTTGTCGGTGATGGCGGGGAACTTCTCCGGGTCGAGGAAGCTCAGCGGCAGCAGCACCGACCGCGGCACGTTCTCGAACTCGAACTCGGACGCCTCGCGCACGTCCACCAGCACCGCCTCGCCCTCGTCGAGCCACTGGTTGACCGTCGCCGCATCCACCTCGGCCAGGCTGGCCGTCGTCCCCTCGTTCACCCTCGCGGCCTCCCCTTTCGCCCCTTAAGATAAGGACTCGAAACCGGTTTTGCATCTCCCGCCGCGGCGGAACCCTACCACGATTCCCCCGTCCACCACCCACAGAGGCCGCGATGATCCGGCAAAGGCATGTCTTTACAGACATATGGTAAATTTGCTATGTACAATTGATCCTGGAGGGGCCGCGCATTAAGCCGCTCGGCTGGATCGGCACCGTCAAGGAGGACCTATCGAAGAAGTGCATCGCGACACCGCCCCGCGAGACGGACATGGTCAGGGCCCGGTTGAAGCGGGCGGAACAAGAGTACGAGACATGGCGGAAGAAGAAGACGTGACCGTGTCCACGGGAAGCGCGTTTCATGCGCTCGGGCTGCCAGACGCGGACGACTTGGTGCTGCGCGCCCAGCTGATGCAACGGATCGCTCGGGTCATCGAGGATCGCGGCCTCACCCAGACTCGTGCGGGCGCCCTGATGGGCATGGACCAGCCCCGCGTCTCCGCCCTCGTACACGGCAAGATCACCCGCTTCTCCACCGACCGCCTGCTCAAGGCCTTGAGTGACCTGGGCCAGGACGTGGAACTCCGCATCACCCCGGCAAAGGACCGCAAGGGGCGTGTTCATGTGGCGACGTTACGGGGTTTCGACGCAGATGGACAAGATTGAGCTCGGCGCCAGCAATCGGGATGGGCTTGAATTGGAGGCCGC
This sequence comes from Rhodospirillales bacterium, assembly GCA_028277795.1. Classification (GTDB taxonomy): domain Bacteria; phylum Pseudomonadota; class Alphaproteobacteria; order Rhodospirillales; family JANQFP01; genus JANQFP01. The sequence continues at coordinate 24,931 of JANQFP010000037.1, forward strand.
AATCCGCATAGCTGGGATCGACGGGGCCGCAGCGACGGGAGTGCAACAATGAGACTCGCCGATTTGGTGTACGAACTCGCGAAGGGCCTGCCGGATCACCTTGCCCGCGAGGTGCTGGACTTCATCGGCTATCTGCGGGAACGGGAAGAACGGGGCGAGTGGCGCGATCTGATGAACGCCCAGGCCGACAGCCTGAACGCCGTGTGGGACAACGCCGAGGACGAGGCGTGCAATGATGTTTGACCGTAGCGACCTCCTGCTCGTCCTATTCCCGTTTTCCGACCTGTCGGCGACGAAACGCCACCCGCCAAATCCTGTTCTTAAACTTCTGAAATCTAGTGTAAAGCCTAACCTCTCTTTATTAATTATCTGATACGCGTATTTCAAAAAAATTAGTAGTCATCATGAAGCAAAAAAACCTCTCTCCTCTTCGCAACGCCCTTCGCCATAAGGTTCCCCCTATACCCTTATTTCGCTCAGATCTTGAAGAAATTTTTGCGATCGCGGAAACAAGAAACTTTGACATTCAGATATCAGACGACCGCTACGAGTACGAAGATCTCGACGATTTGAAAGCAAATCGGGGAGATCGGGTCAAGAACATAACGATAACACTTAGACGTGAAAATAAGATTCCACTTTACATGCAAATTGAAGTGGAATCCGATGGCGTGAAATTATACTCAACAAAAAATGACGAAATGATCGCGGCATGGCATGAGATAAAAGAAATAATAGACAACAGAGTTCCTTGGTATGCAGCAATCATGAGACCAATTTATTGGCTATGGGGAACAGCTATAGTTCTATGGATTTTCCCAAATGAAAAAATATCTGAAGAAAATATGGACTGGCCTGTCGTAATATGGCTCGTTTCTATTTTGTTATTATCTGCAATGAGTTTGTCTTCCTTCTTATATTTCAGGAAAAACAGAGGAGTCTACCTTCAACGCCAGCATGAAGTACAAGGGTTCTGGAGTCGGTACGGTGAAAGAATATTGTTTCTGGTTCTTGGCACCTTATTAGGCATCTTCGGCAAAGTTGCCTCGGATATGTTGTCTGGGCAATAAGGAGATAGAAAACACTATATGAAGTATGCGTTTTTTCCTAGGCACGAGAGAAACGCATCGTCCACGAATGCTGAAGAAAGAGCACGCTGAATATTGCATTTGGAAAGCGACTACAACGGCTCCGGACTAAACTGGACATAATTCCGACCTATATTTGACTCAATGTTGCGTTATATCAAACAAAACAAACATACCCCATATAGAAGATGATAGAAACATCGTAGATGAAAGCGTTGCACTGACTCCTCCGATGACAACAGACGCCTTAATACTAGGAAGTCCTATCAAGGGGAGACTGCCTTGGCCATCCACATCTTCCACAATTTTCCTAGCCCACGCAAATTCATACGTTGCCTGACTAAATCGAGCAACCCAACTCGAAAACATACCACACAAATATAAACACATTATCCAATAAATTGATTTTGGCAAACTTGCCTCAGCGCCAGAACCAATGAATGCACCTATAATGCTAAGGCACGCAATGATACCTCCTGTATTTGCTGATCCTAATACACGAACAATGGAGTGCGACATATTGCGTGCGCGCTCCACCCGATCCCGAAGCATTTCGTATTGCATTTCTGTTGGATTATTGTTAGGTATTTCATTGTAATCTTTATTTATCATTTTCCGCCCCTTATTTATTCCAGAAAAACCCTCAATTCCAATATTGTATTTCGTAACTTCGGCAATACAAACTAATATGTCGGCTTTTCTTAATTTTTCCTATTACGATTATATGTGGCAATACTATTATTTTCTTTAGCATGCAGGAAGATTTGACGGATATTCATTCCGCCTGTGGAAAATCTACGCCCTTTTCCGGTCGCTTCCGCCGCTGCCGAGAACCGGCGCCAGGTACTCGCCGGTGTAGCTGCCGGGGGTGGCGGCCACGTCCTCGGGGGTGCCGGCGGCGACGATGCGGCCGCCCTTGTCGCCGCCCTCGGGGCCCAGGTCGACGATCCAGTCGGCGGTCTTGATGACCTCCAGGTTGTGCTCGATGACCACCACCGTGTTGCCGTGCTCGACCAGGGCGTGCAGGACCTCCAATAGTTTCCGCACGTCCTCGAAATGGAGGCCGGTGGTGGGCTCGTCGAGGATGTAGAGGGTCTTGCCGGTGGCCCGGCGCGACAGCTCCTTGGCCAGCTTGACCCGCTGGGCCTCGCCGCCCGAGAGCGTCGTCGCCTGCTGGCCCAGGTGGATGTAGCCCAGGCCGACGCGCTCCAGGGTGGCCAGCTTGTCGCGGATCGACGGCACCGCCTTGAAGAACTCGCGCCCCTCCTCCACAGTCATGTCGAGGACGTCGGCGATGGACTTGCCCCGGAAGCGGATGTCCAGGGTCTCCCGGTTGTAGCGCTGGCCCTTGCAGACATCGCACTGGACGTAGACGTCGGGCAGGAAGTGCATCTCGATCTTGATCACCCCGTCGCCCTGGCACGCCTCGCAGCGCCCGCCCTTGACGTTGAAGGAGAAGCGCCCCGGCTTGTAGCCCCGCTCCTTGGCCTCGGGCAGGTTGGCGAACCAGTCGCGGATGGGGGTGAAGGCGCCGGTGTAGGTGGCCGGGTTGGAGCGCGGCGTGCGGCCGATGGGCGACTGGTCGATGTCCACCACCTTGTCGATCAACTCCAGGCCGTCGATGCGGTCGTGCTCGCCCGAGTGCAGGCGCGCCCCGTGCAGGCGCCGCGCCACCGCCCGGTACAGGGTCTCCACCACCAGGGTCGACTTGCCGCCCCCCGACACCCCGGTGACGCAGGTGAAGGTGCCGAGCGGGAAGTCCACCGAGATGTCGGCCAGGTTGTTGGCCCGCGCGCCGACCACCGTGAGTGCCTGCTTGGCCTTGCCGGAACGGCGCCGCGGCGGCACGGCGATCTCGCGGGTCCCCTTCAGATACTGCCCGGTGAGGCTGTTGGCGCTGGCCATGATGTCGTCGGCGCTGCCGCGGGCGACCACGGCGCCGCCGTGGATGCCGGCCCCGGGCCCCATGTCGATGAGGTAGTCGGCGCTGAGGATGGCGTCCTGGTCGTGCTCCACCACCACCACGGTGTTGCCCAGGTCACGCAGTCGTTTGAGGGTGGTCAGCAGCCGGCCGTTGTCGCGCTGATGCAGCCCGATGGAGGGTTCGTCCAACACGTACAGCACGCCGGTGAGCCCGGAGCCGATCTGGGAGGCCAGCCGGATGCGCTGGCTCTCGCCGCCGGACAGGGTGCCCGACGCCCGCGACAGGGTCAGGTACTCGAGTCCCACGTTGTCGAGGAAGCCCAGCCGCTCGTTGATCTCGCGCAGGATGCGGCGGGCGATCTCGCGGCGCTGCGGGGTCAGGGTCCCGTCCACGGCGGCGAACCAGTCGACGGCGGCGGCGATGGACATGTCGGCCGCCTGGCTGACGTGGAGGCCGGCGATCTTGACCGCCAGGGCCTCCGGCTTGAGCCGGGCGCCGTCACACACGGCGCAGGTGGTGACGGTCTGGAAGCGCGACAACTCGTCGCGCACCCACGCCGAGTCGGTCTCCCGCCAGCGCCGCTCCATGTTGGGGATGACCCCCTCGAAGGGCTTGGTGATCTCGTAGGCCCGGTTGCCGTCGTCGTAGCGCATGGTCACCGCCTCGCCGCCGGAGCCGAACAGCAGAGCGTCCCGCACCGCCTGGGGCAAGGCGCGGAAGGGCATCGCCAGATCGATCTCGTAGTGCCGCGCCAGGCTGTCCAGGGTTTGCCGGTAGTACCGCGACACCGAGTTGGCCCACGGGGCGATGGCCCCCTGGGCCAGGGACAGGCGATCGTCGGGCACCACCAGCTCGGGGTCGAAGTACATCTCGGTGCCCAGGCCGTCGCAGGCCGGGCAAGCCCCGTAGGGGTTGTTGAAGGAGAACAGCCGCGGCTCGATCTCGTCGATGGTGAAGCCGGACTCGGGGCAGGCGAAGCGGGCCGAGAAGGTGGTGCGCTGGCCGCCGTCGGCGTCCTCGGCGAAGGCCAGGCCGTCGGCCAGATTGAGCGCCGTCTCCAGGCTGTCGGCCAGGCGCCCCTCCACGCCGGGGCGCACCACGACCCGGTCGACCACCACCTCGATGTCGTGCTTGACCTTCTTGTTCAGCGCCGGCACCCGGTCGATCTCGTGGATCTCCCCATCCACCTTGACCCGCTGAAAGCCGCGTTTCGCCAGGTCCTGCAGCTCCTTGCGGTATTCGCCCTTGCGGCCGCGCACGATGGGCGCCAGCAGCAGCAGGCGGGTGCCCTCGTCCATCTCCATCACCCGGTCCACCATCTGGCTCACCGTCTGGCTCTCGATGGGGAGCCCGGTGGCCGGCGAATGGGGCACGCCGACGCGGGCCCACAGCAGCCGCATGTAGTCGTAGATCTCGGTCACCGTGCCCACCGTGGAGCGCGGGTTGCGGGACGTGGTCTTCTGCTCGATGGAGATGGCCGGCGACAGGCCCTCGATGGCGTCCACGTCGGGCTTCTGCATGAGCTCCAGGAACTGCCGGGCGTAGGCGGACAGGGACTCCACGTAGCGGCGCTGGCCCTCGGCGTAGATGGTGTCGAAGGCCAGCGACGACTTGCCCGAGCCCGACAGCCCGGTGATCACCGTCAGGCTGTCGCGCGGGATGTCCACGTCGATGTTGCGCAGGTTGTGCTCGCGCGCGCCGCGGATGCTGATGGTGTCCATGGGCGTGTCCGGGAGTGGCCGTGACGGCTCACGATTATATGGGATGAGCAGTCAGGTAAAGCGACTCGGCGGGGCGCTGCACCGCCTTACCACGCCGAGGCCGCGCCGACAGATTGATCGCCGACATGGACCGGTCCATCTGGTCGGGGCTGATCTTCTTCCATAGCGAGGCCTGGAATCTCAAGAACCGTCGGTGGGGATTGCGTGTCTACCATCGGTGATCGTGGCATCCAGTCGTCCGCACCCGCTGGTCCCGCCTGCACCGGCGATCGGGGTACCGCTCCGCCGACGCCCGCAAAGACAGTTCAACAGATCCGGTGGTTGCGGTGAACCGCGCGGCACTGGACAAGCTATTTTTTGGAGGCCCGCTTCGCAGAGCTCAGAATCTCCGCCGGCTCTGCATCGCTGGCGTTCGCAAGCCGAGCATTTCGTTCGAAATTCGCCAAGACATCCTTCAGAGAACCATCCTCAAACTGTCGTCCTAATGCCGCGAGCACCGTATCGAGAGTTGTGGATGGCTTGCGTTGCGCACTCTCTTCGCCTTTGATGTGCATGGGAGCGCGCAATCGCTTTTCCAGCTCCAACCTGGATTCTTCAAGCAACGTTACCAAGGCTTGCTGATCAAATTCCCGTGCCTCCCAAGCCCGTGTTGTTCGCTCAAGTTTTGTAACTGCGTCTATAAGAGCCTGGTTGATCTTGTCCTGAGTCGTGCCTTCGTCATTGACTCTGAGTTGTTGGTGGTACCGCGAGACCGGGTTGCCAAACACAGCCGTTCCGTCTTCGACGGCCCTGAAATGGTCGTCCAGTACTCGTCTTGTCTTATCCACGGCCCCGAAGCCACCACTTTCGATCTCAACGGCACTTAATCCGAACACGTCGAAGGGGATGGCTCCGACGTCATTCGATAAATGAATGAAAGGCTTTCCTTGTGCATGTCTTAGGGCCAATTCGTAAAACACGTTTGGGTTAAGGAAACTGAGGTCCGCCACGACCAGATCCGCTTCATGGACGTGTCTTACGATGTAATCCGTGATCGCTCCCGGCTTTGGGTCTTCAATAGATCGATAGGCCTCATAGCCGTATTTTGTGGCGACAGGATCGATCAGGTTCTCGAATACATCATCGGACCAGAGGCGCATATCTGAGCCCGGCGCGCCGATCGGGCAAATCACAAAACACGTCTTCTTCCCGGCCTGTTTTTCGACCACAGCCTGCGTCCGTCATCGGTTTCGGTTGAGGTCTGGACTCTAGCACTCAACCAGTTCGTGGAGCAAACCGCAGTGGGCCTCTCAGAGGCCCGTACGTGCACCAGGATGCCTATCGACGGCCCGCGATTGACCTCGCTCCCCGACTCGCACCATCACTGGGCGTCAAATCCGGCCACAACCGCCCTTCAATCGACCACGCTTGGCCAAGTTCTTCAGCTCCTTGCGGGATTCACATCGTGGCCACGCACGACGTGCGCCACGAGCAGCACGCGACTGCCCGTTGCGCTGCCTCACCAAGCCGGTGCGGCGTCGTCCAGGTGAAGCTGCACCGACGTGCGACCGCGCCAGGTGTTGAGGCGCAGGCGGCCGGCCACGTGCAGCGGCGCCCCGTCCCGCCGCTGCAACGCCCCGCCCAAGGGTGTGCCCACACTGCGGAAGGCGATACCCTCCAGGCGGCCGCCGGCGCCGTCGGCCAGAGTGCAGCGCAGGTGGCCCTGTCCCACCTCCCGGGCATAGGCGACGGTGACGTCGGCGAAGGCGAATCGGGGCCCCGGGTTGCCGGCACCGAAGGGTCCGGCCCGCTCGACCGCCGCCACCAGCTCCGGCGTGGCGGCGCCAAGGCGCAGGATGCCGTCGACGCCGAGGGACGGCACCCGGTCGGCCGCCGCCACCGCCGGCGCCAGGCGCTGCTCCAGGAAACGCCGCAGTTCGCCGAGACGGCCCGCGTCGACGGTGAAGCCGGCCGCCATCGGATGGCCGCCGCCCTTGACCAGCAGCCCCGCCTGGGCGGCGGCGACGACGGCCGCACCCAAATCGATGCCGGCCACCGAGCGCCCCGACCCCACGGCCCGGCCGTCGTTGACCGCCACCGCGCAGGCCGGCCGGTTGAAGCGCTCCGCAAGCCTTGACGCCACCAGCCCGATCACCCCCGGATGCCACTGTTCTCCCACCGCGAACAGCACCGGCGGGCCCGGTGGGGTGGCCGTCTCCTCCTCCGCCTGGGCCAGCGCCGCGTCGAGCACGGCGGCCTCCACGGCCTGGCGTTCCCGGTTCAGGCCGTGGAGCTGCGCAGCGATGTCGGCCGCCTCGGCCGCATCGGCGGTGGACAGCAATCGCGCCCCCAGGTCGCTGCGGCCGACGCGCCCGCCGGCGTTGATGCGGGGCCCCAGGACGTAGCCCGCATGGTAGACGCCGGGGCTTTCGTCCACCCCGGCCGCGTCGGCCAGCGCCTTCAGTCCGATGTTGCCGCGCCGGGCCATCACCTTGAGGCCCTGGCTCACCAGGGCACGGTTGACGCCGACCAGGGGCACCATGTCGCAGATGGTGCCCAGGGCCACCAGGTCCAGGGAGTCCATCAGGTCCGGCTCGGGGCGGTGGTCGAACCAGCCGGCCTGGCGCAGCACCCGGTTGACGCCCACCGCCAGCAGGAAGGCGACGCCGACGGCGGCCAGGTGGCCCAGGATCCCGTCCTCGTCCAGCCGGTTGGGATTGACCACCGCCGTCGCATGGGGGAGACGGCTTTCCGCCGTATGGTGATCGACCACGATGACGTCGAGCCCGGCGGCGGCCGCCGCCGCCAGGGGCTCGTGGGACAGGGTCCCGCAATCGACGGTGACGATGACCGAGGCGCCGTCCCGGCCCAGGCCCAGCAAGGCGGCCTCGTTGGGGCCGTACCCTTCGGTCAGGCGGTCCGGGACGTAGGCGCGGGCGGGCGCGCCGACGGCGGCCAGGTATCGCAGCAGCAGCGCGGCGGACGTCGACCCGTCCACGTCGTAGTCGCCGAACACGGCGATGCCCTCGCCCTGCATGACGGCGGTGGCCAGGCGCTCGCAGGCCCGCTCCATGTCCTTGAGGCGCAGCGGATCGGGCAGCCAGCGGCGCAGGGTCGGGTCCAGGTAGGCCTCGACCTGATCGAGGGCGACGCCGCGGGCGGCCAGGATGCGGCCCACCACCTCGGGGACGCCGGTCCGCTGGGCCAGGGCCAGGGCGTGGCGGTCGTCGACCGAGCGGGCCCGCCAGCGCCGGCCGCCCAGGGACTCCTCGACCCCGAGCACGGCGGCGGCCGGGGGTTCGGTTGGCAGGACGGCGTGCGGGTCTCCGGCCACCTCAGAAGGGCTCGATGCGGATCATCCGCGGCGCCTCGACCACGGCGTCCAGGGCCTCGATCTCGTGCAGGGCCGCGGCCATGTCGGATTCCCGGGTCTCGTGGGTGGTCATGACCACCGGCACCGGCTCGCCCGGATCCCGGCCCTGCTGGAGGACCTGCTCCATGGACACGTCGTGGTCGCGCAGGGCCCCGGCGATGTCGGCGAAAACCCCGGGCCGGTCGACCACCATGAGCCGGAAGTAGTAGGCCCCGCGGTGGTCGGCCATGGGCACGGTGTCGATACGCTCCAGCCGGTCGGCGGGCACGATGAACGCCGGCACCCGGTGGCCGCGGGCGATGTCGATGATGTCGGCCACCACCGCCGAGGCGGTGGGCCGCTCGCCGGCCCCGCGGCCCTCCTGCATGATGGTGTCGACGAAGTCGCCGTCGGCCACCACGGCGTTGAACACCCCTTCCACCGAGGCGATGGCGGCGCCGTGGTGGACCATGCACGGGTGGACCCGCTGCTCGATGCCCTGTCCGGTGCGGGCGGCGATGCCCAGCAGCTTGATGCGGTAGCCCAGCTTGTCGGCGAACCGGATGTCCATCAGCGACACGTGGCGGATGCCCTCGATGTGCACCGCCGGGAAGTCCACCTGGCAGCCGAAGGCGACGCTGGCCAGGATGGCCAGCTTGTGGGCACTGTCGATGCCGTCCACGTCGAAGGTGGGATCGGCCTCGGCGTACCCCAGCTCCTGGGCCTCGGCCAGCACGTCGGCAAACTCGCGCCCGCGCTCGCGCATGACCGTGAGGATGTAGTTGCAGGTGCCGTTGAGGATGCCGTAGACCCGCGTCCAGGCGTTGGCGGCCAGTCCCTCGCGCAGGGACTTGATGACCGGGATGCCGCCGGCCACGGCCGCCTCGTAGGCCAGGGCCACCCCGGCCGCTTCCGCCGCCCGCGCCAGGTCCGTGCCGTGATGGGCGATCAGGGCCTTGTTGGCGGTCACCACGTGGCGGCCGGCGGCGATGGCCGACTCGCAGAGCTGCTTGGCCACGCCTTCGGAGCCCCCGATCAGCTCCACCACCACGTCCGCGTCGGCCTCGGCGACCATGGCCAGGGCGTCGTCGTACCACTCGAACGAGTCCACCGGGATGCCGCGGTCGCGGCGGTCCGGGTCGGCGACGGCGACGATGCGCACGCCGCGCCCGCAGCGCCGCTCCAGCAGGTCCGCCTGCTCCTGCAGCAGCCGCACGACGCCGACGCCGATGGTGCCGACTCCGGCCACCGCCACTTTGAGGGGTTCGCTCATGGATCTCTCCGCCGCCGACCGTTACCCGGCGGCCCGGCTTCTCTCGGAATCGCCGATCACGTTGTCGTACCGGGCGAAGAACGCCTTGATGTTGCGGATGGCCTGGCGGGTGCGGTGGATGTTCTCGACCAGGGCGAAGCGCACGTGGCCGTCGCCGTGCTCGCCGAAGCCGACGCCCGGCGACACCGCCACCCGCGCCTCGCGCAGCAGCATCTTGGAGAACTCCAGCGAGCCCAGATGGTGGAAGGCGGGCGGAATGGGCGCCCAGGCGAACATGGTGGCGGGCGGGCGCGGCACCTGCCAGCCGGCCGCGTCGAGGCCGTCGATCAGCACGTCGCGGCGCTCCCGGTAGAGGGCGCGGATGTCGTCCACGCAGTCCTGGGGACCGTTGAGGGCGGCCGTGCAGGCCACCTGGACCGGGGTGAACGCGCCGTAGTCCAGGTACGACTTGATGCGCGCCAGGGCGCCGATGAGCCGCCTGTTGCCGCAGGCGAATCCGATGCGCCAGCCGGGCATGGAGTAGGTCTTGCTCATGGACGAGAACTCGACCGCGATGTCCTTCGCCCCCGGCACCTGGAGGATGGACGGCGGCGGCCCGCACTCGAAGTAGATCTCGGCGTAGGCGATGTCCGACAGCACGTAGATGTTGTGCTGGCGGCAGAAGTCGACCACCTGGCCGTAGAAGTCCAGGTCCGCGAGCTGCGCCGTCGGGTTGTTGGGGTAGTTGAGCACAATGGCCGTCGGCGGCGGCACGCTGTGCTGCACGGCCCGCTCCAGGGCCGCCATCAGGCTGCCGTCGGCGGCGATGGGGATGTTGCGCACCGTCGCCCCGGCGATGATGAAGCCGAAAGGATGGATGGGGTAGCTGGGATTGGGCACCAGGATGACGTCGCCCGGCGTGGAGATGGCCGAGGCCAGGTTGGCCAGTCCCTCCTTGGAGCCCAGGGTCACCACCGCCTCGGTCTCCGGGTCGATGTCGACGCCGAAGCGGCGTCCGTAGTACTCGGCGACGGCCCGACGCAGGCCGGGGATGCCGCGGGAGTTGGAATAGCGGTGGGTGCGCGGGTCCTGGACCGTCTCGCACAGCTTGGCGACGATGTGCGGCGGCGTCGGCGAATCCGGGTTGCCCATGCCGAAATCGATGATGTCCTCGCCGGCCGCGCGGGCGCGCGCCTTCATGGCGTTGACCTCGGCGAACACGTAGGGCGGCAGCCGCCGGATCCGGTGAAATTCCTGTTCCATCGCGTCTACAGTCGTGAATCGGTGCCGGCCCCGGCGGGGCGGCGGTCCCCGTCGGGGCGGGTCATACCCTACGCCGGCTCACTGGTCGAGGTAAATGACCGCCCGGCGGTTGCCGGCCTCGCCCGACGGCATGATCTCGTAGTACAGGGGCTCCAGGTCGGACACCGCGTCGACCGCGATGTCCTCGGCCTTGACCCCCAGCGCCACCAGCGCCTTGGCCACCACCTCCGCCCGGTCGGCCGACACCTTGAAGTTCACCATCTTGTGGCGCACCGGGTCCATGTTGCGGGTGCGGCTGGACGCGTGGCCGACCACCCTCAGGGTGCCGCCCCGCTGGGTGTGCAGCCGCTGCACCTCCCGCAGGATCTGCCGGTCCTGGTCGTCGAGGTTGGCCGAGCCGTCGCCGAAGCGGATGGTGGCCAACTTGATCGGCGTCTTGGTCAATCCGGGGACGGCCGGCGGCAGGCGTTCGGCCGGCGTCCCTTCGGCCGGAGTCGCCTGCAGGGCCGGCGGCGTGCGCAGGGTCGGCGCCCACACGCCGCCCGTCATCTCCACGCCGGCCGAGGAGACCACGACCGTGCCCAGGGGCTCGATGGGACCGGCCAGGAGGGCGTTGGCCGGCGGCAGGCGCCCGGCCGGGGTCTGCGGCGTGGCCATGGGCGTTGGCGAGGGCGCAGGCGGCGCGGCGACGGCCGGCGGCGGCGGGGCCTTCGGTGCCGGACGGGCCGCCGCGGTCTCGGTCATTCGCGGGACCTGGGGCAACGGCGGCGGCGCGGGCCGGGCCGTCGGCATCGGGGTCACGGTCGTCGCCAGCGGCTCGACGGCGACCGGCGGCTGGGCCACGCGGGGCGGCGGTGGCGCGGCCATGGCCTGGGCCTCGCCCTGGCGCTGGATGGCCGGCGCGTAAGCCCGACGGCCGCGGTCGGGTACCAGCCCCTCCTCCAGGTTGGACAGATCCTCGGCGCGGATGCGCGACGGGCGCTCGGGAACCGTCGACAGCTCGGGGAACGATCCCTCGGCCCCGGGGATCTCCTTCTCGGTCTCGTCGGCATCCTCGGCATCCTCCTCGGCCAGCTCGACATCGTCCTCGCCGAACAAGAAGTCCTCGGTATCCTTGTACCATTCCACGGGATTGAGGGCGTCGGGCACCTGCGAGCAGGCGCCGAGGACGCCCAGCGCGCCCAAAGACACGCCGACGATGATCGCGCTCGAGACCCGCCTCGGGGTGCTCCGCTGCCGTTGGTCCGCTGCCATGACCGATACAAACTCCTTACCTTCCGGTGGCGGCCGCCCGCCGGCCGCCTACCGATGATGGCACATTGCCCCACCCCGGTGAACAAGTTATAAACGCGCCGCGGGCTTTCGACCGGGCGTGGCCCCATCCATCGGTGTATCGGCGGTCATGAGGGGGCGCCGGTTCGCGACGGGCATCACGAGGGATCCAAGTCATGGCCGATCAACCCGGCACGACCGAGCCGATGCCGGACCTCGGCGAGCTCTCGACCACCCTGACCGAGATCGCCGAGCGCAGTCAGCGCTTGGTCACCGATTTCCTGCGCCGCCAGGCGACCCACAACGACCTCGGCATCCGCGACCCCCTGAGCCTCGGCAACGCGTTCATGGACATGACCACGGCCATGATCGAGAGCCCGGCGCGGCTGGCCAAGGCCCAGGTGTCCCTGTGGCAGGACTACATGTCCCTGTGGCAGAGCGCCGCCAGTCGCCTGCTCGGCCAGCCGGCGGGGCCGGACACCGCCGACGACACCACCGACCGCCGGTTCCGCGACGAACGCTGGCAGGACGTGTGGGTGTTCACCTTCATCAAGCAGTCCTATCTGCTGACCGCCCGCTGGCTGCTCAACACGGTGCGCGCGGTCGAGGGACTGGACCGGCGGACGGTGGAGCGGCTGGACTTCTACATTCGCCAGTTCATCGACGCCCTGTCGCCGGCCAACTTCCTGGTCACCAACCCGGACGTCCTGCGCCTGACCCTGGACAGCGGCGGCGGCAACCTCCTCAATGGCCTTACCAACTTGCTGGCCGACCTGGAATCGGGCAGCGGCCGGCTGCGATTCGGCATCGCCCAAATGCCGGGCTTCCGGGTCGGCCACGACGTGGCGGCCACGGCGGGCCAGGTGGTGCACCGCAATGACCTGATGGAGCTGATCCAGTACGCGCCGACCACCGCCAAGGTGCGGCAGCGTCCGCTGCTGGTGGTGCCGCCGTGGATCAACAAATACTACGTGCTCGACCTGCGGCCGGAGACCTCCTTCGTCAAGTGGTGCGTCGACCGCGGCCACACGGTGTTCATGATCTCGTGGGTCAACCCCGACCCGCAAGTGGCCGCCAAGTCTTTCGACGACTACCTGACGACGGGCGTGGTGGAGGCGGTCGACGTGATCGAGGACATCACCGGCGAGCGGGCCGTCAACGCGGTCGGCTACTGGGTCGGCGGCACCCTGCTGGCGGCGGCGCTGGCCTACATGACGGCGCGCAAGGACCGGCGAGTCGCCTCGGTCACCCTGCTCACCACCATGCTCGATTTCGAGGAGCCCGGGGAGCTGGGCATCTTCATCGACGAGGAGACCATCTCCCACCTGGAGCAACGCCTGGCCGAGCGCGGCTACGTGGAAGGCGCCAAGATGGCCAGCACCTACAACATGCTGCGGGCCAACGACCTGATCTGGTCCTTCGTCCTCAACAACTTCCTGCTGGGGCGCGATCCGTTCCCCTTCGACCTGTTCTCCTGGAACGCCGATTCGACCCTCATGCCGGCGGCCCTGCACACCTTCTATCTGCGCCATCTCTATCAGGACAACCGGCTGGTGGAGCCGGGTGGCGTGACGGCAGCCGGCGTGCCCCTCGATCTTTCGCGCATCAAGGTGCCCGTGTACGTGCTGTCGGCCCGCGACGACCATATCGCGCCGTGGCGGTCGACCCACCGGGCGACCGGCATCTTCTCGGGGCCGGTGGAGTTCGTGCTGACCGCCTCGGGCCACGTTGGCGGCGTCGTCAATCCGCCGGGCTCCGGCAAGTACGGCCACTGGACCAATCCCGAGGCCGCCGCCAATGCCGACGCCTGGCTGGCCGGGGCGACCCGCCACGAGGGCTCCTGGTGGCCCCATTGGGAGAGCTGGCTCCGGGGTGCCGGGCGCGGACGGGCTTCGGTGCCGGCCCGCCCGCCGGGGGGCGGAAGCCACCCGCCCCTGGGCGACGCCCCCGGCACCTACGTGCTGCGCCACACCTGACGCCGGAATTCAGGAATCGGCCAGACCGTCGAGCAGATCGGCGGCGGCGGCGTAGGGATCGATCTCGCGTTCCACGGCCCGGTCCAACAGGGCGCTCAGCCGTTCGCCCTGCTGCTTGACCAGGCGCTCGTGGACGATATCCTCGGCCGCCTTGAGGATGCGCATCTCCAGGATGCGGCGGCGGCGGACGGCGATCTCGCCCGACTCGTCCAGGTGGTGCCGGTGGTCGTCGATGCAGGCCACCAGATCGGCGATCCCGTCCCGGTTCTGGGCGCTGGTGGGCAGCACCGGGACCGGCCACGAGGAGTCCGTGCGCCCGGCCCCCAGCGACAGCATGCCCTTCAGGTCGACCACCGTCTTGGCGGCATCGGGCCGGTCGCACTTGCTGACCACGTGGACGTCGGCGATCTCCAGGACGCCGGCCTTGATGGCCTGGATGTCGTCGCCCAGGCCGGGGGCCGAGACCACCACCACCGTGTGCGCCGCCTGCACGATGTCCACCTCGTCCTGGCCGACGCCGACGGTCTCCACCAGCACCATCTGGAACCCGGCCGCATCGAGGATGTCGATGACGTCGTGGCTGGCGCGGGCCAGGCCGCCCAGTGCGCCCCGGGTGGCCATGGAGCGGATGAACACGCCGGGATCGCCGGCCAGGCTGTTCATGCGCACCCTGTCGCCGAGGATGGCGCCCCCCGAGAAGGGGCTGGACGGATCGACGGCGACGATGCCGACCGTCCGCCCGGAGGCGCGCAGCGTCCGGGCCAGGGCCTGGACCAGGGTCGACTTGCCGCTGCCGGGCACCCCGGTGATGCCGACCACGTGGGCGCGGCCGGCATGGCGGTGAACCTCCGCCATGGCGGCGCGGGCGGCGTCGCCGTGGCCCTCGGCGTAGGACATCATGCGCGAGATGCCCGTCGCCCGGCCGGCCAGCACCTCGGCGACCAGATCCCCCGGCGAGACGACGGTCATCGGCTCAGGCGCCCGCGACGGCCATGGCCGGGCCCACGACCTCCAGGTACTCCTGCCCCGTCGCCCGGTAGTGCTCGGTGGCGTGGATGAAGCCGTCCAGCTCCTCGGGCGACAGGTCGCGGATGCGCTTGGCCGGGCTGCCGGCCCACAACTGGCCCGTCGGCACCCGCTTGCCCGGGGTCACCAGGGCGCCGGCGGCGACCATGGCGCGGGGTTCGACCACGGCGCCGTCCATGACCGTGGCCCGCATGCCGATGAAGCAGCCGTCCTCCAGGGTGCAGGCGTGGATCAGGGCGCAATGGCCGATCAGGATGTCGGAGCCGATGTAGCATCCGTACCGGTCCTTGGTGACGTGGACCACGGTGCCGTCCTGGATGTTGGTGTTGCGACCGATGCGGATCTCGTGCACGTCGCCGCGCACGACGACGCCGAACCACAGGCTGCTGCCCGATCCGATCTCCACGTCGCCGATGACGGCGGCGTTGGGCGCCACGAAGGCGTCGGGGGCGATGCGCGGCCTGACGCCGCGATAGGGCAGGATGATGCCGGACATGAGGGTGTCTCCTTCTTTTCAGCGGCTCCCCAGCCAGTAGCGTATGACCGCGCTGACCGCATGGGGTTGTTCGAGCGGGGCGAGGTGGCCGCAGTCCTCGACCACGACAAGGGTGGCGCGCGGAATCTTTTCGGCCATTTCCTCGTGCACGGCAAGGGGCGTCAACGCATCCTGACGGCCGCACAGGACCAGGGTCGGGCAGTGGATGGCGCCGAGATCGCGCCGGCTGTCGGGCCGGGTCATGATCGCCACCTGCTGGCGCAGGAAGGCCTCGCGGCCCACCCGCTCGGCCATGGCCAGCACCGCCGCGGCGAAGGCCCGGTCGCCGAGGCGGTCGGGATGGATGAGCTCGGGCAGCAGGCGCGGCGTCACCCCCTTGAAGGCGCCGCGCTCGGCCAGGGCCATGAGGTCGCGCCGCCGCTGCGACCGCTCCGGCGTATCGGCGTGGGCCGAGGTGTCGAGCAGGGCCAGCCGCTCGACCCGGTCCGGGGCTTGGCGCATGATCTCCTGGGCCAGATAGCCGCCCATGGACAGGCCGGCGAGGGCGAAGGTCTC
The DNA here is from genome assembly GCA_028277795.1 of Rhodospirillales bacterium. Classification (GTDB taxonomy): domain Bacteria; phylum Pseudomonadota; class Alphaproteobacteria; order Rhodospirillales; family JANQFP01; genus JANQFP01. The sequence continues at coordinate 40,835 of JANQFP010000037.1, forward strand.
GGGCGCATCGGCCAGGACGTCCCGGGCCATGGCCGCCAGATGGTCGTGCCGGGTCAGATCGGCGACGCGGATCTCGGCCACATCGGCCAGGGTCGCCGCCTGGTGCCGCCACAGTTCGTCGTCGCACAGCAGACCGGGCAGCAGAAGCAACGGGGTGCGGGCAGGCATGGGAGGTCCCCGGCTACTTGATGAGCCGGCTCACGTCCTTGAACCGGGGCGTGCCCGCGCGCTCCAGCCACTCGAAGACCACCATCTCGGTGGTGACGATGCCGGCGCCGGCCCGGTCGAGCCGCCGCAACGCCGCCTGCGCGTTCTCGGCGGTGCGCGAGGACACGGCGTCGGCGACGACGAACGGCGCGTACCCCGCATCGAGCAGGCCCAAGGCCGTCTGCAGCACGCACACGTGGGCCTCGATGCCGGCGATCACCGCCTGGCTGCGGTCGAGGCTGCGGAAGCGCTCGGCGAAACCGCCGTCGGCCAGGCACGAGAAGTGCATCTTCTCGACCACGGAACCGGGCGGCGCCAGGTCGGCCACCGGAGGCACGGTCGCCCCCAGGCCGCGCGGATACTGCTCCGAGACCAGGATGGGCACGTCCATCGCCGCCGCCGCCTGCATCAGCACCTGGGCGTTGTCGGTGACCCGGTCCGCGGCGTCGATGGCGACCAGCAGCTTGGGCTGGATGTCGACGATCACCAGGCAGGAGCGGTCGGGTCGGATCAGCACGGGCGGCACGTCCATCGGCGGGGCGGCCGGCAAAGGTATCCCACCTGACCGCGCGGGCCAAGGCCGGGGGCCCCCGCCATCCCTCGGGAAGCGTTGACAGGGCGCGCGGAAACCCTAATATCCGGCTGCGCGGTGACCCACCTGGCAATGGACCGACCGCCGTGCGGTCGGCGGACAGTCGCCCACATAATGAGCTTCTCTGACCTCGGGTTGAGTGATCCCGTTCTGCGGGCGGTGGCCGAGTCCGGCTACACCGAACCGACGCCCATCCAGGAACAGGCCATCCCCGTCGTCCTCATGGGCCGCGACATCCTCGGCAGCGCCCAGACGGGCACCGGGAAGACGGCGTCCTTCACCCTGCCCATGATCGACATCCTGGCCGCCGGACGGGCCAAGGCACGGATGCCGCGGTCGCTGATCCTGGAGCCGACCCGGGAGCTGGCGGCGCAGGTGGCGGAGTCCTTCGACCGCTACGGCAAGTATCACAAGCTGACCAAGGCCCTGCTGATCGGCGGCGAGTCCCTGACCGAGCAGGTGAAGGAGATCGACCGCGGCCCGGACGTCCTGATCGCCACGCCGGGTCGGCTGCTGGATCTGTTCGAGCGCGGGCGCCTGCTGCTGACCGACGTCAAGATTCTGGTCATCGACGAGGCCGACCGCATGCTGGACATGGGCTTCATCCCGGACGTGGAGCGCATCGTCTCGCTGCTGTCGCGCATGCGCCAGACCCTGTTCTTCTCGGCCACCATGCCGCCGGAGATCCGCCGTCTGGCCGACGCCTTCCTGATCAATCCCAAGGAGCTGGCCGTCGACCCGCCGGCCACGCCCGCCGAGACCGTGGCCCAGGGATTGCTGGTGGTGAACCCCAGCGACGGCCGCCGGCCGGGCGGCGGGCAGCGGGAGAAACGGGCCGCCCTGCGCCAGTTGCTGCACCAGGAGGAGGTCAAGAACGCCTTGATCTTCTGCAACCGCAAGCGGGACGTGGGCATCCTGCACCGGTCGCTGCAGCGCCACGGCTTCGATGCCGGGCTGCTCCACGGCGACATGCCGCAGCCGGCCCGCATGGACATGCTGGACAAGTTCAAGGACGGCCAGGTGACCCTCCTGGTGTGCAGCGACGTGGCCGCCCGCGGCCTCGACATTCCCCAGATGAGCCACGTGTTCAACTTCGACGTCCCCAGCCACGCCGAGGACTACGTGCACCGCATCGGCCGCACCGGCCGCGCCGGCCGCGAGGGCCGCGCCTTCACCATCGCCACGCCGGAGGACGGCAAGTACCTGTCCGCCATCACCCGGCTGATCGGCAAGGACATCCCCCGCATCACCCTGGACGGGGTGGAGACCGGCGACCTCGACGAGGCGGCGGAGCGCCGCGGGCGCCGCCGGCGCGGGCGCGGCGACCGGCAGCACGAAGCAGCCAAGCCCGAGAAGCCGGCACGCGCCAAGAGCCGCCGGGACGGCGACCGCCGCGGCGGCGACGGCAAGACGGCCGAACCCCGCGGCTCCAGGACCAAGGTCAAACGCGGGGCCGACGAGCCGGTGGTCGGCATGGGCGACCATGTGCCCGCCTTCCTGCTGCGGGAGCCGCCGACGCCGAAGAAACCGTGACCGTCCGCCGAGCGCGGGAGCAGGGATAGCCATCATGCAGACCATCTTCGTGCAGGTGAAATGCGAGTTGGGCCAAGCCTACCAGGTGGCGGCCGAGGTGGCCGAAATGGCCGACCGGGTGTCGGAGGTCTTCTCCATCTCGGGCAACTACGACCTGCTGCTCAAGTGCTACCTGGACGACGGCGCCGACATCGGCCACTTCGTCACCGAGCACATCCAGACCCTGCCCGGGGTCAAGGACACCTTCACCATCATCGCCTTCAAGGCCTTCTCCTAGAGCAATATCCGATCAAACGGAATCGTTTGATCGGATTTACTTGCTCTAAAAATCAATGAATTAGAGCACGGTTCGATCAGATCGGATCGATCTGATCGAACCGTGCTCTAGGCCGCGGCACCGCTCGTCGCGGGTTTCCAACGACGGCGAGAGCGCCTACACTCTTCGGCCCCGGCGCACGCCGGACCTGCGGGAGGACACATGATGACCATACGGCACGCGGTGGCGGCTCTGGCCGTCGCCACGGTGGTGGCCGGTTGCGGATCGGCCGAAAAGGAATTCATCGAATCCGGCGCCGCGCCACTGGCCGCCGACGACCTGCAGGTGCTGCTCACCGGCAACACCATCGCCGGCCGCGGCGAGGCCGATTTCTACATGTTCTTCGGGCCGGACGGGCAGGTGAAGGGCCGTTGGTCCACCGGGCCGGAAGCGGGCACCTGGTCGGTGGACAAGGACAAGCTGTGCATCCAGTGGCAGAACACCAAGCGCGAGCACGGCTGTCAGAAGGCGTACCGCGACGGCAACCGATATGCCGTCGTCGATACCGACGGCGACCTCCACTACCGGTTCTCGATCATCGAGGGCAACCCGCAGGGGATGTGACGCGGCGGCGTCAGATGTAGTGCTCCCGCAGCGGCGGGAAGCCGTTGAAGCCGACCGACGCGTAGGTGCTGGTGTAGGCGCCGGCCGACAGAAGACGCACCCGGTCGCCGGTCGCCAGCGCCAGCGGCAGGGTGTAGCCCGCGGTCTCGTACAGGATGTCGGCACCGTCGCAGGTGGGGCCGGCGATGGCCACCGGCCCTTCCGGACCGCCGTCGTGGGGCGTCTCCACCGGGTAGCGGATGGCCTCGCCCATGGTCTCGGCGAGGCCGCCGAACTTGCCCACGTCGAAGTACACCCACCGCACGTCGTCGCCGTAGCCCTTGCGGGAGACCAGCACCACCTCGGTCTCCAGCACCCCGGCCTCGGCGGCGATGGACCGGCCCGGCTCGATGATCATGTCGGGGAGCGCGTTGCCGAAATGCCGCGTCATGGCGGTCATGATGGCGTCGGCGAAGCGGTCGAGGCCGGGCAGGCTGTCGCCCCGGTACCGCGCCGGGAAGCCGCCGCCCAGGTTGAGCATGCGCACCTCGATGCCGGCCTCGCGCAGATCCGAGAACACCATGGCCGCGCGGCCGATGGCCACCTGCCACTGCTCGGGGTTCGTCTGCTGCGAACCCACGTGGAAGGAGATGCCGTGGGGCTCCAGCCCCCGGTCGGCGGCCCGCACCATCAGGTCGCGGGCCATGTCCAGCTCGCAGCCGAACTTGCGCGACAGCGGCCAGTCGGCGCCGATGCTGGAGGTGAGGATGCGGCAGTAGACCCGCGCCCCCGGCGCCGCGGCGGCCAGCTTGTCCAGCTCGCCCGCGCTGTCGAAGGCGAACAGCCGCACGCCGCGCTCGAAGGCATGGGCGATGTCGCGCTGCTTCTTGATGGTGTTGCCGTAGGAGATGGACTCCGCCGGCGCGCCGGCGGCCAGGCACAGGTCCACCTCCCGGGCGCTGGCGGCATCGAAGCACGAGCCCAGGCGGGTCAGGGTCGCCAGCACCGGCGCGGCCGGGTTGGCCTTCACCGCGTAGTAGACCTCCGCCAGGGGCAGGGCCCGGCGGAGCGCCCGGTAGTTGGCCTCGACCACGTCCAGGTCGACCACCAGGCACGGCGTCTCGGGGCGCCGTCGGGCCAGGAATTGTGCGATCTTCGGGGTCATCCCGGATCCCCCATCCATGCGCTGCGCTGCGGCGCGGGCACCGCGGCCCGGTGCTGCGCCGATGACGTGTGGCACCCGCGGCGCGGTCGCCGGGGCACGGAGGCTCGCGGGCGGAAAACCGGCTTTATACGCCATTTCCCGGTCCGGGAAACCAAAAAATCGTCGCCGCATGCCCCGACGCTCTGAGCGAACCCGGGTGCTCAGATCAATCCGGCGAGCGGCGAGGACGGGTCGGCGTAGAGCTTCTTGGGCATGCGCCCGGCCAGGTAGGCGAGCCGGCCCGCCTCGACCGCCATCTTCATGGCGCGGGCCATGCGGATGGGGTCCTTGGCCTCGGCGATGGCGGTGTTCATGAGCACCCCGTCGCAGCCCAGCTCCATGGCCACGGTGGCGTCGGACGCGGTGCCGACCCCGGCGTCCACCAGCACCGGAACCCCCGCCTGCTCGACGATGAGCCGGATGTTGACCGGGTTCTGGATGCCCAGCCCCGAGCCGATGGGGGCGGCCAGCGGCATGATGGCGACGCACCCCATGTCCTCCAGGCGCTTGGCCATGATGGGATCGTCGGTGCAGTAGACCATGACCTTGAAGCCCTCCGCGATCAGGGTCTCGGCGGCGGCCAGGGTCTCGGTCATGTTCGGGTACAGCGTGCGTTCGTCGCCGAGGACCTCCAGCTTGATCAGGTCCCAGCCCCCGGCCTCGCGGGCCAGCCGCAGCGTACGCACGGCATCGTCGGCCGTGTAGCAGCCGGCGGTGTTGGGCAGGAAGGTGTAGGTCTTGGGGTCCACGTAGTCGACCAGCATGGGCTGGCTGGGGTCGGTCAGGTTGACCCGGCGCACGGCGACGGTGACGATCTCGGCGCCCGAAGCCTCGATGGCCCGCGCCGTCTCCTCGAAGTCCTTGTACTTGCCGGTGCCCACTAGAAGCCGCGACCAGAAGGGGCGGCCGGCCACCGCGAAGGTGTCGGCCTCGGCGCCGCCGCCGATGAAATGCACGATCTCCAGCCTGTCGCCCTCGCCGAGGGGCGTGTCGGCGTAGGTGGACCGCGGCACGATCTCGCGGTTGCGCTCGACCGCCACCTTGGCCGGGTCGAGGCCGATCTCACCCAGCAGTTGGGCCACCGTGAGGGGTTCCTGGAAGCTCTTGTCTTCGCCGTTGATGGTCAGGCGCATGGTTGCCCTTTTTTCTGTCTTGCCGGTCGGTCGTTGGTGCCGAGCGGCGGAGTATGGCGGGCGGCACCCGCCGGTTCAACCGGGCGCCGACGTGCCGGCTGTCGGCGCCGCGGCCGGCGTGGTATACACGCTCACCCCTAACCGAGTGGTCTGGATGAGACATATGGCACACATACGACGGCCTTCCAAGGTCAGCCGGCCAGGCGCGCGGCGTGCCGCGATGCTGGAGCATCGCAAACGCCGCGCAACGCCGCCGGGGGGCTTGGAAGGCCGCCCCTCGGGTCGCGTTTCCCGCCGTCTCGGGGCGTCGAGCGCGCTGGACGATGGGCCGCCATCGCCTGCACACGCTCTCCTGCCGAGACGGCGGGAAACGCGATCGTATGGGGACCATATGTCTCATCCAGACCACTAGTGCGCGACCGCCATGACCGCCAGCGTCCTGGTCCTCAACGGCCCCAACCTCAACCTGCTGGGCACCCGCGAGCCCGAGACCTACGGCCGCGAGACCCTGGCCGACATCGAGGCCGCCTGCACGCGCCGCGCCGAGGCCCTGGGCCTCGCCGTGACCTTCCGCCAGAGCAACGCCGAGGGCGAGCTGGTGGACTGGATCCAGCAGGCCCGCGGCACCCATGACGTATTGGTCGTCAATGCCGGCGCCTACACCCACACGTCGGTGGCCATCCTCGACGCCCTGCTCGCCTGCGAGGTCCCGGTCATCGAGGTGCATCTGTCCAACATCCACCGCCGCGAGGACTTCCGCCACCACTCCTACGTCTCCCGCGCCGCCGTCGGCATGATCGCCGGCCTCGGTGGCCACGGTTACGAGCTGGCCCTGGAGGCGGCCGCGAGGATGGTGGAGACGGGCTGAGGGCGGGCGACGTCGGCACTCCGCTTCCCGGCCGGCCGGGCGCTCCGGCTGCGGCCGATCCCCATGATCGCAGCCAACCGCTCCGACAGTCCATTGCGTCACGGCCCCATTTGCGACACCCGAAAGCCCCAAATCGCGGCCAAATGCTTGATGCGACTAATAATTCCTAAACCAGCCCTCATAGATCTGTCAGCAGATGTAAGCATATGTCATCATTTTTACGAATATCTTTACATTTTCAAAGCGTTACGTGCGCCTACATCCCCCACAACCTCGCTCCGAAGAAAATAGGATCATATTCGTTTTTCAAGGCCGTGTCAACTGGCGGCGTGTTCGAGGTCAGCCGGTTCGGGACGCGGCGGCGGCGCCCGGTGGCTCGGCGACCGCGCCGTGACGCCGCCTGGAGCGGCAGCGGAATTCGACAAAACCCTAATACGGGGACAGTATATTGATTTCACCTTCCGCCACCCCGGGGGCAAGAACGATTAGCCACGGCACCTAAGAAATCGGTATACTGTCCCCGTATTCGCGTATTTCGGTCCCCGCCGACGCCGACGGCTTCCTCATCCCCTGGCTCGCCTACAAAGCCGCCGAAATCACCTGGACCTGGCTCGGCGGCTGAGCTCCGCCGCCGGCGTCCCGGGCGTCATGCGGGAACCATTTCAGACCCGCTCGGCATGCACGCGTTCGTTGGCGGAATAGGGATCGATCTCGACCACGATCCGCCCGACCAGCGGCACCGGCACCTTGCGGCGGCCGTCCTTTTCCATGCGGACGAGCCCGGCGGCAGAGAGCTTTTCCAAGGTGCGCAGCAGGTTGGGCTCGGCCCGGCCGGCCAGCTCGGCCAGGTGGGCCACGGACTGCGGCCAGCGGTCGCGGATCAGCGCCAACAGGCGGCGGTTCTCCGGGGTCAGCAGACGCGCCAGGGCCTCGACGGACTCGAAGCTGGGCGTCGCCGCATCGGCCGGCGCGGGCTTCTCGCCGCGCGCCACCGCTCGCATGTGGTCTTCGAGGTCCGACAAGCTTTGAATCTTGGGATCAGTCATCCCGTTTTTCTCCCGTATTCTCGATCCTTGCGACGGTGTCCGACAATCCCTGCTCGGCCAGGACGCGCCGGACCTCGCGGAAGAAGTCGGCGAGCAGCGTATCGGCGTCCGTGAAGGCGTATGGCCGGCCTTCGTCGCCTTCCGTGCGATGCCAGTGGTCGGTCGCCTGCCGTCGGGCCCACCTATTTCGTACCCTACCTGGACGCACGGCTAGAGGTATGTTCCCAAGACATAGGGGACAATTTCGTGCCGCTCTTGCCACCTACGCGGAAGCCACCGAACCGAGCGGCGAAACACCCTCAATCGTGAGGTGTACTACCCCTCGGCCTTTTCCGCCGACTTCAAGCAACCTGGGGTCAAAGGCCCTTTCTTTGATCCTCCGGCCTTCGTCAAACCAAATACATACGATTTCGTCGTTAGTCACTTGTTCCACCGACATATCGGGGCCGCCCGATTTCAGGCAGACGACATCGCCGATCTCGAACTTCATCATTGGACTCCTTCAAGAAACCGAAGATTCACCAGGAAGCGGTGCACCCTGATGGACGTCATTGATCCGACCTCGCCTAGGTTCGACGATGCTAGAGTCACCCCTCCGACATCTAGATATTGGGGTTTGGGTTGTCTGCTTACACTATTTATGCCTAGTAGTCTCGGCTGTGGGAATCAAGGTGCGCGCAGAAGACCTCCGCCCGAAGCACCTTCTGGCGATTCGGTGCGGATGTGGTGATCGCCGGCGCAACACAGATCGCGCTACCCCGTCGTCACCCCCCGCCTACCTGGCGGCGCTGTTTTAAACCGGCTCGGCATGCACGCGGTCGTTGGCGGAGTAGGGGTCGATCTCGACGACGATGCGGCCGATCAGCGGCACCGGCACCTTTCGGCGGCCGTCCTTTTCCATGCGGATCAGCCCGGCCGCAGGAAAGATAAACCACGGCATCCAAGAAAACGGTCCCCGATTTCTTCCACAATAACCGGTTACTGTCTGCGGAGTTCCGAAGCGGTGCGAAGATGAACGCCGCACGGCTCGGAATGTCCGACTACGCGGTCCGCGGATTCAGCCTCCACAGGGTGAGGTTGAGGAATGACGCAAAACCCACCCAAAGCAGGTAGGGCACGAGGAGCCACGCGGAGGTCGCGCTGATCGGCGCGAACAGGACCATGAGCAGGACGATGGAGGCCCAGAGGGCGAGGACCTCGTAGAACGCCCAGTCCATCCGGCGGGCGCCGAAAAACAGGGCCGACCAAAGGGCGTTCAGGCCGCAGTGCACCCCGAAGGCAACCATCGGCACGGTCGCTGCCCCGTCCGCGGCGTTCTCCCAGACCAGCCAGGCGCTGAGAGCGAGCAGGGCATAGATCACCGACCACACCGGCGCGAACAGCCAGTCGGGGGGATTCCACGACGGCTTGGCGATTCCCGCGTACCACGCGCCGGGCCGGAAATAGGCCCCGGACGATGCGGTCGCCAGGCAGATCAGAATGAAAACGGACAGGGAAAGAAGTTGGCTTGCGTCCATGGGCTCGGGGGGGGGCGCCTCCGGTTCGATCGACGCACATGCATAGCGCGAGTCGGCGTCGAAGGCTACCCGCTGCCGTCCGCTAACCCGCATTTCTCACATCCGCCACGATCTGCGTCGCGTCCCGGCGGCCGCCCCGCCAGGAGCGGGCCGAAAAGCGTAGCCTGCGCTACGGTTGAGGTCCGCGACG
>JANQFP010000067.1 GCA_028277795.1 Rhodospirillales bacterium
GCTGATCTCGCCCATCGCCATGGACGAGGGCCTCCGGTTCGCCATCCGCGAGGGCGGCCGCACGGTGGGCGCCGGCGTCGTCGCCAAGATCATCGAGTAGGAATCATCGAGTAAAGGGTTGAGCCGCTGCGGCGGCTGATGGGGCTGAGGCCATGGAAAGTCAGAACATACGAATCGGTCTCAAGGCGTTCGACCACCGGGTCCTGGACCAGTCGGCGCGCGAGATCGTCAATACGGCCCAGCGGACGGGCGCCCAGGTGCGCGGCCCCATCCCCCTGCCGACGCGGATCGAGCGCTACACGGTGCTGCGCTCGCCCCACATCGACAAGAAGTCGCGTGAGCAGTTCGAGATCCGCACCCACAAGCGGGTGCTCGACATCATCGACCCCACGCCGCAGACGGTGGACGCCCTGATGAAGCTGGATCTGGCGGCCGGCGTCGACGTGGAGATCAAGCTGTAGGACGAGACCATGCGGACCGGTCTGATCGCACAGAAGCTCGGCATGTCCCGCCTGTTCGGCGACGACGGCACCCATGTGCCGGTCACCGTGCTCAAGGTGGACAACTGCCAGGTGGTGGCCCAGCGCACCGCCGACCGGGACGGCTACACGGCGGTCCAGCTCGGCTGCGGCGCGGCCAAGGTGAAGAACGTCACCAAGCCCATGCGCGGCCATTTCGCCAAGGCCAAGGTGGAGCCGAAGCGCGGGCTGGCCGAGTTCCGGGTGACGCCCGACGCCCTGGTCGACGTGGGCGCCGAACTGTCGGCCGAGCATTTCGTCGCCGGCCAGTTCGTCGACGTGGCCGGCACCTCCATCGGCAAGGGCTTCGCCGGGGCCATGAAACGCCACGGCTTCTCCGGCCTGCGGGCCTCCCACGGGGTGTCCATCAACCACCGCAGCCTCGGGTCCACCGGCCAATGCCAGGACCCGGGCAAGGTGTTCAAGGGCAAGAAGATGGCCGGCCAGTTGGGCAACGCCCGGGCGACCACCCAGAACCTGAAGGTGGTGGCCACGGATGCGGACCGCGGCCTGATCATGGTCCGCGGTGCTGTGCCCGGCTCCAAGGGCGGTTACGTGCTGATCACCGACGCGGTGAAGAAGCCGCTGCCCGATGGCGTACCGTTCCCGGCCGCCCTGCGCGGCGGCGGCGCCGCGCCGGAGCCGGAGGCGGCGCCCGAGCCGGAAGCCGCCCCGGAACCTGAGGTCGCCCCGGAACCTGAGGTCGCCCCGGAAGCGGAAGCCGCAGCGGAGCCGGAGCCGGAGGCCCCGGCCGAGCCGGCCCCCGAGGGCGAGGCCGAAGCGCCCGAAGAGAGCAAGGACTGACCGGCCATGAAGTGCGACGTGATCAACCTGGACAACGCCAAGGTGGGCGACATCGACCTGGATGACGCCGTGTTCGCCGTCGAGGTGCGTCCGGACCTGATGGCGCGCACCGTCAACTGGCAGCTCGCCAAGCGCCGGGCCGGCACCCACAAGGTCAAGACCCGCAACGAGATCCGCGGCACCACGGCCAAGCCCTACCGGCAGAAGGGCACCGGCCGCGCCCGCCTGGGCTCGCGCAAGGCGCCCCAGCTCCGCGGCGGCGGCGTGGTGTTCGGGCCGGTGGTCCGCAGCCACGCCCACGGTTTGCCGAAGAAGGTGCGGCGGTTGGCCCTGCGTTCGGCCCTGTCGGCCAAGCAGGCGGCGGGCCAACTGGTGGTCCTCGAGTCCACCGAGCTGGCCCAGCCCAAGACCGGCGACCTGGCCAAGCGGGTCAAGGCCCTGGGCTGGGGCACGGCCCTGGTCGTGGACGGCGCCGAGGTCGACGCCAACTTCGCCCGCGCGGCGCGCAACCTGGCCGGCGTCGACGTGATGCCGAGCATCGGCGCCAACGTCTACGACATCCTGCGCCGCGACACCCTGGTGCTGACCAGGGACGCGGTGGCCAAGCTGGTGGAGCGCCTGTCATGACCGACCCGAGGCTGAAACGCGCCTCCGTCAGCGAGCAGCGCAAGTACGAGGTCATCCGGGCGCCGATCATCACCGAGAAGGCGACCCTGATCACCGAGCACAACCAGGTGACCTTCCGCGTCGCCCTGGACGCCACCAAGCCGGAGATCAAGGCCGCCGTCGAGGACCTGTTCAAGGTCAAGGTGACCGCCGTCAACACCCTGCGCCAGAAGGGCAAGACCAAGCGTTTCCGCGGCCGGCGGGGCAAGCGGGTGGACACCAAGAAGGCCATCGTCACCCTCGCCGAGGGCCAATCCATCGACGTGACCACGGGGCTGTAGGACCGGGCCATGGCACTCAAGACCTTCAATCCGACGACCCCGGGACGGCGCTCGCTGGTGCTGGTGGACCGCCGCGGCCTGTGGAAGGGCGGGCCCGAGAAGTCACTCACCGAGGGGCTGCGCAAGAAGGGCGGGCGCAACAACACCGGCCGCATCACGGCGCGGCGCCGCGGCGGCGGCCACAAGCGCCGCTATCGGGTGGTCGATTTCAAGCGCCGCAAGGTGGACGTGCCGGCGACCGTGGAGCGCCTGGAGTACGACCCCAACCGCAGCGCCTTCATCGCGCTGATCCGCTACGAGGACGGCGAGGTGGCCTACATCCTGGCGCCGCAGCGGCTGGAGGCCGGCGACACGGTGGTCTCGTCGCGCACCGCCGACATCAAGCCGGGCAACGCCCTGCCCATGAGCGCCATCCCGGTGGGCACCATCATCCACAACGTGGAGATGAAGCCGGGCAAGGGCGGCCAGCTGGCCCGCGCCGCCGGCACCTACGTCCAGCTCATCGGCAAGGACCAGGGCTACGCCCAGTTGCGGCTGAGCTCGGGCGAGCTGAGGAAAGTACGGGCCGAATGCATGGCCACCATCGGCGCCGTGTCCAACCCCGACCAGCAGAACATCAAGCTGGGCAAGGCGGGGCGCAAGCGCTGGCTGGGCAAGCGGCCGTCGGTGCGCGGGGTGGCCATGAACCCCATCGATCACCCCCACGGCGGCGGCGAGGGGCGGACCTCGGGCGGCCGCCATCCGGTGACCCCGTGGGGCAAGCCGACCAAGGGCAAGCGCACCCGCAGCAACAAGAAGACGGAGCCGCTGATCATGCGGCGCCGGCCCATGAAGCGGAAGAAGTAAGGAAGAGGTAGAGGAGAACCGGCGTGCCGCGCTCCGTATGGAAAGGTCCTTTCGTCGACGGCTTCCTTCTGCAGAAGGCCGAGAAGGCGCGCGCGTCCGGCCGCAACGACATCATCCGGACGTGGTCGCGGCGCTCCACCATCCTGCCCCAGTTCGTCGGCCTCACTTTCGGCGTCTACAACGGCCGCAAGTTCGTGCCGGTGCTGGTCACCGAGGACATGATCGGCCACAAGCTGGGCGAGTTCTCGCCCACCCGCACCTACTTCGGCCATGCGGCCGACAAGAAGGCGAGGAGGGCCTGACCGTGGGCAAGCCCTCGGCGGAACGGCGGCTGGCGGACGACGAGGCCATGGCGTATGCGCGCCACCTCCGCACCAGCCCGCGCAAGCTCAACCTGGTGGCGGCCGCCATCCGCGGCAAGCCGTGTGAGGCGGCCATGGCCGAGCTCACGTTCTCGCGCCGCCGCATCGCCGGCGAGGTGCGCAAGGTGCTGCAGGCGGCCATCGCCAACGCCGAGAACAACCATCAGCTCGACGTGGACCGGCTGTACGTGGCCGAGGCCACCGTCGGTACCACCCTGGTCATGAAACGCTGGCGGCCGCGGGCCCGCGGACGGGTCGGACGGCTGCGCAAGCCGTTCAGCAATCTGCGGCTGGTGGTCCGCGAGCGCGAGGAGAAGGACTAATGGGTCAGAAGGTCAACCCCATCGGCCTGCGCCTGGGCATCAACCGCACCTGGGACTCGCGGTGGTACGCCGACGACGACTACGGCAAGTTCCTGCACGAGGACCTGGAGATCCGCGAGATGCTGCGCAGCCGCCTGGCCCAGGCCGGGGTGTCGCGCATCGTCATCGAGCGGCCGGCCAAGAAGGCGCGGGTCACCATCCACACGGCCCGTCCCGGCGTGGTCATCGGCAAGAAGGGCGCCGACATCGAGAAGCTGCGCCGGGAGATGGCGCAGATGACCGGCGCCGACGTGCACCTCAACATCGTCGAGATCCGCAAGCCCGAGATCGAGGCCCAGTTGGTGGCCGAGAATGTGGCCCAGCAGCTGGAGCGCCGGGTGTCCACGCGGCGCGCCATGAAGCGGGCCGTGCAGTCGGCCATGCGCCTGGGCGCCCAGGGCATCCGCATCAACTGCGGTGGCCGTTTGGGCGGCGCCGAGATCGCGCGCACCGTGTGGTACCGGGAAGGCCGGGTGCCCCTGCACACGCTGCGCGCCCACGTGGACTACGGCACCGCCGAGGCGCGCACCACCTACGGCGTGTGCGGCGTGAAGGTGTGGATCTTCAAGGGCGACATCATGGCCCACGACCCCATGGCCCTGGATAAGAAGGCCATGGAACAGCAGACCATGCGCTGATCGGCCGCGTAAAGAAAGACGGACCCCATGCTCAGTCCCAAACGCACCCGCTACCGCAAGGCGCACAAGGGCCGCATCCACGGCAAGGCCAAGGGCGGGTATACCCTCAACTTCGGCGCCTACGGCCTCAAGGCGACGTCGCCGGAGCGGGTGACCGCGCGCCAGATCGAGGCCGCGCGGCGCACCATCACGCGGCACATGAAGCGCGCCGGACGGGTGTGGATCCGCATCTTCCCCGACGTGCCGGTGTCCCAGAAGCCGGCCGAGGTTCGCCAGGGCAAGGGCAAGGGCTCGCCGGAATATTGGGCGTGCCGGGTCAAGCCGGGCCGCATCATGTTCGAGATCGACGGCGTGCCCCTGGGCGTGGCCAAACGGGCCATGGAGCTGGCGGCGGCCAAGCTGCCGCTGCAGACCCGCTTCGTCTCCCGGCTGGGCGAGGAGGAGTAAGGCCGATGAAGGCCGCGGACGTGCGCGCCAAGACCGACGACGAGCTCAAGGACCAGCTCATGGGCCTGAAGAAGGAGGCGTTCAACCTCCGTTTCCAGGCGGCCAGCGGCCAGCTCGAGAACAGTGCCCGGCGCGGGCAGGTGCGCAAGGAGATCGCGCGGGTCAAGACCATCCTCGGCGAGCGCCGCCGCGCCGCCGCCAAAGAAGCCTCGTGACGGGAAGGGCCGCAACCATGCCGAAGCGTGTCATGCAAGGGGTCGTGGTCAGCGACAAGATGGACAAGACCATCACCGTCCTGGTCGAGCGCCGGGTCATGCACCCGCTGTACAAGAAGTTCATCCGCCGCTCCAAGAAGTACGCGGCCCACGACGAGCAGAACGCCCACAAGGTCGGTGACATCGTGAAGATCCGCGAGACCCGGCCGCTGTCCAAGCGCAAGCGGTGGGAAGTCATCGCCGACGAGGCCCAGGCCTGAGCCGCCGGACGAGAAGGACTTGAGACGATGATCCAGGCGGAGACCAATCTGGATGTGGCCGACAACTCCGGCGCCCGCCGCGTCCAGTGCATCAAGGTGCTGGGCGGCTCCAAGCGCAAGTCGGCGGGCGTCGGCGACGTGATCGTGGTCACGGTCAAGGAGGCCATTCCCCGCGGCCGGGTCAAGAAGGGCGACGTGCTGCAGGCGGTGGTGGTGCGCACGGCCAAGGACATCCGCCGCCCCGACGGGACGGCCATCCGCTTCGACCGCAACGCGGCGGTGCTGATCAACCGCCAGGGCGAGCCCATCGGCACCCGCATCTTCGGCCCGGTCACCCGCGAGCTGCGGGCCAAGCGGTACATGAAGATCATCTCCCTGGCACCCGAGGTGTTGTGATGGCGGCCAGGATCCGAAAAGGCGACCGGGTGGTGGTGCTGACCGGCCGCTCCAAGGGCAAGACCGGCGAGGTGCTGCGCGTCATGCCGAAGGAGGACCGCGCCATCGTCCAGGGCGTCAACATGGTCAAGCGCCACACCCGGCCCAGCGCCACCCAGTCCGGCGGCATCGTCGAGAAGGAGGGGCCGGTGCACCTGTCCAACCTGGCCCACGTCGACCCCAAGACCGGGGATGCGACGCGGATCGGGTTCAAGTTCCTCGACGACGGCCGCAAGGTGCGTTTCGCCAAGCGGTCCGGCGAGATCATCGATACCTGAGGGGGCCGGGATCATGGCACGCCTGCGAGAGGTCTACGTGAACGAGATCAAGCCGGCCCTG
>JANQFP010000096.1 GCA_028277795.1 Rhodospirillales bacterium
CGTGACAAGCACGGGCATGACGACTTCTGCTTGTTCGACCTCGCAGGGACACCACCGGTTTTGCCGAACCGGACAGCCGTGGGTCAAGCCCGGCAATGACGAATGAAGGATGGTGGCGGTCGGACCTGACGCGCCCTTCCCGGGCGCCGAGGCTCTACGACGCCGCCGCCAACTGCCCGAGGCGGGCCAGTTTCTCGTGGCGGAAGCCGCCCCACAGGGCGGCGCCGATGGCGCCGGCGTAGATGGAGTCCGGGTGGCTCTGTACGGTGAGGTCCATCTTCTGTTCGACGATGGCCTCGTTGAGGGCGGCGACCAGGCCGGTGTCCGTGGCCAGACCCCCGGTCAGGAGGGCCACCCCGTCCTTGACGTCGATGGCCCTCAGCAGCTTGACCAGCCGGATGGCCATGGACAGGTGGATGCCCTTGAGGATGTTGGGCGCCGAGATCTGCCGCGACACCATGTTGATGACGTCGGTCTCGGCCAGCACGGCGCAGATGCTGCTGACCTTCTCCGGACTGTCGGCCTGCTGGGACAGGTCGCCGATCTCGTCCTGGGTGATGCCCAGGTAGCGCGCGATGTTCTCCAGGAACTGGCCCGAGCCCGACGCGCACTGGCTGGTCATGCGGTAGCTCATCACCTTGCCGCGGCCGTCGATGTTGATGGCGCGGCCGTGCAACGCGCCCAGGTCCAGGACTCCCCGGGCCTCGGGCTCCAGGTGCACCGCGCCGCGCGCGTGGGTGGTCATGGAGTAGAAGTGGCCGGTGGCGAAACCGAGGGATTCCGCCTCGCCGGTGGTGGCCACATAGGCCACGTCCCCCTCCTGAATCCCCGCCTGCTCGAGGGCGGTGTCGAAGGCGGCGCGGGCCAGCTTGTGGGGGTCGCGCTGGCGGATGCGCTCGGTGTGCTTGGCCAGCCAGGTGTTGTTCTCGCCATCCACCTCGAACAGCACCGCCTTGACGTTGCCGGTGCCGACGTCGATGCCCGCCGTGACGACCATGACCGGCCCTCCTCAATTGGCCACGGCACGCCGGGCGAAGGCCGCCGCGCCCAGGGCCCCCGTGTAGATGGAGGCCGGGTTGATGTTGATGGTCACCTCGCCGTAGTTCTCTTGCACCAGCTTGCGCAGCTCCTTGACCGCCGCCTCGTTGTTGGCGACGCCGCCGGTGAAGGTGAACTCGTCCCGGATGCCGCCCGAGCGCGAGATGATGGACATGGCGCGCAGGATGATGGCCCGGTGCAGGCCGGCCAGGATGTCCTCCCGCTTCTCGCCCAGGGCCAGGCGGTCGCGCAGCTCGGCGCCCGCGAACACCGTGCAGGTGGAGTTGATGCGCACCGACTTGGTGGCCTGCATGGCCATGGGCCCGAGCTCGTGCAGGCCCATGTTCATCTCGTCGGCGATGTAGCCCAGGTAGCGCCCGCAGCCGGCGGCGCAGCGGTCGTTCATCTGGAAGTTCTCGACGATGCCGTCCGGGTCCACCTGGATGGCCTTGGTGTCCTGGCCGCCGATGTCGAGCACGGTGCGGGTCTCCGGGTGCATCAGGTGGGCACCGAGCCCGTGGCACAGGATCTCCGACCGGATGTGCTCCTTGGGGAACGGCAGCGTGACGCGGCCGTAGCCGGTGCCGACCACGTAGTCCTCCTCCAGCTCCACGTCGAGGGCCCCGGTCATGGCGCTGCCGGCGGTCTCGGGGTCGGCGTGCAGCTCGGGCACGTCGGCGATGGCACGCTCCAGGGCGCGCTGGAACTTGCCGGCCATGTCGCCCGCCGGCGGCCGGTTCTCCACCTCGATGATGGACTTGTCATAGAGGTTGAGCAGCAGGTCGAAGCCGAGGCCGGCGTCCTTGGCCACCTCCTCGCCGATGTGCATGAACCGCGAACCGGCGATGTCGCGGAAGAAGTCGGACTTGCGCTGGGCGCCGGGGGCGAACATGGCGGGCGCCTCGTCACCGAGACGGCGGAACACCTCGTCGACGGCCTCCGTGGCGGCGTCCTCCTTGCAGGCGAACCGCGGCCCCTCGGCGAACCCGTTGCAGGTGACCCGCAGGTCCTCGGCCTGCTCCAGGAACTGCTCGAGGCGGAAGCTGTGCTCCAGGTCCTCCATGAAGGCGTCCATCAGCTCGGGCGGGCCGATCTCGCCCAGGCCGCGGCGGAACAGGGTGAGCCGGGTGCCGATGACCGCCTCCTGCTTGGCCACCGCGGCGGCGGTGGCGTAGTTGGAGCGCGAGTTGGTGATGCCGCGGCCGAGGACCGCGCCGTCCGGGTCCATGAGCACCGCCTTGGTGGTGGTGGAGCCCAGGTCGATGCCGATGTAGCACTTCACGGCCGCTCTCCGCTCAGGCCGCCGCCGGCGCCGAGCCGCCGCGGCGTTTCTGGTCGATCATCTGGAAGTAGCTCTCCAGGCGGTTCTTGACGTTGGCCTGGGAGAAGTACCGCGGGTCCACCAGGTCGGTCTCGATGAACGCCGCCGGCTTGCCGGTGCGACGCTCGATCTCGCGCATCATGAGAAGCTGGCCGGCGGAGAAGCTGTTGCAGCTCTTGATGGAATTGACCAGGAGGCCGTCGGCCTCGTAGGCGTCCATGTAGTGCTGCAGCATGTCCACCCGCCACGGAAGGTTGCGGTTGGTGTAGCAACCGAGGCAGTAGTCGGCGAGCGACTCCAACGGCTTGGCGGGGTCGTGGCGGAAGCCGAAGTCGTAGACGCCGCCCACCTTGGTGTAGGTGCTGGCGACGACCACGGCGCCTTCCTCGTAGAACATCTTCCAGAACTCGCGGAACGACGTCCAGTTGGGCGGGCCCTCGACGACCAGGCGGTACTTCTCCTCGGTCATCTCGCCTTCCGGCGTGATGGGCCCCTTGCCGGCGGCCATGCGCTCCTCGATCTCGGTGCGCAGCAGGCGGTAGTACTCGGTGGCGTCGGGGGTGCCGCGGAAGGCGGTGAAGATGGGGCCGATGTAGTAGACGCCGCCGAAGTAGGCGTCGATGGGCGACGGCTTCGATTTCGCGCTTTCCAGCACCCACACGTGGTTGTCCTCGGCCCGCGCGGATTCGGCCAGGTACTCGCGCAGCCGGTCGATGTCGAACTTGACGCCGCTGACCTCCTCCAGGGTCGGGATGACCTCTTCGCGCAACTGCTTGACCACGTAATCGCGCATGTTGTCGGTGGTCTCGCCGTCGCCCTCGTAGGGCACGTGCAGCATGATGGTCGGGCACTTGTACTGCTCGCGCAGCAGCTCGAACCACTTCATGAAGGTGAAGCAGCCGGTGTAGGACAGCAGCAGCACGTCGGGGTCGGGCAGCGGCTTGCCGTTGGGGGCGATGTTGCCCTTGGCCATCATGCCGATGTCGGCCTTGACGTAGGTGCACACGTCCTCCGAGTGCCCCATTTTCTCGGCCTCCATGATCATGCCGCCGCTCTTGCGCCGCATGCCGTTGTTGATGGCGTTGATCTCCGGCAGGTTGTTGAGCAGGTCGAAGCACATGATCAGCTCGTTGAGGTTGCCGGGCACGTAGGTGGACGCCACCTTGCGGCCGGCCTCCGGCGCACTGGTCAGGCGCTCGTAGTTGTCGGCGATCATGGCCTTCTGCTTGAGCATGGAAGGCTCCTTGACCACGTCCGGGGTTCGGGGGTCGCTCATGGCTCGCTCCATAGCTTGATGGAATCGGCGAAGGTCCCGGCCTGCTCGCGGATGGGCTGCATCTGGCCGGAGTTCTCGGCGTACTTGAAGGAGATGTAGGGGATGCTCTCGTCGCTCAGGGCCCGCGCCAGCATGGGCCGGTCGAGCAGCGCCGGGTCGCAGAAGCTGGGGGCGGCGAAGATGACGCCTTCCGCGGCCCGCCGGCGCACGGTGTCGACCAGGAATTGGCCCTTCCGGCTGCCGTCCGGCTCGTACTTGGCGGCCGTCTCCATGGACTGGTGCAGGAAGGCGCTGGCCAGGGTCTCCATGGGGTCGCCGTCGGTGGGCACGTCGTCCATCAGCCAGCGGGTGACCAGCATGCAGTCATCGTCGACGATGTAGCAGCCGGCCAGCTCGATGGACTTGATGAGATTGAGCGGCGGCTGCTCGCAGAACACGCCCTGCATGACGATGCGGCAGTTGTCGCGCATGGGCCGGTCCGACGCCTCGGCCGCCGCCAGGTAGTCCTGCATGAGCTGGTTGTGCTCCTCCACCGGCAGCACCATGCCGGCCCGCAGGACCACGTAGACCTCGGAGGCCGGCGCCTTCCACGGCTGCTGGGTGCGGTAGTCGTAGAGGGCGCGCACCAGGCGCCGGTTCTCGTTGTAGACGGCGATGGACTGCCTGAGCGCCTCGTCGGTGATGGGCCGGCCGCCCAGGGCCTCCAGGCCCTTCCTGAGCTCGTTGAGCTCGCCCACGTAGTAGGAGCCGCCGATGCCGTCGGCGAAGTTCTGGGGGACGTCGAAGTAGCGCACGTAGACCCCCGGGAACATGAGCTTCCACATGCCTGAGAGGTTGCGGATGACGTCGCAGATGCTGGGGAACAGCATGCCGTCCACGAAGTCGAGGCGCTTGGTGATGGCGAGCTCGATGGTGGAGCGGGGGATGCGGCAGATGTAGCTCTGGTAATAGGCGTCGCCGTGGATCACCTCCATGGACTCGCCGCCGCCCAGGATGCCCAGCGGCAGCATGCCGGCCGCGTGCATGATCTCGCGCGGCACGTAGACGGGCATGTAGCCGATGACCTTGCGCCCGTCGGCCGCCGCCTTCCACTCCCGCGCCGCCGTGAAGTCCAAGTCCTCGAACAGGGCCTGGCAGCGCTCCACGATGGGCGTGGTGGGGGCGACGGTGGCGTCCATTGCTCAGCGGTTCTCCCACTCCGGCTGACGTTTTTCGATGAAGGCGCGCAGGCCCTCCTCGGCGTCGTGGGTCTGCATCAGCCCGGTCAGGTACAGCTCCTCGACCCAGCTCAGGCAGGCCTTGATGTGGGCCACGTGGGCGGCCCGGGCGGCGCGCACGGCGTAGCGCAGGGACGAGCCGCTCAAGGGCGCGATGTACTTGTCGAAGTAGCCCAGCGCCGCCGCCTCGGGGTCGTCGGCGACCCGGTCCACCAAGCCGATGTCGTCGGCCTCGTATCCGGACACCGTGCGCCCGGTGAACAGGATGTCGGCGGCCTTGGCGTGGCCGATGCGCTCCGACAGCAGGCAACTGGCGGCCGGGGCGAACACCGCCAGCTTGATCTCCGGCTGGCCGAATGCGCATTCGGGAGCGGCGAAGACGAAGTTGCCCGCCGCCGCGATCTCCAGGCCGCCGCCCAGGCATTGGCCGCGCACCACCACCAGGATGGGCAACGGGCATTCGACCATGCGCAGGATGATGGCGTGCAGGCCCTTGATCATGGCCTCGCACTGATCCGGCAGGTGCTCCTCGACGCTGGCCCCGAAGCTGAAGTTGGGGCCGTCGTGGTCGAGCAGGATGCCCTTGAGGTCGGGCTGGGAGATGCGCTCGGAGAACGCCGTCTCCAGAGCGGTGATCATCTCGGCGTCGATGATGTTGGCCGGGGGCCGGGCGAGGCGGAGGCGCAGCAGTTTGCCGTCGCGGTCGAACCAGGCGGTGAGGGGGCTTTCGCTCATTACGAGTCGGTCCTTGTCCGTGTCCGCACCCCCGCGCCGCGGCCGTCCGGCCTCACTTGGGCCTCGGCATCAGGCTTTCGGTGAGCTCCGGGGTCCACGGCGCGCCCTTGGCCAGGGCCTGGCGGAGGGCGACGAAGTCGATCTCGCGCCCGGTCTCCTTGGTGCCCTCGTTGAAGGCGCGGAAACCGGCGCGGGCCTCGGTCATCATATTGAGGGACAGCCAGGCACGCGAGTTCTCCTTGTTGCGGTTCCAGGCATCCAGCTTGGGTTTGCGCAGCTCCTCGACGCTCTTGGTGGTGCAGTCAGGGAAGGTGAGAAGGATCTTGCCGCACAGGGCCTCCACCGCCTCGTCGAGCAGGCTGAGGTCCACCTCGCCCTGTTTCAGCAGCGCGCGGCCGGCCGCCGCCGCCTCGCCGGTCTTGAACTCGCCGTAGGCGATGCGGCCCCAGTCGTCGAACATGCG
>JANQFP010000146.1 GCA_028277795.1 Rhodospirillales bacterium
TAGGGAAGCCTTCGCCCGCGGCGAGACCCGCTCGCTCATGGGCGTCGGCGTGGCGTTCTTCACCGAGATCGTCGGCGCCGGGCCAATCAAGAACTGCGATATCCTCGGGCTGGGCATGTTCGACAGCTGCGAGATCCGCATCCACCCGACGGGCAGCGCCATCGCCAGGCTCGGCACCATCAGCCAGGGCCAGGGCCATGCCACCACGTTCGCCCAGATCCTGGCCTCCGAGATCGGCCTGCCGGCGGAAGCCATCACCATCGAGGAAGGCGACACCGACACGGCGCCCTACGGTCTGGGCACCTACGGGTCGCGCTCCACGCCGGTGGCCGGTGCCGCTACCGCGATGGCCGGGCGCAAGATCCGCGCCAAGGCGCAGATGATCGCGGCGCATCTGCTGGAAGTGCACGACGACGACGTCGAGTTCGATGTGGACCGGTTCGTCGTCAAGGGCGCGCCCGAGCGCTTCAAGACCATGGCCGAGGTGGCCTTCGCCGCCTACAACAACGTGCCGCCGGGCATGGAGCCGGGTCTGGAGGCGGTGAGCTACTACGATCCGCCCAACATGACCTATCCCTTCGGCGCCTATATCTGCGTCGTCGATGTGGACGTGGATACGGGAGTCACCGACGTCCGCCGCTTCTACGCGCTGGATGATTGCGGCACCCGCATCAACCCGATGATCATCGAGGGCCAGGTGCATGGTGGATTGACCGAGGCACTGGGCATCGCCATGGGCCAGGAGATCACCTACGACGAGTTGGGCAACGCGGCGGGGGTCAGTTTCCTCGACTACTTCCTGCCCACCGCGGTGGAAACGCCGCACTGGGAGACCGACTACACGGTCACGCCCTCGCCCCATCATCCCATCGGCGCCAAGGGTGTCGGCGAATCGCCCAACGTGGGCGGCGTGTCGGCGTTCTCCAACGCCGTCAACGACGCCTTCGCCCATGCCGGCCTGGTGCACACCCAGATGCCGCACGACCATTGGCGGGTGTGGCAGACGGCCAGGCAGTTGGGCCTCAACGGCTAATCGGGGAGCCCAGGGACCGGCCCAGCATCTTTGTGTGAGATGGGGGCCGGTCCCGCTCAATTCCATGCAAGACTACCAAGACCTGCAGCAGCAACTGGCGAACGCCGGCTACATCGCCGAGGACAGTTTGGCGATGGCGCTGGCGTTGGCGCGCACCATGAAGCGGCCGTTGCTGCTGGAAGGCGAGGCCGGCGTCGGCAAGACCGAAATCGCCAAGGTCCTGGCCGCCATCCTCGACACCCGGCTGATCCGGCTGCAGTGCTACGAGGGCCTGGACGCCGGCACCACGCTCTATGAATGGAACTACCAGCGCCAGTTGCTGGCCATCAAGGCCCACGAGAAGGACGATGCCTCGGCCGAGCAGATCGAGAAGCAGATTTTTTCCGAGGCCTACCTGCTGCGCCGGCCGTTGCTGGAGGCGATCTCTCAGGACACGCCGCCGGTGCTGCTGATCGACGAGATCGACAGGGCCGACGAGGAGTTCGAGGCGTTTCTTCTGGAAATCCTGTCCGACTTCCAGATCACCATTCCGGAACTCGGCACCATCGCCGCCACGTCGGTGCCTCACGTGGTGCTGACCTCCAACGGCACCCGGACGCTCTCGGACGCGCTGCGCCGGCGCTGCCTCTACAACTACGTGGACTATCCCGACGAGGCCAAGGAACTGGCCATCCTGCGCGCCCACCAGCCGGACGGCGACGCGGACCTGCTCGGGCATGTCGTGCGTTTCGTCCAGGCCCTGCGCAAGGAGGACCTGGAGAAGACACCCGGAATCGCCGAAACCCTGGACTGGGCGGCGGCGCTGATCGGCATGGATTTCAAGCGCCTCGACAGCGATCCCCAGGCACTGCAGGCGAGCCTGATCTGCCTGTTGAAGACCGAGCGCGACCAGAAGGCGGTGGCGCCGGAAGTGACCCGGCGCCTGCTGGGCAAGGTGGCCTGAGCCATGCCCGTGGAACAGGCCCCGAGCCGGCGCATGCGCGGCTTCATGGCGCACCTGCGTTACAACGGCTTCAACGTCGGGCCGGCGGAAACCGGCGACGCCCTGGCGCTACTCGGTCTGCTGGAGCGGCCCGACGAGGCCGCCACCCGGTTCGGCCTGCGCACCATGCTGTGCGGCAACCGGGAACAGTGGGACCGGTTCGACGATCTGTTCGATTCCTACTGGCACGGCCACGGCCTGCGCACCAAACAGCCGGCACGGTTCGCCGACGGCAATACCCAACCCAAGCGGCCGACCCTGTGGGACAAGGTCCTGCCGCCGTTGGACGGCGACGCCAGCGCCGCGGCATCGACCACGACCGCGTCCGCGGCCGCACCGATCGGCCGGGACACCGACGAAGACGCGCAATCCGGTTCGGGCCGGCTGGTGGCCAGTGATGAGACCAAGTTGCGGCGCACCGACCTGCGCACATTGCACCAGCCCGACGCGGTGGCCGAGGCCGAACGGGTGGCCGAGACATTGGCCAGGGCGATGCGCTACCGCCTGAACCGCCGGCGCCGGCCCCATTTCCGGGGCCCCGTCGTCGACCTGCGCCGTACCATCCGGCGCAATATGCACCGGGGCGGCGATCCGCTCGACCTGGTCCGGCGCCGCGCCCCCGACCGGCCGGTCAACATCGTCGTGCTGCTCGATGTCTCCGGCTCCATGAAATTCTACAGCCGGTATTTCCTGCTGTTCGTGCGCGGGCTGTTGAGCCGCTGGCTGCGCGCCGACGCCTATCTGTTTCACACCCGGCTGGCGCGCGTGACCGACGTGCTGCGCGAGCAGGACCCGCTCAAGGCCCTCGACCGCCTGTCGCTGATGACCCAGGGCTTCGGCGGCGGCACCCACATCGCCCGCAGCCTGCGCCTCTTCAACGAGCGTTACGCCAAGCAGGCTATCGACAGCCGCACCGTGGTCATCGTCATGAGCGACGGCTACGACACCGACCCGCCCGAGGCTCTGGCAACCGAACTGGCGCGGCTGAAGAAACGGGCGCGGCGGCTCGTGTGGCTCAATCCCTTGTTGGGCTGGAAGGACTACGAACCCGTCGCCCGCGGCATGGCCGCGGCCATGCCCCACATCGATCACTTCGCGGCGGCCCACACCCTCGATGCCCTGGCGGCGTTGGAGGATGAGCTGGCCCGCCTGTGAGCATGGAGAAAGAAACATGATTCATGCCGACGACAAGATCTTCAGCCTGATCGCCGCGCTGACCGCCCGCGGCGAGGATTTCTGCGTCGCCACCGTGGTCCGCACCGAAAATGCCACGTCGGCCAAGGCGGGCGCCAAGGCGGTGATCACCGCCGACGGCGCCATCGAAGGATTCCTCGGTGGCGGCTGCGTCCAGGGTGCCGTGCGGCGCACGGCGGCCGAAGCTCTGGCCAGCGGCGAACCGCGGCTCATTCGCGTCAAGCCGAGCGAGGAAGTGGTCACCCAGGTCGACGTCGACGGCGTCGAACTGCACAAGAGCGGCTGCCCGTCGGGCGGCACCGTCGACATGTTCATCGAGCCCATGCGCCAGGCGCCGCGCATCGTGGTCTGCGGCGCCTCGCCGGTCGCCGTCACGCTGGCGCAACTGGCCAAGGCCATGAACTACCGGGTCGCCGTCGCGGCGCTGGCCGAAGACCAGGAACGTTTCGCCGACGCCGACCAACGCTTTGACGGCTTCGATTTCGAAACATCCGGCATTGGCCCGCGCGACTATGTGGTCGTCGCTACCCAGGGCAAGCGCGACCGCGAGGCGCTAGGCAATGCCCTGGCGTCCGAGGCCGGATACGTCGCCTTCGTCGGCAGCCGGCGCAAGGCGGCGGCGTTGCTGGACAGGATCCGCGAGAACGGTCTGGCGGCGGACCAGGCGGCACGGCTGCATGCGCCCGCCGGCCTGCACATCCACGCCATCGATCCGTCCGAGATCGCCCTCTCCATCATGGCGGAAATCGTCGCCACCCGGCGGCAGAGCGTGCGCAACGAAGACGGCGTCGAAACCATCGACGAGGAGACAACCGATCAACGGGCGCCCGCCGGCCTCTAGGCGCGCAGGCATCCGTTGTCCCGTGGCGGGGGGCCCCGCTTTTCGATGCCCCACATCGTGGGGTTTCCCGCCACGGACCAGTTTGTGCGTAAACCGATTTGAACAAGGACCGCGTCGCCATGAAGATCAGTGACCAGCAAACCATCAACGCCCCGCGCGAACGTGTGTTCGCCGCCCTCAACGACGCCGACGTGCTGCGCCGGTGCATTCCCGGCTGCGAAAGCCTGGACAAGCATTCCGACACGGCGATGGACGCGGTCGTGGCGCTGAAGATCGGCCCGGTGAAGGCCAGGTTCAACGGCTCGGTCACGCTGGAAAACCTCAACCCGCCGGAAAGCTACACCATCGTCGGCGAGGGCAAGGGCGGGTCGGCCGGTTTCGCCAAGGGCTCCGCCGCCGTCACCCTGACCGAACAGAACGGCGCCACCGTGCTGGCCTACGACGTGGACGTCGCCATGGGCGGCAAGATCGCCCAGCTCGGCAGCCGGCTGATGCAGGGGACGACGAAGAAACTGTCGTCGGAGTTCTTCGGCAAGTTCGGCGAGATCGTCGAGGCAAACGGCGAAGAGGCGATCGTCGAAACGGAAGACGTTACCGAACCGATACCGGAGACAGAGCCCGAACCGGCCAAGCGGAACCGTACATTGGAAATCGCCGCCGGAGTCGCCGTGGTCGGTCTGATCGTCATCCTCGTATTGACCCAGCTGTAACCCGTCCCGCCTTTACCGATTACGGCACGGAGACGCCTGGATTCCCAGGTCAAGTCTGGTGACGATTGTGCGGACTGTCGGTGCGCGAACGGTTGACTCTGGACAGGGTCCGGACCGGGCCGATAGCTTAGGGGGCTGTACCGCAGGGACGGCCACAGCCGGCTTCGTTCCGCGGACCCGAACAATCGCGGCTCAGACCGCCACGCGTCATGTCAACAAGGAGGCCCGTATGCCCCGTACTCACCGTCGTCATCTCGCCCGTTTCGCGGCCCTTGGGCTTGCCGCCGCCGTCACGCTGCCGGTACTCGGCAGCCTGGCCGCCGCCGCCGACAAGATCACCGTCGGCGCGCTGCGTTTCACCTCCCATTCCGCCAGTTTCGTCGCCTATGAGCGGGGCTATTTCAAGGACCAGGGACTGGACGTGGAGTTCAAATTCTTCCAGGCGGCCCAGCCCATGGCCGTGGCCATCGCCTCGGGCGACGTGGATTTCGGCGTCACCGCCATTTCCGGCGGCCTGATCAACCTGGCCGGCAAGGGCGCCATCAAGGTGATCGGCGGCGCGCTGCACGAGGAAAAGGGCGTCGATGGGCAGATGATCCTGGTGTCGAAGAAGGCCTACGATGCTGGCCTCACCTCGCCGGCCGGTCTGGGCGGCAAAAGCTACGGCATCACCCAGGCCGGATCGTCGTTCCACTACATGGCCCACAAGATCGCCGACAAGGAAGGCATCAAGCGCAGCGCCATCAAGGTCAAGCCGCTGCAGAAGGTGCCGGCCATCATCGGCGCGCTGAAGTCGGGCCAGATCGACGCCTGGTCCATCGTGCCGCACATCGCCAAGGCCCTGGCCAAGGGCGGCGCCGTCGTGCCGATCGGCAAGGTCGCCGACTACATCCCCGATTATCAGGTCACCACCGTGTTCACCTCGGCCAAGAACGCCGCCGGCAAGAAGGACCAGGTCAAGCGCTTCCTGGCGGCCTTCAGCAAGGGCGCCGACGATTTCAACGCCGCCCTGGTGGACAAGACCGCCGGCGACGCCGCCGCCGAGGCCATGGTCAAGCTGATCCACAAATACGTCTACACGTCTCGGCCCTATGAGAAAGCCGCGCCGTCGATCCGCAACGGCGCCATGCGCATCAACCAAAACGCCAAGCTGAACCTGTCCAGCGTCAAGGACCAGCTGGCCTGGTTCCAATCCGAGAAACTGGTGCCGGCAACCATCACCATCGACCAGCTCGTCGATTCGAGCTTCGTCGAAATCTACTGAGCGGTATGGCGGGCGTCCCCGCGTTGACGAAGAGGGGCGCCCGCCGCATATCATGGACCTGCGGCTCAGCGGCATATCGCACACCTACGACGACGTCGCGGTGCTGCGGGACATCACCCTGGACGTCGGCCGGGGCGAGATCGTCTGTGTCGTCGGCCCGTCGGGCTGCGGCAAGTCGACGCTGCTGCGCTTCATCGGCGGGCTGGAGCGGCCCGCGGCGGGGGACGTCATGCTGGTCGGCGACCCGCCGGCCGGCAGCCTCAATCCGCTGACCTACATCTTTCAGGACTTCGCCCTGCTGCCATGGCGCACGGTGGAGGGCAATATCAGCCTGGTGCTGGAAGACCACGGCATGGCCGGCGCCGAGCGGGACGGCGTGATCGCCGACGTGCTGGCCCGCACAAAGCTTAGCGACTTCCGCCGCGCCTTTCCGCGCCAGTTGTCGGGCGGCATGAAGCAGCGGGTGGCCATCGCCCGGGCCCTGGCGGTGCGGCCGGCCATCATGCTGATGGACGAACCGCTCTCGGCGCTGGACAGCCAGACCCGCGAATTGCTGATGGATGACCTGGTCGGCCTGTGGACACGCGAACGCTTCACCGCCGTCTACGTCACCCACAACCTGCAGGAAGCGGTGCGGCTCGGCCACAAGATCGTCGTGCTGTCGCGCCGCCCCGGCACCATCCGTGAAATCGTCGCCATCGACCGGGACCTGTCCGACCGCAACTTCGCCGACCCCGACCTGGAGGAAAAGCAGACCCACCTGTGGACCCTGATGCGCGAGGAGGCCCAGGCCGCCGACCGGGAGCTGATCGATGCCTGAGGCCGGCCGCAAGCCCGGTCCGTCCGGTGCCCGGCCGGTGCCGTTCCGCGGCGGCGGCTTCCGCCCCACGTCGAAGGCGACGGTGTCCGCCATCGTCTTCGTCATTCTGATCGCATTGTGGGAAGCCGGATCGCAGACCGGCGTGATCAGCGACCTGGTGCTGCCGGCGCCGTCGCTGGCCTTCGCCGCGTTCATGCAGCTCGTCGAAAGCGGCCTGCTGTGGAAGCATCTCGGCGCGTCGCTGCAGCGCCTCATCGTCGGCTGGACCAGCGGCACCGTGCTGGGTGTCATCGTCGGCCTGATGATCGGCCTGTTTTCCGTCGCCCGGGCGGGCCTCTCGCCGCTGGTGTCGGCGATCTTTCCCATTCCGAAGATCGCCCTGCTGCCGCTGTTCATCATCTGGTTCGGCATCGGCGAAGGCTCGAAGGTGGCGACCATCCTGTTCGGCACCTTCTTCCCCACCGTCATCGCCACCTACGGCGGCGTCGACAATGTGGACCGCGGCCTGATCCGCATGGGTCAGTCGTTCAACCTGTCATGGGCGTCGATCGTGCGCAAGATCATCTTCCCGGGCGCCCTGCCGGCCATTCTGTCGGGCTTCCGCATTTCCGCCTCCATCGCCATCATCCTGCTGGTGGCGGCCGAGATGATCGGCGCCGAGTTCGGCGTCGGCGCCTATATCCTGCTGGCCGGCAGCCTGATGGCGACGGACCAGTTGATCGCCGGTGTCGCCATGCTCTCCGTCATGGGCCTGACCGTGGCCTGGATCATCGGCAAGGCCGAGGCCTATCTGCTGCGATGGCGGGCCTGATTCGCACAAGGGTTGCGAACCTTCGTTGTATCCAGCGTTTTTCGCGTAGCATCACAAACTTGGCACCGCGTCACATCGTTAAGCTTTCTTAATGACTCGCTTCTAAACTTTTAGACGCAATTCAATTTGGGGGCTCTTTGACGCGGAACCGGCCGGTTTGGCCGCTTCCGCGAAACCGAAGGGGTGACGATATGATTGCGTTGAAACGGTATTTCACTGCTCTCACGATTATGCTGGCTGTGTGCCTGGCAGCGACACAGGCGCAGGCGGCGGTCGGTATCAGCGACAAGGCGGCATTGCAAGCCGCCATGCAGCAACACATCGACCGCAATCTGGTCGAAGGGGCGTATCTCTATCTCGACACGGCGTCCGGCACGGTTCGCCCGCTTTATCCGCAAAAGGCCCATCCGATGATCCTGAAGATGGGTGACTATTACGTCCTGTGTTCGGACTTCCGCGACGAAAACAACGTGGACGTCAATATCGACTTCTATCTTGCCCGCGGCGACGACGACTATGTGGTGTTTCACGCCCTGGTCGACGACCGTGCCCTGCTGCGCGAATGGATCCGTGCCGGGAAAGCCGTACGTCTGCAGTAAGGCTTGGCGGAAACGGGACAAGCTTGACCGACGGCAACACACATCTGGTTGCGCTGCGCCACGGAATTTGGCTCAAATTCCTGTTGGTGATCGTACCGGTGTTCCTGGTGTTGTCCGTACCGGGCATGACCTTGCTGGTGGAACACGAACTGCGTGGCGAACATGACGATTTTGCCGCCCATATCGGCGCCCGCACCGCCCGTATCGCGACCATACTGGACCGGCATGGCGGCGTCTCCGACAGGCGTTTCGCCCGGGATTTGATCGCCACGTTGAAGGGGGAAGAGGCATTCCTGTGCGCGGAGCTGACCCGCACGGGTGAAAGCAAGCCGTTCGTATCCGTTCCCGCTCCGGCGGGCTGCGCCCCGCATCAGGATGTCAGCCCCATCGTTCTGCCGGTCGACCGCCCGGCCGTGGCCACTCTGGCCGTGCGCTTCAGTGACGACGTCCTGACCCAGGCCAAGCTGAAACAACAGACCCTGACCCAACTGGTCGTGGCCCTGGGTTTCGTCATCGCGGTTCTGGCCGCCACCGTCGCCTTTCGGCTGATCATCAACCGGCCGTTGACGATGTTGCT
>JANQFP010000198.1 GCA_028277795.1 Rhodospirillales bacterium
CGAGAAATACTTCAAGACCGGATCGGGTAAGGCATTCGCGATCAAACGGTTTTTGCTGTCTGACTCTGGATGAAGACCGACTGGCCTCACCCAGAGACGGGTTCGCAGAAGACTGCCTGCGCAGCGGCTTTTCAATGGCCTAGGTCCCCTCCTCCGCCTCGATATCCGCCTTATCCGTTCCCGGAATCGTGTTCACGGGCGCGGCGCGCGAACGCGGCGAACGAAATCCCGGCCCGGTGACGCAGCCGCCCGAAAGCGCGCTGAAAGGTGCGGCCGCTATGGTGCCCGCAGTTCGGGAGGGTACGATCCATGCAGCTCACCGGGATGCTCTATGGCGCCAAGCTGCTTCGCCACGTCGGGTTTCCGACGGCCGAAGTGCTGGGCCCGGAAGCCACCGAGACCGAGATCCAGGGGCTGATCGACCGCTGCGGCGAGGTCTTCGTCAAGCCCGTGTTCCGGGGCGGCGTCGGCAAGAAGGGCAAGTCCGGGCTGATCGGCCGCGCCGGCGACCTCAAGACTGCGCTGGCCGAGAAGGAGCGGCTCTACTTCGCCGAGCACCGGCACGGCAACGCCTTCGCCAAGGCGCAGGGCGTGACCTTCGAGGGCGCCGTGCCGGCCGAGCACGAGGTCTATTTCTCGATCACCGATTCGACGGTGTTCCGGGCGCCGACCATGACCATCACCCACATGGGCGGGGTCGCCATCGAGGAGCTGGACAAGGCCCATGTGGCCAGCATCCCCTTCGAGGCGCTGACCGGACTCAAGGCGTTCGTGGTCGCCAACGCCCTCGACGACATCGGGGCGCCGCCCGAGATCATCTCGCCACTGGTCCAGCACCTGCCCAAGCTGTGGGAGCTGGTCCACCACTACGGCATGACCACCCTGGAGCTGAACCCGATCCGCATGGCCCCGGGGCCCGGCGGCCGGCTGGTGCCGGTGGCCTGCGACTTCAAGGGCGGCTTCGACCGGGATGATCCGCGCTGGGAGCGGCTCGGACTGCCCGATCACCTGTTCGCCGCCGACACCTCGGACTTCGAACACGAGATCAACCAGCTCCGCACCTACCAGGGACAGAGCGACGTCTATGTGATCAATGCCGAAGGCACCATCCTGGCGCCCACCTTCGGCGGCGGCGCCAACTCCCTGGTCTCGGAGGTGTTGGGCCAGGACGCCATCATCTCGTCCGATTTCGGCGGCAACCCGCCCTACGACAAGATGCGCGCGGTCGCCGCCATCTGCTTCAAGCACTGGCTGCCCCAGACCAACGTGCTGTTCGTCATCGGCGGCAAGTCCAACAACACGGACATCTACGAAACCTTCCGGGCCATGGCCGACGCCCTGCGCGAGCACGTGGTCGAGCACGGGCCGACGCCGTTGTTCGTGGTCATCGGCCGTGGCGGGCCGAACGTGGTGCGCGGCATGGGGGCCTTCGTCGATACCCTCGACGCCCTCGGCCTTCCGTACCGGGTCTTCGGCTTCGATTCCGCCATCAGCGAGGTCGTCAACTACGCCCAGGCGGTGGACCGCTGGATGAAGGGCGGCGGGCGACGGCAGATCGCCGCCAGGCTGGGCCTGGATGCGGGCGCCTGACCCGCGGAGAACGAGGTAAGCGGATGATCGCCACGACGGACCTCTATGACGCACACGCCGATGCCCTCGGCCCCTGCGTGCTGCCCTTCCGCGACTACGGCGGCCGGACGGCCTTTCACGGCGCGGTGCGCACGGTCGTCTGCCTGGAGGACAACGTGCTGGTGCGGGCGACGCTGTCCGAGCCCGGCGACGGAGGCGTGCTGGTCGTCGACGGCGGCGGCAGCCTGCGCTGCGCCTTGATGGGCGACCTGATCGCGCGCCTCGGCATGGAGAACGGCTGGTCCGGGATCGTCATCAACGGCGCCGTGCGGGACAGCGGCGAGCTGGCGGGCCTCGACTTCGGCGTCAAGGCGCTGGGCACCAACCCGGTCAAGAGCGGCAAGGTCGGGCGCGGGGCGGTGGACGTGCCGGCGACGTTCGGCGGGGCGTTGTTCGTGCCGGGCGGCTGGATCTATTGCGACCAGGACGGCGTGCTGGTGGCCGAGCGCCCCGTGCACGAAATGGGCTGAGGCGGTCGAGAAGGGACCAAGAGATGTTCAAGCGCGGTGTGGCCGAATTCCCGTACTACGTCGGCATCGAGTCCCTGGCCGGGATCGCGACACGGGACGACCGGGTCTGCGTGCTCAACATCCTGGGCGGCGAATCATCGCAGGTGACGCCGGTAAGCCATGCCTATTCCGGCGGCAACGTGGTGTTCGGCACCTCGCCGGGGCGCGGGGGCCAGGTGTTGCAGACGCCGGCGGGTGACATCCCGGTCTACGACAACGTCCGCGAGGGCCTCGACGCCGGGCACGGCTTCGACACCGGGGTCGTGTACCTGCCGCCGGCGGGGGTGCGCGACGGCGTTGCCGAGCTGATCCGCGTCAACCCGGAGGTGCGCAAGATCGTCATCATCACCGAGAAGGTCTCCGTGCACGACGCCCGCGAGATCCGCGCCATCGCCCAGGCCAACGGGGTCGACGTCCTGGGAGCCAACTGCCTGGGCGTGGCGGATTCCTGGAACCAGGTGCGCATCGGCGGCGCGCTGGGCGGCGACCATCCCGAGGAATCGCTGCTCAAGGGCTCCGTCGCGCTCTATTCCAACTCGGGCAACTTCACCACCACCATCGCCCAGTACCTGGCGACGGGGGGCTGGGGCACCACGACCCTGATCTCCAGCGGCAAGGACGTCTACATCCATTTCGCGGCCAAGGAGTTCGCCCACGCCATGGCCAAGGACGAGCGGACCAAGGCGGCGGTCATGTACGTGGAGCCCGGCGGCTATTACGAGCACGACATGGTGCTGGCCAAGCCGGCGGTCGCCTGCGTGGTC
>JANQFP010000071.1 GCA_028277795.1 Rhodospirillales bacterium
GTCGTGGTCATGCGCTACGTGTTCGGCATCGGCTCCATCATGATGCAGGAGTCGGTCACCTACCTGCACGCCTTCCTGTTCATGGTCGGCGCCGCCTACACCCTGGCCCACGGCGGCCACGTGCGGGTGGACGTCTTCTACCGCGAGGCGTCGCCGCTGAAGAAGGCGTGGATCGACCTCAGCGGCGTGGTGCTGTTCCTGATCCCCGTGTGCAGCCTCATCTGGTGGGCGTCGTGGCCCTACGTGGTGCGCGCCTGGGAGGTGATGGAGGGGTCCAAGGAGACCAGCGGCATCCACGCCGTGTTCCTGCTCAAGACGGTGATCCTGGTGTTCGCCGGCCTGATGGTCCTGCAGGGCGTGGCCATGGGGGTCCGCGCCCTGCTGGTCATCGCCGGGGCGGACCCGGCGCCGCGCCGGGACGAGTGAGGCCGCCGTGGCGACCCAGGAGATCCTCGACATCCTAATGTTCGTCACCGTCTGCGTGTTCCTGCTCGCAGGCTTTCCCGTCGCCTTCACCCTGGCCGGCACCGGGCTCCTGTTCGCCGCCATCGGTAGCGGCTTGGGGGTGTTCGACTTCTCCCTGTTCGGCGCCCTGCCCTCGCGCATCTACGGCAACAGCATGACCAACGAGGTGCTGATCGCCGTGCCCCTGTTCGTCTTCATGGGGGTGATGCTGGAGCGCTCCAAGGTGGCCGAGGAGCTGCTCGACACCATGGGCATGCTGTTCGGGCCCTTGCGCGGCGGCCTCGGCATCTCGGTGTCCGTGGTCGGCGCCCTGCTGGCCGCCTCCACCGGCATCGTCGGCGCCACCGTGGTCACCATGGGGCTGTTGTCGCTGCCCACCATGCTGCGCCGCGGCTATGCGCCGCCGCTCGCCTGCGGCTCCATCTGCGCGGCGGGGACCCTGGGGCAGATCATCCCGCCGTCCATCGTCCTGGTGCTGCTCGGCGACCAGATCTCCAACGCCTACGTGGACGCCCAGCGGGAGCTCGGCAACTGGTCGCCGGAGCCGGTGTCGGTGGGCGACCTGTTCGCCGGCGCCCTGTTCCCCGGCCTGATCCTGGTCGGCATGTACATCGGCTACCAGGTCATCGTCGCCGCCTTGCGCCCCAACGCGTCGCCGGCCATCCCCCAGGCGGAGATCGACGCCGGCAACCTGGGGCGGCGGGTGGCCAACGCCCTGGTGCCGCCGGTGGTGCTGATCATCGCCGTCCTCGGCTCCATCCTGGCCGGCGTCGCCACGCCCACCGAAGCCGCCGCCGTGGGCGCCGTCGGCTCTCTGCTGCTGGCCGGCCACCGCATCGAGGCGGCCAGCAGCCGGCCCATCCTGGTCGCCGCGGCCAGCCTGGTGATCATGCTGATCGTCTCCAACACCCTGGACCTGCGGGTGGCGCGGACCGAGATCCCGGCCCACGACATGGCCGGCATCGTCATCGCCGCCGTGTGTACGGTCGGGCTCGGCTGGGGGATCCTGGTCAGCCTGTTCCGCACCTACCGCGCCCGCATGGCGCACGACGGCACCCGGGTGCTGAGCGAGGTGGCGCGCTCCACCATGCAGATCTCGGCCATGGTGTTCGTCATCCTCATCGGCGCCTCGGTGTTCTCGCTGGTGTTCCGCGGGCTGGGCGGCGACGACCTGGTCCACGCGGCCCTGAGCGACCTGCCCGGCGGCGTCATCGGCGCCATGATCGTGGTCATGCTGGTGATGTTCGTCCTCGGCTTCTTCCTGGACTTCATCGAGATCACCTTCGTGGTCGTGCCCATCGTCGCCCCGGTGCTGCTGTTGATGGACCTCAACCCGGTGTGGCTGGGGGTGATGATGGCGCTGAACCTGCAGACCTCGTTCCTCACCCCGCCGTTCGGGTTCTCGCTGTTCTACCTGCGCGGGGTGGCGCCGGCCCAGGTGACCACCATGCACATCTACCAGGGCGTGGCGCCGTTCGTGCTGATCCAGGTGATCGCCCTGGTGCTGCTCGCCCTCTACCCGGCCATCGCCACCTGGCTGCCCGGCGTGGTGTTCGGCTGAGGGGGCGCGCCCGCAGGCATCCCGCCGCCAATTCATCGCGGACGCAGAAGAAGGAAAACTGGAACACTCGTCTTTCTGACGTTAAATAAAAAATCATTTTTTGCTTTTTATTTCTTTGCGATCCTCCGCGTCCTCCGCGTTCAATAGCCCGACGGGTCTCTCCGCCCCGCAGCCTTTCCCGGGGGCCACCGGGCGCCGGGGGATCACGCACTTGTGACGGCGGGGACGGCCCGCCGGGTCGGGTCGGCGCTTGCCGTGGCCGATGCCCGGTGCGAGAGTCGGCGCCGTCCACGCTTCGGTCCCTGGCACGGGAGGTCTCGATATGGCTGATCGGGTTGCGCCGATCCCCGACGGGTTCACCGCCGTCACGCCGCATCTGGTGGTCGACGATGCCGCCGCGGCCATCGCGTTCTACACGGCCGCCTTCGGGGCCGAGGAGGTCCTGCGCCTGCCGACGCCGGACGGTGCGCACCTGATGCACGCCGAGGTGTCCATCGGCGGGTCCCGGGTGATGCTGGTCGACACCATGCCCGAGCACGGCTCCCGATCGCCCCAGTCCCTCGGCGGCACGCCGGTGACCATCCATCTCTACGTGGACGACGTGGACGCGGTCTTCGAGACGGCGGTGGCGGCGGGCGCCTCGGTGGTCATGCCCCCGGCCGACATGTTCTGGGGCGACCGCTACGGCCGCGTCACGGACCCGTTCGGCCACAGTTGGTCCATCGCCACCCACATCGCCGATCCGTCCCAGGACGAAATCGTCGAGGCGGCCGCCGCGGCCTTCCCGCCGCCGGGCACCTGACTCCCAAGGCCTATGGGCGAAGGAATGCGGCGCTGACGGCGACCGCCTCGTCCCAGTTCTGTTGCGCCGTGCGGCCGGAGGCCTTGCGGGGTACGAACCCGTGGTCGCCGTCCTCCAGCCAATGGACTCGCACCGCGGGCCCGAGCGGATAGGCGGCCACCTCCTCGCGGCGGCCGAAGGGGTCGCGGGTCCCTTGCAGGATCAGGGTCGGCGTTGCGATGGCGCGCAGGTGGTCGATGCGCGGGGCCTCCGGGCGGCCCGGGGGGTGGAAGGGGTAGCCCAGGCAGAGGAGCGCGGCGACGCCGGCCTCGTCGGCGATCAGGCTGGCCATGCGCCCGCCCAGGGACTTGCCGCCGATGGCCAGACTCTCGGCCGGGTCAAGGGCGGCGATGACGGCCCGCCAGGCATCGAGGAGCGCGGGCATGCGGTCCGGCGGCCGTTTGCGGCCATCGCGCCGGGTGGCGGCCATGTAGGGGAACTCGAACCGGGCGACCCGGAACCCGCGCCCCGCCAGGCCCTCCGCCATGGCGGCCATGAACGGGCTGTCCATCGGCGCCCCGGCGCCGTGGGCCAGGGCGACGGTCAGCGGCGCCTCATCCGGGCCGTCGAACAGAAGGTCGGGAGCCGTCATGGCCCAGTTGGGACGGTGCGCCAGGGCAACATCAGTGCAAATTGAATCCCTCGTGTTCGATTTGCGAGCCTAACAGACCGTCCACCGCAGAGCCGCCCCGCCCTTGCAAGACCGTCACCCCATGAACTCGGCGAAGAAGTCGTTGCCCTTGTCGTCGACCACGATGAAGGCGGGGAAGTCCTCCACCTCGATCTTCCAGATGGCCTCCATGCCCAGCTCCGGATACTCCAGGATCTCCACCTTGCGGATGCAGTCCTGGGCCAGGCGCGCGGCGGGGCCACCAATGGAGCCCAGGTAGAAGCCGCCGTGCGTGTTGCAGGCGTCGGTCACCGCTTTGGACCGGTTGCCCTTGGCGAGCATCACCATGCTGCCGCCGGCGGCCTGGAACTCGGCCACGTAACTGTCCATGCGTCCGGCCGTGGTCGGGCCGAAGGACCCCGAAGCGTAGCCCTTGGGCGTCTTGGCCGGCCCGGCGTAGTAGACGGGATGGTCGCGGAAGTACTGGGGCAGGCCCTCGCCCGCGTCCAGCCGCTCCTTGAGCTTGGCGTGGGCGATGTCGCGGGCCACCACCATGGTGCCGGTGAGCGACAGCCGGGTCTTCACGGGATGCCGGCTGAGGGTGGCGCGGATCTCGTCCATGGGGCGGCCCAGGTCGATGCTTACCACCTCGCCGCCGAGGGCGGTGTCGGTGACCTCGGGCAGGTACTTGGCGGGATTGGTTTCGAGCTGCTCGACGAAGATGCCGTCCGCGGTGATCTTGCCGAGCGCCTGGCGGTCGGCCGAGCACGAGACGCCGATGCCGACCGGACAGGAGGCACCGTGACGCGGCAGGCGGATGACACGGACGTCGTGGCAGAAGTACTTGCCGCCGAACTGGGCGCCGATGCCCATGGACTGGGTCAGCTTGTGCACCTCGTCTTCCATGCCCACGTCGCGGAAGGCCTGGCCGTACTCGTTGCCCTGGGTGGGCAGGCCGTCGAGGTAGCGGGTGCTGGCCAGCTTGACCGTCTTCAGGGTCATCTCGGCGGACGTGCCGCCGATGACGATGGCCAGGTGGTAGGGGGGACAGGCGGCGGTGCCCAGGGTCCGGATCTTCTCGTCGAAGAAGGCCATCAGGGACTCGGGGTTCAGCAGCGCCTTGGTCTGCTGGTAGAGGAAGGTCTTGTTGGCCGAGCCGCCGCCCTTGGCCATGAACATGAACTTGTAGGCATCGCCGGGCACGGCATAGATATCGATCTGCGCCGGCAGGTTGTCGCCGGTGTTCTTCTCGGCGTACATGTCCAGCGGCGCCACCTGGGAGTAGCGCAGGTTGTCCTCGGCGTAGGTGCGGTGGATGCCGGCGGCCAGGGCCGCCTCGTCGTCGCCGCCGGTCCACACGTTCTGGCCCTTCTTGCCCATGACGATGGCGGTGCCGGTGTCCTGGCACATGGGCAGCACGCCGCCGGCGGCGATGTTGGCGTTCTTCAGCAGGTCCATGGCCACGAACTTGTCGTTGTCCGAGGCTTCCGCGTCGTCGAGGATCTTGCGGAGCTGGGCCAGATGCCCGGGGCGGAGCAGGAACGAGAGGTCGTGCATGGCCTCGCGCGCCAGCGTGCTCAGCCCCTCCGGGTCCACCTTGAGCACGGTGCGGCCGTCGAAGCTGGCGGTCTCCACGTAGTCGGTGGTGAGCCGGCGGTAGGGGGTCAGGTCATCGCCCAGGGGAAACATCTCGTGGTGCTCGAAAGCGGTCATGGCCATCCCTCGACTGCGTTGCTGGTGGCGGCGTGCGGCGCCCCTATTGACCATATTTGGTGCGGGCGCACCAACGGAAAAAGCGCCGCCCGGCGGGGACCGGGGGCGCCTGGGTCAGGTCCCGGGACCGGTCACTTCTTGCGGAAGGTATCGAGGGCGATGATCTCGCCGCTCTTTTCCGGTTCGGCGGCGTCCGCCTCGTCTTCCTCGGCGGCGTCCTCTTCCTCCCACAGCGCCGCGTCGACCGCCTCGCCGGCCTCGGGGACCGGCACCATCTTGAGCTGCAGGCCGAAGTTCACCGCCGGGTCGGCGAAGGCGGTGATGGCGGTGAGCGGCACGGTGAGCCGCTCGGTCTGGCCCTTGAACTTGAGCGACACCGAGAAGCGGGTGCGCTCCACCTCCAGGTCCCAGAACTGGTGCTGGAGCACGATGGTCATCTCCTCGGGGTGCTGGGCGCGCAGGTGGTCCGGCAGCACCACCCCGTCGGCGGAGGTGCGGAAGGTGATGTAGAAGTGGTGCTCGCCGGGCAGCCCCTCGCGGGCGACGAAGGACAGGGCCCGCCGAACGACTCCGCGGAGCGCGTCCTCGATCCACTTGTCGTAGCGGAGGGGATCGATCTCGGTCTCCATGGCCGTCCGCTTCTGCCCAGGGCGTGGTGCGTCCGCGTCAAGTGGGAGGCTTCTGTTGCCAGGTGCCTCCCGAACCCCGCTCACGCCTTAGGCGGCGAGAGCAAATGCCTCGTTGTCGTTGGCATTTGTCAGGTTGGCCCGATAACGGTGGTACCATGCCGGGCGAAAACCAAGCCTTTACCACGCGTGTCGATCCTGTTTCGCCCCCTTAAGGTCCCCCGCCGACGAGGCCCGCGGCGGGTGGGAATTGGTGGAGGCGCCGGGCACTGCCCCCGGGTCCACAACGCTTATTCCGCAAGGCGTTTATCGCCATAGTCGGTCTCCCGACGCCATCAATATAAGGGGTTGGCGGGCGCTTGGAAAGGCCGCAGGCCGGTGCACAACCGCCGCTCGGGCGGCACCCTCATGCGTTGAAGCCACCGTCCACGTTGAGGACGGCGCCGGTCACGTTGGCGCTTTCGGGTGAGGCCAGGAAAGCGACCAGGGCCGCCACCTCGTCGGCCGTGCCGTAGCGGCCGATGGCCGTGAGTGGGGCCAGGACCTGGGCGAACTCGCCGTCGGCCGGATTCATCTCGGTGTCGATGGGGCCGGGCTGCACGCAGTTGACGGTGATCCCCTTCGGCCCCAGGTCTCGCGACCAGCCCTTGGTGAGCGCCGCCACCGCCGCCTTGCTCATGGCATAGAGCGCGCCTCCGGGCACCGGCATGCGGTCGCCGTTGACGCTGCCGATGGTGATGATGCGTCCGCCGTCGCCCATCGCCTTGGCGGCCTCCCGCGAGGCCAGGAACACGGCGCGGACGTTGATGTCGACCATGCGGGCGAAGTCCTCGTCGGTGGCCTCCGTGAGGGGCGCCATCTCGAAGATGCCCGCGTTGTTGACCAGGATATGGATGCCGTCGAAGCGGGCGACCACCTGCCCGACCAGGCCGGTCATGGCGGCGGCATCGGCGGCGTCGGCCCGAATCGCCTCGGCGCCGACCCCCTTTTCGCGCAGGTCGGCGACCACTTGGTCGGCCGCCGTGCTCGACGACGCGTAGGTGATGGCGACGTTGGCGCCCTCGTCGGCCAGGCGATGGGCGATAGCCGCCCCGATGCCGCGGCTGCCGCCGGTCACCAGCGCCGTCTTGCCTTTCAGTCGTGGCATGCTTTCGTCTCCCGATCCCGTGTTGGCGGTCTCGGCGCACATGTGGGGATGGGGATGGGACCGCGCCACCGCGGGACTCGTTTGCGGGCGCGGGGCGACCGCCTTAGAGTGAGGCGGCACACGGGCAGGGTGGACGACCATGGACCTGACGGCGGACCAGCGCGCCGAGATCGACGGGCTGAGGGCGGAGCGCCGGGAGACCCGGCGGGTCGTTGCCCCGGCGCTCGAAGAGATCCTCTACGAGCCCATCGCGGTGCTGGACCACGGTTTCGTCCGGGTCATCGACTACATGGGCGACGACGGCGCCATCGTCCAGGCGGCGCGGGTGTCCTACGGCAAGGGCACGCGCCAAGCCCGGGACGACGCGGGGCTCATCAACTACCTGATGCGCCACCGCCACACCACGCCCTTCGAGATGTGCGAGATCAAGTACCACGTGAAGCTGCCCATCTTCGTGGCTCGCCAGTGGATCCGCCACCGCACCGCCAACGTCAACGAGTACTCGGCGCGCTATTCCATCCTCGACCGGGAGTACTACGTCCCGGCCCCCGACCAGCTCGGCACCCAGTCGCGGTCCAACCGCCAGGGCCGCGGCGCGGTGCTGGAGGGCGACGAGGCGGCGCACGTGCTGGCGCTGCTGCGCGAGGACGCCGAGCGTTGCTACGGCCACTACCAGGAGATGCTCAACGAGGACGACCAGGGCGATCCGCTGGACCCGGACCGGGTCGGGCTGGCCCGCGAGCTGGCGCGCATGAACCTGACGCTGAACACCTATACCCAGTGGTACTGGAAGATCGACCTGCACAACCTGCTGCATTTCCTGTCGTTGCGCGCCGACCGCCACGCCCAGTACGAGATCCGGGTCTATGCCGACGTGATGCTGGATACGCTGCGCCGTTGGGTGCCGGCCACCTTTGATGCCTTCATGAACTACCGCATGGGCGGGGCGACGCTGTCGGCCAAAGCCCTGGACGTGGTTCGCGCCCTCGCCGCCGGCGCCCGACCCACCCAGGAAGACAGCGGGCTGTCCAAGCGCGAATGGCGCGAGCTGATGGAGGTGCTCGACCGGCCGGAGGCGTAAGAAACGTATTTGCCGGCACGGGCCACAGGCGGCTGCGGTTCAGGTCAAAGGTTCGCCGAGCAGCCGGATGAGCGGCCCGACCCTGGCATCGCGCCATGCGCTGTCGGCGAACCGCCGGTCCGCGGTCACCAGGGGCACCGAGTCGCGGGACGCCAGGGCCAGGTACAAGCAGTCGTAGACCGGATGGTCGAGCGCGGCGCTCAGGCGCAGGGCGTCGGCGAGGATGTCGCGCGACGGCACGATGGTCACCGGCGCCATCGCGAGGGCGTGAACGGCCAGGAGCGCCTCGTCCACAGCCAATTCCCCGCGGGAAATCCGCTTCCACAGGACGTTGGCGCACTCGGGAAGCAACAGGTCGGGCGCGGTGAGCGCGGCACCCGTCAGCGCGACGGCGGCCTCGCTGTCGGGCTCGGCAACCACCCACTTGACGGCGACGCTGGCATCGACGACGGCGGTGTCGATCACCTCTCGTCCCGCATCTCGCGGACCAGATCGCCACTGTCCGCCCGCACCCGTCCCCGGGTTCGGTCGCGCAGCTCGGCGGCCAAGCGGGCGAAGTCCTCCTCGGGCGGCCGCAACACGCTCTCCAGGATGGCGCGGTGTTCGGCCTCGGCCGAACGGCCATGCCGGGCAGCACGGACTTTGAGGGTCCGGACCAGGTCGTCGTCGAGTCCGCGGACGATCAACTGGGCCACGGCGTCACCGTTGCGTTGATGATATCATTGATATTTTTGATATCATTGATATCACAATAAGGCAAGCGCTTCGGGATTCGAATGCGCCGACCCGCGAGCCCGGACCCCAACGAAAAAGGCCCCCGCAGGGGCCTTTCCGGTCGGCTACGGGCGCCGGTCACTGCATGACGATGCGCGGGGCCGCGGCCTGGGCCTTGCCTTGGGCTTGGGTGATGCGGTCCCACACCGCCTCGGCGATGGCCAGATAGGCCTTGGCGTGGGGGCTGTCCGGCTTCGAGGCGACGATGGGGTGGCCGCCGTCGGAGGTCTCGCGGATCTCCACGTCCAGCGGCACCTCGCCCAGGAAGCCGGTGGCCAGCAGCGCCGCCTCCTCGCGGGCGCCGCCGTGGCTGAAGATCTCGGTGCGCTCGCCGCAGTGGGGGCAGACGAAATAGCTCATGTTCTCGACGATGCCGAACACCGGCACGTCCACCTTGCGGAACATGTTGAGGCCCTTGCGGGCGTCGGCCAGGGCGATGTCCTGCGGCGTCGACACGATGACGGCGCCGGTCAGCGGCACCTGCTGGGCCATGGTGAGCTGGGCGTCGCCGGTGCCCGGCGGCATGTCGACGACCATCACGTCCAACTCGCCCCAGTTGACGTCCCGCATCATCTGCTGCAGGGCCGACTGCACCATCGGGCCGCGCCAGATGATGGGGGTCTCCTCCTCGACCAGGAAGCCCATGGACATGCACTTGATGCCGTGGTTCTCCATGGGGTCCAAGGTCTGGCCGTCGCTCGACGTCGGTTCGCCCGAGATGCCCAGCATGCGCGGCATGGAGGGCCCGTAGATGTCGGC
This sequence comes from Rhodospirillales bacterium, assembly GCA_028277795.1. GTDB lineage: Bacteria > Pseudomonadota > Alphaproteobacteria > Rhodospirillales > JANQFP01 > JANQFP01. The sequence goes on from JANQFP010000071.1 coordinate 9,578, forward strand.
GTCCAGCAGGCCCACCGTGTGGCCGCCGGCGGACAGGGCCAGGGCCAGGTTGACTGCCGTCGTCGACTTGCCGACGCCGCCCTTGCCGGAGGCCACGGCGACGATGGCCTTGACGCCGGGCAGCATGGACGCGTCCTGACCGGGCGCCGTGCGCGGGGCCGCCGGACCCGCGTCCTCGCGCTCGGCCGTGAGCACCACGGTCGCCGACAGGATGCCGGGCAGCGCATGGACCACCTGCTCGGCCTCCTTGCGCACCGGCTCCATCCTGGCGCCGCGCTGGGGGTCGACCTCGATGGCGAAAGCCACGTGGCCATCCTTGACGGCCAAGCCGGACACCATGTTGAGGCTGACGATGTCCTGACCCCGGTCCGGGTCCTTGACCGACCGGAGCGCCTCGAAAATTTGTTGCTCCATGGCCTCGCTCATGCTTGCTCCCTCCACGTCCTGAACCCATATTGCGGTGACGGCGCCGTTGCACGCATGTCCGTTGCGCGGCCCGAGAAGCTGTCCTATAAGGCATTGGCGCTGGCTTTCAAGTAACATTAGAAACGCAGAATACAACGGTCGACGCCAAAAAACCGACGCAACCAAGGTTCAATTCATGGCATGGACACCTAAAGGTGGCGGCCCCTGGGGTGGCGGTGGCCAGGGTCCGTGGGGGCGAGGACCGACCCCGCCCCAACCCCCGGACATCGAAGAGCTCCTGCGGCGCAGCCAGGACCGCTTGAAGCGCCTGTTGCCGGGCGGCTTCGGCGGCGTCCGCGGCATCGTCATCCTGTTCCTCGTCGCCCTGGTGGTCTGGACCCTGACCGGGCTTTACCGGGTCCAGCCCGACGAGCAGGGAGTGGTGCTGCTGTTCGGCAAGTGGGTCGAGACCACGCAGCCGGGCCTCAACTGGTTCTTCCCGGCGCCCATCGGCACGACCCTGACGCCCAAGGTCGAGCGCATCAACCGGGTCGACGTGGGTTTCCGCGGCGCTGCCGACGTGCGCGGCCTCACCGCGGCCCGCGACATCCCCGAGGAAAGCCTGATGCTGACCGGCGATCAGAACATCGCCGACGTGGACTTCACCGTGTTCTGGCGCATCAAGGACGCCGGCGAGTTCCTGTTCAACATCCGCGATCCCGAGACGACGGTGAAGGTGGCCGCTGAAAGCGCCATGCGCGAGGTGGTCGGCCAGTCGCCTCTGCAGGAGGCCCTGACCGGCGGGCGCCAGCAGATCGAGCAGCGCATGCTGGAGGTGCTCCAGGATATCCTCGACAGCTACGGCGCCGGCATCTCCGTGACCCAGGTGCAGTTGCTCAAGGTGGACCCGCCGCAGCCGGTCATCGACGCCTTCAACGAGGTGCAGCGGGCCCGCCAGGACAAGGAGCGCAAGCAGAACGAGGCGGTCGCCTACCGCAACCGGATCATTCCCACCGCCCGTGGCGAAGCGGCGCGAATCAACCAGGAGGCGGAGGCCTACAAGGAAAAGGTGATCAAGGAGGCCCAGGGCGAAGCCAAACGGTTCCTCTCGGTTTATGAGACCTTCCTCGCCGCCAAGGACGTGACGACCCGCCGCCTCTACCTGGAGGCCCTCGAGGAGGTCCTGCGCGGTGCCAACAAGGTGATCATCGACAGGGGCCAGGGAGGCCAGGGCGTGGTCCCCTACCTGCCGCTGCCCGAGCTGCAGAAACGAGGTGGAGGCCAGACCCGATGAACAAGATGTCACTGGCCCTGATCGCCCTCGCCGTGTTCATTGCCGGGCTGGTCGCGTTCGGCGCTCTGTTCACGGTCGACCAAAGGGTCCAGGCTATCGTGCTCCAGTTCGGCGAGCCCAAGCGGGTGATCCGAGACCCGGGCCTCAACGTGAAGCTGCCGTTCGTCCAAAACGTGTTGTACTACGACAAGCGCGTCCTCGACCTGGACCCGCCGCCCGAAGAGGTGATCCTTTCGGACCAGAAGCGCATCAACGTCGATGCCTTTGCGCGGTATCGCATCCTCGACCCGTTGCGCTTCTTCCAGTCGGTGCAGGATGAGACGCGGCTGCGCGACCGCTTCGGCAAGACCATGAACTCGTCCGTCCGCGCCCAGCTCGGCCTGCATCCCCTGTCCGACCTGCTGTCGCCCAAGCGTGACGACATCATGCAGAACATCCAGGACCAGTTGAAAGGCCCGGCCAAGACCTTCGGCATCGAGGTTGTCGACCTGCGCATCGGCCGCACTGACCTGCCCGAGGACATCTCCAAGAACGTCTACGACCGCATGCGGTCCGAGCGCGAGCGCGAGGCCAACCTGCTGCGCGCCGAGGGCGAGGAGATCAAGCAGCAGGTGACCTCCAACGCCGACCGCCAGAAGACCGTGATCCTGGCCGAGGCCGAGCGCAACGCCCAGGTCCTGCGGGGCGAGGGCGACGGCGAGCGCAACCGCATCCTCGGCGAGGCCTACGGGAAGGACCCCGAGTTCTTCGCCTTCTACCGCTCCATGAACGCCTACCGGCAGGCCCTGGGCGCCGAAGACACGACCATGGTGCTGAGCCCCGACAGCGACTTCTTCCGCTTCTTCGGCGACATCTCCGGGGCCAGCCCGTACGGGACCGGCGAGGGCGGGAAGACAAGGTAGTGATCCGGGGCCGGTGCGCCGTCCCCGCCGGAGGACACCCGGTGTCCGAGCGAGACGACTAGGCTTGGACGCACGGCGTCCGGGGGGCCGCGGGGGATCGTCATGTCCGAGCTGCTGACCGCCCTGGCCACGGCCCTGGGTCTGGCCGTGGCCATCGAAGGCGCGGCCTACGCCCTGTTCCCGGAGGCCATGAAGCGCATGATGCTGGTGGTGCTGGCGCAGCCGCCGAGCAGCCTGCGGACGGCGGGGGTCGTGGCCGCCGTGGCCGGCGTCGGCGTGGTGTGGCTGATCCGTGGGTGAGGGCGGCCGGCGGAGGCCATCACGAGGGCGTGAGCCGGCGCGGCGCGCCACCGTTCCGACACAATTGCCGGCGACAAAGGACCCCGTCGCGGGTCACGACCGGCCGCTTGAAAGCCGGGCGATTCAGGACTAAATGCAGGCGGGCCTATTTCCGCCGGCGGCGTAGGGATTAAGGAATGACCGGATGGAGAACCTCGTGGTGACCCCCAACAGACGACCCGACCCGGCCCACGGTCCCGATGGCCGGCGGGCGGGCGGGCGCGTGCTGGTCGCGGCTCTGGCGGCCGCGGCGCTTCTGGCGTCGGCAGCGGCCCAGGCCAAGGCGCCGCCGGACAGCTTCGCCGGGCTGGCCGAGAAGCTGCTGCCGTCGGTGGTCAACGTCTCCACCACCCAGGTGGTCGAGGGGCGGGGGGGCATGGAGCTGCCGCAGCTTCCTCCCGGCTCGCCGTTCGAGGAGTTCTTCAAGGAGTTCTTCGACCGCAACCGGCCCAAGGAGGAACGCCGCCGCCGGGCCACGTCGCTGGGCTCCGGGTTCATCGTCGACGGCGGCGGCTACGTGGTCACCAACAACCACGTGATCCAGGACGCCGACGAGATCACCGTCGTCCTCCAGGACGACACGCGGCTGCCGGCCAAGGTCATCGGCCGCGACGCCAAGACCGACCTGGCCGTCCTCAAGATTCAGACCGACCGCAAGCTGCCGGCCATCAAATTCGGTGATTCCGACGGCGCCCGCGTGGGCGACTGGGTGTTGGCCATCGGCAACCCCTTCGGGCTGGGCGGCACGGTGACCGCGGGCATCATCTCGGCCCGCGGCCGCGACATCAACGCCGGGCCCTATGACGACTTCCTGCAGACCGACGCCTCCATCAACCGCGGCAACTCGGGCGGCCCCATGTTCAACCTGGACGGCGAGGTGATCGGGGTCGCCACGGCCATCTACTCGCCGTCGGGGGGCAGCGTCGGAATCGGCTTCGCCATCCCCAGCAACTCGGCCGAACCGGTGATCAAGCAGCTGATCGAGCACGGCGTGGTGCGCCGCGGCTGGCTGGGCGTGCACATCCAGGCGGTCACCGACGAGATCGCCGAGACCCTGGGCCTGGAGGAGGCCACCGGCGCCCTGGTCGCCAGCGTCATTCAGGACGGCCCGGCCGAGAAGGCCGACATCCGTGCCGGCGACGTGATCCTCCGGTTCGACGGCCGCGAGGTCCCCGAGATGCGCAAGCTGCCGCGCATCGTCGCCGACACCATCGTCGGCAAGGACGTGGACGTGATCCTGTGGCGGGACAACGCAAAGGTCACCGTGGAGGTGGAGATCGGCCTGCTGCCCGAGGACGAGGTCCGGGTGGCCAAGCGCGGCGGCCGGGGCGGCGGCGGCGGGGTCGAGCGCACCATTGCGTCCCTCGGCCTGTCCCTGTCCTCGGTGACCGACGGCCTGCGCCAGCGGTTCGACCTGGACGACGATGCCAAGGGCGTGGTGGTGACCGACGTGGACCAGGACGGCTCGGCCGCCGGCAAGGGCATCCGCCCCGGCGACCTGATCGTCGAGGTGTCCCAGGAGGAGGTGAGCACCCCGGCCGACATCGAGGAGAAGGTCCGCGAGGCCCGGGCCGCCGGCCGCAAGTCGGTGCTGCTGCTGGTCGAAGGCCAGGGCGGCCTGCGCTTCGTCGCCCTGCGCATCGCCGAAGGCTGAGTCCCGGACCCGCGAAGTCCACCCCGCGCGGGGATGCTTCGACACGGCGTTGACGCGCCTGCTCAGCATTAGGAAGTTTATTGTAAATCAAGAATTTCCCTCATCCTGAGCGGCGGCGCAGCCGCGTGTCGAGGGATGTCCGGATGAGTCCCCCGTGGCGGCCGGGAGCGAAGTGGGCTAGAACGGGGCGCGCCCGCACCTGACGACCCCGGGGGGACCCCGCCGTGACCGAGACCACCAAGTACCTGCTGCCCGAAAACCGCATCCCGCGTGCCTGGTACAACCTGGCTGCCGACCTGCCCGAGCCCCTGGCGCCGGTGCTCCATCCCGGCACCGGGCAACCGGTGGGCCCCGACGACATGCTGCCCATCTTCCCGCCGTCCCTGGTGGCCCAGGAGATGAGCGTCGAGCGGGAGGTGGAGATCCCCGATCCGGTGCGCGATGTCTATGCCCTGTGGCGGCCGACGCCGCTGCATCGGGCCCGGCGCCTGGAGCGCGCCCTCGAGACCCCGGCCCGCATCTACTACAAGTACGAAGGCGTCAGCCCGGCCGGCAGCCACAAGCCCAACACCGCCGTCGCCCAGGCCTTCTACAACAAGTACGACGGCACCAAGCGCCTGACCACCGAGACCGGGGCCGGCCAGTGGGGGTCGTCGCTGGCTTTCGCCGGCGCCCTGTTCGGGCTGCCGGTGGACGTCTACATGGTGCGCGTCAGCTTCGAGCAGAAGCCCTACCGCCGCGCCCTGATGGAGACCTATGGCGCCCGCTGCGTGGCCAGCCCCAGCGAGGAGACCGAGTCGGGCCGCGCCATCCTGGCCAGGCATCCGGACTCCACGGGCAGCCTGGGCATCGCCATCTCCGAGGCGGTGGAGATGGCGGTGGCCCGCGACGACACCCAGTACGCCCTGGGCAGCGTGCTCAACCACGTGCTGCTGCACCAGACGGTGGTCGGCCTCGAGGCCATGGAGCAGATGGCCATGGCCGACGACGCCCCGGACGTGGTCATCGCCTGCGCCGGCGGCGGCTCCAACTTCGCCGGCCTCGCCTTCCCGTATCTGGGTGAACGTCTGCGCGGCGGCCGCGACGTGCGCATCGTCGCCGTCGAGCCGTCGGCCTGCCCGACCCTCACCCGCGGGTCGTTCGCCTACGACTTCGGGGACACCGCCCACCTGACGCCGCTGATGAAGATGTACACCCTGGGCTCTTCGTTCGTGCCTTCGGGCATCCACGCCGGCGGCCTGCGCTACCACGGCATGTCGCCCCTGGTCAGCCACATCAAGGCCCTGGGGCTGATCGAGGCCGAGGCCCTGGACCAGCTCGAGTGCTTCGCCGCCGGCGTCCGGTTCGCCCGCGCCGAAGGCATCGTGCCGGCGCCGGAGGCCACCCATGCCATCCGCGCCGTGATCCGCGAGGCGGAGGCCTGCAAGGCGGAGGGGACGAGCCGCGCCATCCTGTTCAACCTGTCGGGCCACGGCCATTTCGACATGCAGGCCTACACCGACTACTTCGCCGGCAAGCTGCGGGACGAGGCCTACGACGAGGCGGCGCTCAAGGAGGCCATCGCCGACCTGCCCGGCGTGGCGGCTTAGGAACTCCGGTGACCACGCCGTTGATGGGTCCGTTCGCCGCCCTGCGCCCGGCGGCGGAGCGCGCCGCCCAGGTGGCGGCGCCGCCCTACGACGTGGTCACGGCCGACGAGGCGCGCCAGCGCGCGGCCGGCAATCCGGCGAGCTTCCTCCATGTCTCCCGCGCCGAGATCGATCTGCCCGACGGCGTCGATCCGTACGCCCCCGAGGTCTACGCCAAGGCGGCCGAGAACATGGAGGCCCTGATCGCCGGCGGCGTCCTGGTGCGCGACCCGGTTCCGTGCTTCTACGTCTACCGCATGAGCGCCGGCGGCCACGTGCAGACCGGCATCGCCGGCGGCGCCTCGGTGGCCGCCTACGACGGCGGGCGCATCCGCCGCCACGAGTTGACCCGTCCCGACAAGGAGACCGACCGGGTGCGCCAGATCGAGGCGGTGGCCGCCCACACCGGCCCGGTGCTGGTGGTGCACCGGGAGAACGCCGAGATCGCCGACGTCGTCTGGCGCAACGTGGACCGGCCGCCGGCCGCCACCGCCACCGTGGACGGGGTCGAGCATGCGGTGTGGGCGGTTTCCGACCCCGGCGAGGTGGGCCGCCTGACCGCCGCCTTCGAGGGCATGGACGCGCTGTACATTGCCGACGGCCACCACCGCTCGGCGGCGGCCTCGCGGGTGGCCGCCACCCGCCGCGACGCCGGCGACGGGGCGGCGGGGACCTTCCTCGCCGTCGCCTTTCCCCGGGACCAGGTGCGCATCCTCGACTACAACCGCCTGGTCCGGGACCTGGCCGGCCTGGATGCCGACGCCCTGCTGACGCGCATCGGCGAGGATTTCGAGGTGCACCCGGCCGACGGCCCGGTGCGCCCCGACCGTCCCCGCCGCTTCGGCCTCTACCTGGCCGGCCGCTGGTACGCGCTCACCGTGCGCCGCCACCCGCCGGCCGACGCGCCGCCGGTGGAGCTCCTGGACGTGAGCCTGCTGACCGAACGCCTGCTGGCGCCGGTCCTGGGCATCGGCGATGCGCGCACCGATCCGCGAATCGACTTCCTGGGCGGCGGCCGGGGTCTGGAGGCCCTGGCGGCGCGGGTCGATTCGGGCGATTTCGCCGCCGCCGTGGCCCTCCATCCGACCAGCCTGGACGACCTCATGGCGGTGGCCGACGCCGGCCAGATCATGCCCCCCAAGTCCACCTGGTTCGACCCCAAGCTCGCCGACGGCCTGCTGTCGTTGCCGCTGGAGTGAGGCGCGGCTGCGGCAATGCCGCATTTATCGTCTTGTTCGTTATGCTTCATCGCGGCAACATCAGCGGCGATTGAAGAACGCGACTCATGACCACCAAACGCACGCCTTTGGGGGGAGGTCGAACAGGCCCTGGGCGAGGTGCTCGCTCACGTCCGAGGCGAGACCGATCTACCCTGCCGCCTCGTAGGCGACCCCAGCGCCGAGCGTATCCGTGTGCCGCGCAAGCGCATGAAGCTGAGCCGCCAAGGGTTCGCCGACCGCTTCGGCCTCGACGCCCGCGCCGTGCAGGACTGGGAGCAGGGCCGCCGCCTCCCCGACCGCGCCGCCAGCGTCCTTCTCACCGTCATCGAGAGCGAGCCGGACGCCGTGGACCGCGCACTGGCGCGATAATCCACCTCGCCGACGCATCGGAAGTGCGCTAAAAGGAGGGCGACCGGGGCCGTTTCGCGTTCCACGCCCAGACCACCGACAAGGTGGTGATCCTGGCCACCAACGGCCGCTTCTACACGGTCGGCGGCGACCGCCTGCCCGGCGGCCGCGGCCACGGCGAGCCCCTGCGCCTGATGGTCGACCTGCCCGAGGGCCACGACGTGGCCGACATGTTCGTCCACCGCCCCGGCGCCCGCCGCCTGGTGGCCTCCGACGCCGGCCGCGGCTTCCAGGTGGACGAGGCCGACGTCATCGCCCAGACCCGCGGCGGCCGGCAGGTGCTCAACCTGGGCAGCGGCGAGGAGGCCGTCGCTGCGGCGATGGTCGAGGAGGGGGCGGACACCGTCGCCGCCATCGGCCAGAACGGCCGCCTGCTGCTTTTCCCCCTGGCCGAGGTGCCGGTGATGGCCCGCGGCCGCGGCGTCATCCTGCAGCGCCATGCCAAGGGCGGCCTGGCCGACATCAAGACCTTTGTGGCCGCCGACGGCCTCACCTGGCGCACCGGCCGCGGCGTCACCACCTTCACCGACCTCGCCGACTGGCAAGGCCGCCGCGCCCAGGCCGGCCGCAAGGCGCCCAGGGGCTTCCCGCGCAACAACCGGTTCGGGTGAGGGGCCTTCACTTGCGGCAATGTCGCATCGATTCATATTGCCATACATGCGGCAGTGCCGCATAATCGGCCGCGATGGAGGTCTTCACCACGGCCACCTACGAGCGCGCCATCCGCAAGGTGGCGACGCCGGAGGTTCGCAAGGCCATGGAAACCGCAATCGCCACCGACCCCCTGGCGGCGCCGGTGATCCCCGGGACCGGCGGCATCCGCAAGCTGCGCTGGGCCGGGTCCGGCCGTGGCAAGCGGGGCGGCATCAGGACCCTGTATTTCTACCATGCTGGCCCCGGGGCGATCTATTTGCTGACCGCGTTTGCCAAGGCCGACCGCCAGGATCTGTCGCCAGCCGACCGGAAGGCCTGGACCAAACTGGTCGCCGCCATCAAGAAGGAGGGACGCGACACATGACCGCCAAACGCACCCCCCTGGGACGGGAGGTCGAACAGGCCCTGGGCGAGGTCCTCGCCCACGTGCGGGGCGAGACCGAGCTTCCCTGCCGCCTGGTCGACGACCCCAGCGCCGAGCGCATCCGCGCGTTGCGTCGGCGCATGAAGCTGAGCCGCCGGGCCTTTGCCGAGCGCTTTGGCCTCGATGCCCGCGCCGTGCAGGACTGGGAACAGGGCCGTCGCCTCCCGGATCGCGCCGCCCGCGTCCTCCTCACCGTCATCGAAAGCGAGCCGGAAGCCGTGGAGCGGGCGCTGGCCGGGTAGGGATGAATTGAGGGGGGGTAAAGTGGCCTTCGAACCCGGGCGAAGAAGAATTGGGCAAATAGTAAATTTCCCCCAAATATCTTCGAGCACCAAAATTCGAGCGAGGTCTCACCAATGAGGAGCGGCGCAATTCCCTTCAAGTTTGACTTGACCGCCTTACTCGCGCGGGCACGGCGACAAGCCAGCAATCGGCTGGGAGACGTAACGCTCAACCTTCCGTTCGTCAGCATCGCGGTCAATCCGAAGGACCGCGAACGGCAGGCGGCCCGTGAAGTCGTGATCCGACTGAGCGACCGCCGGGTGCTATCGGCATGGGAGTGCTGCGACGACTGCATCGACAACGCCCTAAAATCCCTTGGCGAAATCCGGTCTCTGCTCGTCGACAAACAGGTTGAATTGGCGGAGGTGCGAGACGGACCGCTCTACCTGCTGATCGACGCGATGGCGCTTGGCATCCGTCAGTTCATGACCTTCGAAGAGCTGTTGAAGCGCGACGACGATGGGCCGTCCCACCCCCGTTTCAGCGACTTCCGCCGTCCGCCCGACGTGCGGCAGGCGTACTTTGATGGGTTGGAACTCCTGCGCGGCCACCTGAGCCGCTGCCTCGGGCAGGTGGCCGCCATAGCCGGGATGGAGGTGCCGCCTGATGGTCTGATCGGGAACTACCAGGGGCCTTGGCAGATGGAAGCTTATCTACCGCCGACACTGCAGAGCGAGTAAGTCGCGTCGCGCAGCACCAATTACAGTGGGGATATCGGGACAAAACGTACCGATTCCGGGTCTTTCTCCCACCTCTGGATCCTCTCTGCGTTCTGCGCTGAGGAAACATGGTCAATCGGGATCGCGGAATGTCCGCGATTGTTCTCACCCGAACACCATCCCCGGCAGCCAGGTGGCGATGGCGGGGTAGAGGGCGAGGAGGATCAGGGCGACCAACTGGATGGGCACGGACAGTGGCGCACGCAAAAGGGGTCAGGTCTTGAATGTTGACGAGCCGATGCCAGCCGTTCAACAATCAAGACATATACTTCTGGATATTATGCAACAATCAAGACATGTCCACTGGACTTTTGCAAGAAATCTTCAGTTAAAATTCGAGTCGAAAGGGAAAATTGGCATGCCGTTAGGAATATTATGCTCATTGCTTGGGCACAAATGGGGCGACTGGTTTTACGAGGCGGAAGACTCCTGTTTGCAGGCGCGGCGATGTCTGAGGGACGGCGTCACGGAGAAGCGGGGCCCCGTCCATACTTGGGGTGAATGGAAGTACATGGCGGAGGGCTCATGCGAGCAAGCGCGGCTATGCACGAGGGATGGGGCCATGGAGAGACGCGGCCCCGTCCATGCCTGGGGCAAATGGGAGTACGAAGCGGAAGGAAGGTGCGAACAGTCCAGGAAATGCCATAGAGATGGCGCTATACAGCAGCGTATTGAGCACAATTGGGACGGAGGAATTTCCTTGTGCGTACGCTGTAAGAGCCCCAAACCGTGCTCCCACCCCAATCTTGTTTCCAACGGCTATTCCCAAGGTGGTCAGGACTGGACAGAAAATAGATGTCCAGATTGCGGTAGTGAGTGGACAGAGCCATAAGCACTAAACCAAAAGATGCTTCAATTCTTTATGACATTATGCGTGAAATCGGGGTCAGTGAAAACAAGGTCAGGAAAACGGGGTCATAGGAATGGACTGCACCCATATGGTGAGTCCCTGAGTGCGGCCAATTGGTGAGAAATCCGAGTCAGCCAAAGGCCGCGACCACGGTTTCGATGGGGAGGAACAGGGTTCGGCTGTCGGTCGGGTATTCGATGAACTCCGCGCATCTCATGTAGAAGCGCTTGGCCACGTCGTCCTTGGCGTGGACGAGCACCGCCCCGATGCCGATGCTCTGCGAGGCTACCGCGATGCGGCGCAGGGCGTCCGCCAGGATGTCGGCCCCGAGCCCTTTACCCGCGTGGTCGCGGCTGACCGCGAGCCGCCCGATCACCGAGACCGGGATGGTGTTGGGGGCATTGCGCCGGACCTTGCCCGGAGCGGCCGCCCGTTCCACCGCCCCGGCGGAGATGCAGACATAGGCGACCACCCGGTTTCCCTCGCAGACCACATAGGTTCGCGAGAACCGGCTTTCGTTCCTCAGTGCGCGGTGCCGCAACCAGTCGTTCAGCGCCGGCTCGCCGCAGTCGAAGGCCGAGAGGTCGTGGTCGGCGGTCAGGGGTATGGGGGCCGAAAGGCGCGGGCCGGGGCGGTCGGGCTCTTGGCCTATCTCTCCCATGCCGGAACCCGGCGCAGCAGCGACCGGAGCTTCGGTCCCGGCGCCGGAGGATTGTCGAGCGCGTGCATGAAGGCGTCGTAGCGCGCCGGGTCGAGCACGAAGAGCCGCTGATCGAGCAGCACGTCGATGGCCTGCCGCCGGGCGCTCTCGATCATGAACTCGGTGCGCGTCTTGCCGAGGATCGCCGCCGCGTCGTCGATGAGGCGGCGGGTGTTCGCCTCGATGCGCAGGTTGATGCTGCCCTTCACGTCGGTCGCCGAAGAGCGTTCCGCGACCGCCACGGCCGCGGTCTTCGACCTTCCGGAAGACAACGAATGTCCCTTCGACATGGACGGCACTTTGCGCCCTCGTATACACATTGTCAATACGAGCAGATTGCCTCGGGATGGGCGGGGCCCTCGGGGCCGTGCCCGCTTCACGCGATTGATCCGACAATCGGGGCCGGCCGCGACGCTGGTCCCCCGCACCCCGCCGGACCGCCCCAATGCGTTCCCTTCCCACGCGCAACATGGCTTGAGGGAATGCAGGAACATTATCTTGTATTTCGGAAAAAATACGACTACAATCCCACATCGGTTTCTGGTCGGGCCGGACATGGTGGGGTGGGACGCGGGCAAGTCGGCGTGTCGCATATCATGTTTTTGGAATGAAAAGATAATTTGGAAAAATGCCGACAGTTGTAGACATATGCTGACAGTTCTCCAGCGGGCCGTGGGCAAGGACATATGTCTCATCAAAGGCTTGGGGTGGTTTTTCGGGGTTGGGCGTGTCGCAACGGCGGCGGGCGGGGCGTCCGGCCGGGGAGTCGAGGCGCACGGCGCGGATTGTTGCGGACGGACGGGGAGGACAGGGAATGCGCCGCGACGCGGCGCGGGACTCATCCTTTGCGCCCTCAGCGTCCTCGCTCCGCGTTCAATCACCTCCCGGTCTCGCCGGCCCCCCGCGTTCATCCGCCGCACGGTCCAGGTCCTCCAGCACCTTGGCGTTCCACGACGAGGCCGTCATCTCGACGGCGGCGACGAGGGCGTCGCGGACGGTCCCGGCGGACCGTTTGCCGATCGGATCGGACGCGGCGTACGGGTCCATGGTCACGCTGTCGAGGACCACCTGCGCCTTGTCGCGGCGATAGAGCAGCACGGTGGACAGGATCTCCTCGTAGCCACCGGCGATGTCGAGGACGTCGACGCTGATCTGGTAGACCGGTCGGCGCGACATGTTGTACGGCGCCTCGGTGATGAACATGTAGGCGGAGAACGCCACCTTGCGGCCGTCCCCTTCGCAGGTCCACGCCACGTCGTAGTCGGCGGTGTCGAAGAGCTGGCCCGGCACTTGGCTCTTGCCGGTGAAGCGGACCACGTAGGCGCAGCGGGTGCCGTCCGGCCCCTGGGCCATGCCCTTCAGGTCGCTGTCCAGAGCCCCGTCGATCAGGGGCACCAGCACCGGCGCATAGACGAACCCCAGGTCGTCGTCGCCCTGGCGCACCGCCAGCCAGCCGCCGCGGGCGGCGGACCCGACCGCCTCCACGTGGGCGCCCCGCTTGAGGCCACCGAGGCGCTTGCCGGCGGTCTTCGGCGCGGCGCGGATGTTGACGTCCTTGACCACCAGATAGGCGCCCGATGCCGGCGCGACCTCGATTCCCATGAAGGTGGTCGGCGGCGGCTCCTCGGCCCCCGCGGCCGATGCCAGGACGAGCAGGAGGACGGCGGCGGCGACCGGCCGGACACCCCGCCGGCGCCCCCCGGAACCGGCCCACACCCGCATCTCCAAGGTCCCCACACCCCCGACGTCGATGAACTGGAATAACAAGGGGTTAGAGACCATGATACGGCAAGGGGCGGCAATCCACCACGGTCTTCTTGCCACCCCACGGGCGGCCGCCCCCGACTCGACGCGCCCTGCCGACCAACGGTAGGGTGCGCGGCCATGGAACGGATCGAAGGAAGTGTGCGCGATCTGGAGGCCCGGCTGGAGCCCGGCCAGCGGCTGCTCGGCCTGGACGTGGGCGCCAAGACCATCGGCCTCGCCCTGTCCGACGTCACGCGGACCGTGGCCACGCCTTACGAGACCCTGCGCCGCACCCGCTTCGCCGCCGACGCCGGGCGCCTCCGCGGCATCATCGACGACCACGATGTAGGCGGGCTGGTCATCGGTCTGCCGGTCAGCATGGACGGGACCGAAGGGCCGCGGTGCCAGTCGGTGCGCCAGTTCGCCGCCAACCTCGGCAAGGTCGTGGACGTCGCCATGGCCTTCTGGGACGAGCGCCTGTCGACGGCGGCGGTGGAGCGCATGCTGGTGCGCGAGGCGGACCTGTCGCGCCGCCGCCGCGCCCAGGTGGTGGACAAGGCCGCCGCCGCCTACATCCTGCAGGGCGCCCTCGATGCGCTGAAGGCCGCGGACCGGACATGACGGACATCGCCGCGGCGCTGGCGCCCATCTTCGCGCTGATCATGATGGGCTACCTGTTCCGGCGCGCCGGTGTGGTGCCCGAGCCCTTCTGGGCCCCGGCGGAGCGAGTCACCTACTACGTCTTCTTCCCCTCGCTGCTGGTCACCAGCGCGGCGACGGCGGACCTGGAGGGCCTGGAGGTGGCGCCCATGGCGGCGGCGCTGGCCTGCGCCATCCTGGCGGCCGCCGCGGTGCTGCTGGCGGCGCGCCGACGGCTGGGCGCCGACGGTGCCGCCTTCACGTCGGTCCTGCAGGGCGCCATCCGTCCCAACGTCTACGTGGCCTTCGCCGCCGCCGCGGCCCTGTTCGGCGAGGCCGGGCGGTCGCTGACCGCGGTCGCCATCGTGGTCGCCGTGCCGCTGGTCAACGTGGTCAGCGTCGCCGCCCTGGCCCGCTACGCCGCCCCCGCCGGCACAGCGGGTGGACTGGGGACCATCGTCGGGTCGGTGATCCGCAATCCCCTGATCCTGGCGTGCGCGTTGGGTGGCGCGTTGAACGCCGGCGGCATCGCCCTGCCGCCGGTGATCGGCCCGTTGCTGGAAATCCTGGGGCGGGCGGCGCTGCCGCTCGCCCTGCTGGCGGTGGGCGCCGGACTCGACTTCGCCGCCGTGCGCGCCCACGGCGCCCGGGTGGCGGTCGCGTCAGCGGTCAAGCTCGCGGTGTTGCCGGCCTTGGCCTATCTGGCCTGCCTCGCCTTCGGCGTCGGCGGCCTCGCCGCCTCGGTCACGGTGATGTTCGCCTCGGTCCCGGTGTCGGCCTCGGCCTACGTGCTGGCCCGCCAGATGGGCGGCCACACGTCGCTACTGGCCGGCATCATCACCGCCACCACCCTCGCTGCCGCCGTCACCATGCCGGCGATCCTGATCGCCCTCGGTGCGTAAGACGGGAGAGGTCCGTGCGTGAATTGAAACGCAAGCGACTGTGTCTGCTGTCAAGCCTTGATGGTTTGTGGTGGTGTCCACGGTTTGTTGTCGCGGACCATGGCATTGAGGGTGACGACGAGCTT
>JANQFP010000082.1 GCA_028277795.1 Rhodospirillales bacterium
GGCGTGCCGTCCCTGGTGGCGGTGGCCCAGGACGCCACCGGCAACGCGCTGGAGGTGGCGCTGTCGTACGCCTCGGCCCTGGGGGCCGGGCGCTCGGGGGTCATCGAGACCACCTTCCGCGAGGAGTGCGAGACCGACCTGTTCGGCGAGCAGAGCGTGCTGTGCGGGGGCCTGACGTCGCTGGTCCTGGCCGGCTACGAGACCCTGGTCGAGGCCGGCTACGCGCCGGAGATGGCCTATTTCGAGTGCCTGCACGAGGTCAAGCTGATCGTCGACCTGATGTACGAGGGCGGCATCGCCAACATGCGGTATTCCATCTCCAACACCGCCGAGTTCGGCGATTATACCCGCGGCCCGCGCCTCATCGACGCCGGCGTCAAGGCCCGCATGAAGGAGATCCTGGACGACATCCAGTCGGGCCGCTTCGCCAAGGAGTGGATGCTGGAGAACGCCGCCGGCCAGCCCAGCTTCAAGGCCATGCGCCGGCGCGCCGCCGAGCACGACATCGAGCAGGTGGGCGAGAAGCTGCGCGCCATGATGCCGTGGATCGCCGAGGGCAAGCTGGTGGACAAGTCGAAGAACTGACTCCGCCCTACCTGGTCCGGATGGCGACCGTGCGTTCGGCGTTGGATGGGATGCCGGCCAATCGAAACGCAGGGGACGCTGAGGACACCGCAGGGGTCGCAGAGCAGAACGAATGCGCCGCGAGGCGGCGCGGAATCTTTCTCGGCGTCCTCAGCGACCACTCCGCGACCTCCGCGTTGAATCACCGAAAGCCCTGGAAGACGACGGGCCAGCGACGGCTCCTCGTCGAGACGGGAGCCGGCGCACAAGGAAACCCCCGCCCCGGGGGGGCCGGGACGGGGGGTCCTCGATTCGCGTCTTCAGTTGGGACCGGCAGGTCCCGGCACGGGGCTTCGCTTATCCGGCGCTCACGCCGGCGCTGTCCCCATGCCTGGCCGCGGCGACCTTACTTGTCGGCGCCAGGGGCCGTAGGCGCGACCATGCCGGGGACGCCGACGGGCGCGACGGCAAACGGATGTCCGCCGTAGCCCCAAGGGCCACCGCCCCACGGGCCGTGGCCGCCCCACGGGCCGCCCCAGCCGCCGTAGCCGTAGCCGCCCCACGGGCCGCCACCCCAGCCGTACGGGCCGTAACCGCCCCACGGGCCGCCCCAGCCGCCGTAGCCGTAGCCGCCGTAGCCGTAGCCGCCCCACGGGCCGCCACCCCAGCCATACGGGCCATAGCCGCCCCACGGGCCGCCCCAGCCCCAGCCACGGCCGCCATAGCCATAGCCGTCGCCCATGCTGAAGTGCATGCCGTCGCCGCCGAACATGAACGCCTTGGCGTCGCTGAGCGGGGTGGCGAACGCGCCGAGCGTCAGGGCCACGGCCAACACCTTAAAGAGTTTTCTCATTTCCAGTTCCCCTTGCCAGTTGCTCCCTGCCGGCTCCCGGCCACAACGGCATGAGGGAGACACGGCTTATGGTGCCTTTTCCACCCAGAATCCCCCGGAGGAGAGGCACCAAATATCAAGGAACGCTACATTAGCACCGCCTAATATATCACACACTCCAAAATGTTCAAGCCTTACTTTGCGCGATGGTTGTTTTTTTCGCCACCGTCGCACGGGCCCGCATCGCCACGTCGGACCGCTGCGCCGACGCAAGAACCCCCCGGCGCGGCGGTCGCTGCACCGGGGGGTGTCTCCGGGTGGCACGGAGGGCGCTCCGCGCGATGGGGACGAAGGTCAGTTGGTCATCATCCGACGCACGATGTCGGTCATCGAGATGACGCCGATGGGCACGTCGCGGTCACCCGACTTCTCGGTCACCACCAGGCGGTGAATGCGCTTGCCGGTCATCTCGGTGATGGCCTCGGACAGCGGCATCGCCGCGTCGCAGGTGGCGCAGCCGACGGTCATCATCTCGCGCACGCTGAGCTGGCGGGCCTCCGCGACGGTGCGCCCCTGCCGGGCCAGCACCATGTCGGTCATGGAAATGACGCCGACGGCCTCGTCGTTGTCGAGCACGACCACGGCATGGACGTCCTTGTCGACCATCAGCCGGCCCGCCGTCTCCAGCGTGTCGTCGGGCGAGCACGAGATGAGTCCGTGGCTCATGCGGTCGCCGACCGTGGTGCCGTCGTCGGGGAACTGAACGATCTCGTCGTCCGCCGGCTCGATCCCCGGCAGCGGCTCCGACAAGGGATACGGATGCGGCGTGTCGTGCACGTCGTCCGCGGGCAGGGCCACGCGCACCGACGCGGTCGGCGCCTCGGCCGTGACGCCGGCGCCGAACTCGGTGGCTCCGACCAGCACCGACATGTTGCCGTGGGGATGCTGGTTCTCGAACATGAGCTGGTGGGCGTCGGGCAGCTCGTCGAAGGTGAAGGCCCGGGACATGCAGGGGTCGAGCAGGCCGGCCAGGGCCAGGTTGTTCATGGCGTAGGACTGGTCGTCGTTGGCGAAGTGTGACCCCTGGACCCGCTTCTGGCGCATCCACAGGTACCTGAGGTCGACGGTGGCGTTGTACCCGGTGGTGCCGGCGCAGATGACCACCATGCCCCCGGTCTCGCAGACGAACAGCGACGTCGGGATGGTGGTCTCGCCCGGGTGCTCGAACACCATGTTGGGAGCCCGGCGCTCACCCAGGATTTCCCAGATGGCCGAGCCGAACTCGCGCACGCCGCGCAGCCACTTGCCGTAGCCCACGTGATCCTTCCAGTGCGGCAGCATGCCCCAGTGCTTGAAGTTCCTGCGGTTGATGCAGCCCTTGGCACCCAGGCTCATGCAGTAGTCGATCTTGCTGTCATCGGAGATGACGGCGATGGGAATGGCCCCCGCCGCCTTGACGATCTGGATGGCCATGGAGCCGAGGCCGCCGGCACCGCCCCAGATCAGGACCACATCGTCCTTCTTGAGCGGGTTCTCGGGCCAGCCGTGCAGCATGCGGTAGGCGGTGGCGCCGACCAGCGTGTAGGCCGCCGCGCCCTCCCAGGTCATGTGCTTGGGCCTGGGCATGCACTGGTGCGCCTGGACCTTGGTGAACTGGGGGAAGCTGCCCCAGTTGGTCTCGTAGCCCCAGATGCGGAAGGTGGGGGAGTACATGGGGTCGATGCCCTTGCGGACACTGGGGCAGTTGCGGTCCCAGATGCCGCAATGGATGATCACCTCGTCGCCCACTTTGACGTTGGTGACGTCCTTGCCGACCTTGTAGATGATGCCCGAGGCGTCGGACCCGCCGATGTGGAATTCCTCAGGCTCGCCGGCCTTGTTGCGGGCCTTGATGACGTTGACCGGGACGCCCAGCGACGCCCACACGTTGTTGTAATTGACGCCCGCCGCCATCACGTAGACGATCACTTCGTCGTCCTTGATGGGCGGAACGTCCACCACCTCGACCTGGAACCCGACCTTGGGCTCGCCGAACCGCTCGGGGCGGATCAGCCACGCATGCATCTTGGGGGGAACCTCGCCGACGGGCGGCGCTTCACCGACATCATACAGGTCCTTAGCCATCGCGCCGTCTCCTTCGTGCCAACATGGGATCCCTCCTTAAGGTCGGTTTTGAGCCGGCGATTATAGCCATTTTTGCTGCGGGTGCAAAAAGACTTCGCACCTGCGAACAAAGGCGTCGGACGCGCAGCAAAATCCGTCGGTCGGAACCGCCGTGCCCCTGTTGACGACGGGCACCGGAGATGGTCAATTGAATGCTTGATTTACAACGTTCTGGACCGTTTCGGGCCATGGCCACGCCGACGACGAGCCCCAGACTTGCCATGCTGGCCAGCTTCGCCGAGGTGGCCAAGGCACTGGCCAGCACCCAGCGTCTCGACCTCCTTGAGATGCTGGCCCAGGGCGAGCGCGGGGTGGATGCGGTGGCCCAGGCGACGGGCCTCAGCGTGGCCAATGCGTCGCAGCACCTGCAGCACCTGCGCCGCGCCGGCCTGGTGACGTCGCGCCGGCAGGGCGTGCACGTGCTGTACAGCGTGTCGGGCGACGACGTGGTGGAGCTGATCGGCGCCCTGCGGCGGACCGCCGAACGCCACGTGGCCGAGATCGACCGCATCGTCGCCGGCTATTTCGACCGGCGCGACGACCTGGAGCCGCTGTCCCGCGAGGAGCTTCTGCACCGGGCCCGCGACGGGCTGGTCACCGTTCTCGACGTCCGGCCGCCCGAGGAGTTCGCCGCCGGCCACGTGCCCGGCGCCCTCAACATCCCCTTGAAGGACCTGAAGCGGCGTCTGGGCGAGCTGCCGCAAGACCGCGAGGTCATCGCCTACTGTCGCGGCCCCTACTGCGTGCTCGCGTTCGAGGCCGTGGCGTCCCTGCGCGGCAAGGGATTCAAGGCGCGGCGGCTGGAGGAGGGCTATCCCGAGTGGAAAGCCTCGGGCCTCCCCGTCGAGCGCGGAACCACGGGCACGTGAGGGTCGTTTGGGGCGCCCTCGCCGTCGCCGCGGCGCTGGTGGCGGACTTCGAACTTCGTCCCGTGGCGGCCCAGACCTTCGGTGACGACCCCGCGGCCGTATCCGTGCGGGCGGCCGGCCTGAGCCTCGAACTGGCGCCGCTCACCCTCGACCAGACGCGGGCTTTCTTCATCGGGCGTGGTTTCGACCCGGCTGCCGCCGATGCCATCGCCCGTGACGGCTGCGTGTTCCGCTCCAACATCGGCAATCGGGTCGACGATCCCGCCGGGCCGGCGACCGAGATCGATCTGGCCCTGTGGCGGGTGGATGCGGGCGCCGGGTGGCGTCCGTTGCGGCTCAAGGAGGACTGGATGCGGCAGTGGGACGCGGCGCATCCCGGCGGCCGGGCCGCCGTCGCCTTTCGCTGGGCCCTGTTCCCCACCCGCCAGACCTTCGGTCCGGGGGACTACAACTGGGGCATGATCACCTTCGGCCTGGCGCCCGGCACCGGTTTCGACCTCGATGTCCGGTGGCGGAGCGGCGGCGAGGCCCATGGCCGAATCCTGAGGAGGCTGCGATGCGCGGCGCAATGAGCGTGCTCAGGCGACCGGCTCGGGTCCTGGCGGTGGCGGTCATCTTCGCCTGGAGCGCCGCCGCGGTGCTGGCGGCTGACAGCCGTCCGGTGCCCCTTTTGTCACCCATGCCGGGGACCCCCGAGGCGCCCGACTTCTCGTTGGGCGACCTGGACGGAGGGACCGTCCGCCTGTCGGACCTGCGCGGCCAGGTGGTGATCGTCAACTTCTGGGCCACGTGGTGTCCGCCCTGCCGGTTCGAGATCCCGTCCATGCAGCGCACCTGGGACGCGGTCCGGGGGACCGGGATCGTGCTCCTGGCCGTCCACGTGGGCGGCGACGAGGACAAGGTGTGGCAGTTCGCCACCGACTACGCCGTCGACTTCCCGGTCCTGCTCGATCCCGACTCGGCGGTCACCGACGCCTGGCCGGTGATCGGCCTGCCCACCACCTTCGTGGTCGATCCCTCGGGCCGCATCGCCTATCGCGCCATCGGCGGCCGTGAATGGGACGATCCGCGTCTGCTCGATCAAATCAAGCAGTTGCGGCCCCAGTGACCCGCCACAGGGTCGGGGTCACCCCGCAACGCGGCGCAGGCAGTGGATGCTGAACAGGTCGTCCGGGTCGGTCCAGGCGTCCTCGGCGGTGAAACCGGCGCCGCGGGCCAAGTCCTGGAACTCGGCGACGGTGTACTTGTAGGAATTCTCGGTGTGGACCGTCTCGCCGGCGGCGAACGCGAACGTCCGGCCGTGCACCTCCGCGGTCTGGTCGGCCAGACTCACCAGGTGCATTTCCACCCGGCCTTCCGCCGGGTTGTAGCCGGCCTCGTGCCGGAACGCGTCCAACGCGAAGGTGCCGCCCAGCTCCCGGTTGATGCGGGACAACAGGTTGAGGTTGAAGGCGGCCGTCACTCCTCGGGCATCGTCGTAGGCGGCGTCGAGGACGGCCGTGTCCTTCTTGAGGTCGATGCCGATCAATAGCCCGCCGCCGTCTCCCACCAGGTCGGCGATGGCAGCGAGGAAGTCCCGCGCCTCCGCGGGCGAGAAGTTGCCCAGGGTGGACCCCGGAAAGAAGGCGAGCCGGCGGGCCCCATCGACCTCGGGCGGGAGCCCGAACGGCCGGGTGAAATCCGCGCACACCGCATGAACGGCGACCTCGGGGAACTCGTCGGCCAGGGTCTCCGCCGCCGCCAGCAGGTGCTCGCGGCTGATGTCCACGGCCACGTAGGCGCGAGGCC
Organism: Rhodospirillales bacterium; assembly: GCA_028277795.1. Lineage (GTDB taxonomy): Bacteria > Pseudomonadota > Alphaproteobacteria > Rhodospirillales > JANQFP01 > JANQFP01. The sequence goes on from JANQFP010000082.1 coordinate 6,217, forward strand.
GGTCGAGGGCCCGGAGCAGCAGCCGCGCCTTGTCCACCGATCCGATGCCGTATTCGACCACCACGCACTCCGGCCCGGCGCAGGCGCCGATGTCGGCGGCGCAGGCCCCCATCAGCGCCATCTCTGTGCGCGTCGGGTAGTACTCCGGGAGCCGGCAGATCTCCTGAAACAGCGCGGACCCCCTTTGGTCGTAGAAGAACTTGCACGGCAGGGTCTTGGGCTCGGCGCCCAGGCCGGCCAGCACCTCGGCGCCGAAGTCGGCCGGGGCCGGCGCGAGGTCGTGGAACGCGACCGCCGCCGGCCGCGCCGTTCGGTGAGACTCGGGCGTCACCGGGCGCAGGTGCGGAAGCCGGCGAAGACGTCGCGCCGTTCCGGCCCGAAGTAGTTGCGGTAGGTGCCGGTGACCATTCGCCCGCGGGTGGTCCAGGCGCCGCCGCGCAGCACCTTGGTGATGCCGAACAGGGGCTCCGAGTACTCCTTGTAGGCGTCGGGCGCGAAGCCGGGGAAGGGCCCGAAGGTGTCGGACGTCCACTCCCACACGTTGCCGATCAACTGGCGGCAGCCGAAGGCGCTGTCGCCGGCGCCGTGGGCCGCGACATCGACACAGCCGACGATACGCCCGTCCAGGTTGGCGCGCTCCGGATCGGGGGCCTCGTCCCCCCACGGGTAGCGGCGCTTGCGCAGGCCGCCGCCGTCGGGCGCCATGGTGGCGGCGAACTCCCATTCGGCCTCGGTGGGCAGACGGCGCCCGGCCCAGCGGCAATAGGCGGTGGCCTCGTACCAGTTGACGTGGATGATTGGCTGGTGGGGCGCCATGTCCCAGATCTCGTCGAAGCGCCGCACCCGCCAGGTCCCCGGGCCGTCGGGCAGCCAGTAGACGGGGTGCTTGGCGTCTTCGCTCTCGCGCCAGGCCCAGCCCCCGTCGTCCCACAGCTCCCGGCGCGCATACCCGCCGTCATCGACGAAGGCCGCGTACTCGATATTGGTGACCGGCGCCCGGCTCATGCGGAACGGGGTCACGGTCACGTCGTGCGCCCACTTCTCGTTGTCGAACAGGAACGGCGCCTCGGGCGGCGAGCCCAGGGTGAAGGTGCCGCCCGGAATCTCCGCGTCGCCGGGCAGGGCGCCGGAGGTGGCGTCGGGCGGCGGACAGGCGGCGGCGATGGCGATGCGCGGACGGGGATAGCCGAGCGTCTGGCGGGTCCAGAAGAAGGCCTCGTCGTGCATGTCCTCGTGGAAGGTGGTGAACTGGTAGAGGAAGCTGTCGGTCTCGTCGGCCATGCCGTTGCCGAGGCGGCCGACCAGGGTCGCCATCACCCGCTCCATGTAGGCCAGGGTGTCGTCCAGGGAATAGAGCGGCAGGTCCCAGCGCTGCTCGTGGTGGATGGCGATGGAGTCGTAGATCTGGTCCCCGTTGGCCAGGATCGGCTCGTGACCGTAGACTCGGCGCAGGATGAAGTTCTCGTGGAACCACGCCACATGCCCGACCTCCCACAGCATGGGGTTGACGATGGGCAGCTTGGGGCCCATGAGCTGCTCGCCGGTCAGGCCGTCGAGCAGCTCGAGGGTGCGGCGGCGGGCATCCTGCACGATGTCGGCGAGATGGTCGGAGGCGACGGGTGCGGTCATGGCGGTGGGGCGACTGGTGACGGGCCGTGAAGATTAGCCTGATCACGCCGGCAGGCAAACGGTCACGATCCGGCAACCGGACCACGGCCGTGCGCTGGGCGCGGTTCCTGCGCGACCTGGGGCACCGGGTGGCGGTGGCCGAGGCGTGGGACGGCACCGACGCCGACGCCATGGTGGCCCTGCACGCCTGGCGCAGCGCGGCGTCCATCGTGCGCTTCCGCGACGCCCATCCGGACCGGCCGCTGGTTGTGGCGCTGACCGGCACCGACATCTACCGCTTCCAGCACAGCCACCCGGAGACCACGCTCGCATCCATGGAGTTGGCCGACGCCCTCGTCTGCCTGCACGGCCTGGTCCACGAGGCCATCCCGGACCGCTTCGCCGGCAAGCTCACGGTCATCCACCAGTCGGCACCGCCGCTGCCCGGGCCGCGGCGGCCGGCGACCCGGCATTTCGACGTCTGCGTGGTCGGCCACCTGCGGGCCGAGAAGGATCCCCTGCGGGCGGCCTACGCGGCCCGGCGGGCACCGCCGTCGTCGCGGCTGCGGGTGGTGCACTTCGGCAAGGCCCACGACGAGACCTGGGCCGCCCGCGCCCGCGCCCAGATGGCCGGCAACCCGCGCTACCTGTGGCGCGGCGAGGTCCCCGGCTGGGTGGTCCGGCGGGCCTACGGCACCTGTCGGGCCATGGTGCTGAGCTCGGTCATGGAGGGCGGCGCCAATGTGGCGTCCGAGGCGGCGGTGGCCGGCCTGCCGGTCCTCGCGTCCGACATCCACGGCAACGTCGGACTCCTGGGCGCCGAATATCCCGGCACCTACCCGGTCCGCGACACGGTTGGCCTGGCCCGGCTGCTGCGCCGGGCCGAAACCGAGCCCGCGTTCCTGGATGGCCTGGAGGCGCACATGCGGCGGCTCGCGCCCTTGTTCCGTCCCGAGGCCGAGCGGCAGGCATGGCGCGACGTGCTGGCCCGCCTGGGATGACGGCGACGAGCCGAGGGCACGAATTCGACCCACACGGCCATGAATCGTGGTATGGGGTCCGCCGCAGGGAGTTGGCCCGACGGTGGAGGGTTCGGCAGTGTCCGTTGACGGTCCGGGGGATGCGCGCTCGCGTCTCCGCGAGATCATTGGCCGGTCGGTGATCCGGGGCAAGGACATGCTCCTCGCCTCGGGGGGGACCACGAGCATCTATTTCAATCTCAAGCCGGCCATGCTCGATCCCGAGGGCGCCAACCTCATCGGCGAGCTGGTGCTGGACGCTCTCGACGGGTTGCACGCCGACGCCATCGGCGGCTTGGCCATGGGCGCCATCCCACTGGTCACGGCGGTGTCCCTCAAGAGCTATCCGGAGCGGCGCGTCCCGGCCTTCTTCGTTCGCAGCGAGCGCAAGGAGCACGGCACCGAGGAGCAGATCCAGGGCAACTTTGAGCCCGGCTCGGAGGTCGTCCTGGTCGATGACGTGACCACCACCGCCGGCTCCGTCCTCAAGGCGGTGCGCACGATCCGCCAGGCCGGCGGCCGGGTGTCCAAGGTGGTGACCATCGTCGACCGCGAGGAAGGGGCGTCAGAGAACCTGGCGGCGGAAGGCATCGACCTGATCGCCATCTTCCGCAAGCATGAGTTCAAGGATTAGAGCGCGTGCTCATGAATCGTTGTGACGATCGATCAAACCGCTGCGTCCGTTGTCAGCCGTTTCGCCGACATGGCGGGTGCCGCCGAGTTTAGCCATTTTCGGACTAATCAGGGCAGTCTACTTGTTTCGTCGCGAGGGCGTTGCCTGCGATCCAAGAATTTGTGCTGTTTGTAGTACTCGCGGCGGAAACCTCCGATGAACTCGGTTATTTCATCTTCCAGGGTGTTGACTCTCATCAACGCAACACGCGCAAGTTCGATGCTGGTCTCCATTGTTTCCGATACGACCACATCGGCGCCCAAGGCTTTGAGTTTCTTGCAAAGTGGCCTGTTGTGCCCGCGCGCGATGACGCTGAGCGCCGGAAAATTTTCGCGCACGGATACGACAAGCTGTTCAGTGACCGCAAAGTCGTCCACCGCGATAACGGCAATGCGCGCGCGCTCGGCTCCCATGGCTTTCAAGACGGCAGAGCTTGTAGCATCACCAAAAAATACCGGCCGCCCTTTGGCATGTTCCAGGGCGACAACGTTTGAATCTCTGTCAATGGCCGAATAAGGAACCTGAGCCAATTCGAGGATACGCCCGATCTTACGCCCTACGCGACCGAAGCCGAGTATCAGGACGGGTGTGGCGACCAGTTCTTCCGCCGCCGCATGTAGCGGTGCGGCAGCATGTCCTGTTTCGCCCGATTCCTTGATCTCCTTTGCCAAGCGGGTCAGAAGCGGTGTCGCCAGCATGCTGAGGATAACCACCAACAGAAGCTGCTGAAACAAGGCTTCTTCCAGTAGGCCCGTCCCGAGGGCCACCGTAAACACCACGAGCGCGAACTCCCCGCTTTGGGCAAGGAGAAGCCCCACCGTGAATGCGCTTTTCCCAGTGAGCCCGAACAGGCGTGCCAAGGGCCATATCACGAGCGTTTTGAGGATGATCAAAGCCGCGACGATACCGAGCGAAGACAGAGGCTGCTGGAGGAATTGTCCGAGATCCAGATACATGCCCATCGACATGAAGAACAATCCAAGCAGCAGCCCGCGAAAAGGCTGTGTTTCAGCAATGATTTGGTGGCGAAACGATGAGTCGGCGATAAGCATTCCGGCGAGGAACGCGCCCATGGCCATTGACAACCCGACTTGCTCCATCAAGACCGCGGCACCCAAAACAAGCAGTACGGCCGATGCTGTGAATACTTCAGGGTTGTGTGATTTTGCCACGCGGTGAAGAACCGGCTGAAGCAGATGGCGTCCGACGAAAATGACCAAGCCGATGATCAGGGCCGCCTCCCCCAGGGCGAGGCCGATATCCTCGGCCAAGGTCAGGGTTGGCATGGTCAGAAGCGATACCAGGGCCAGCAACGGGATTACGGCCAAATCCTGCAGGAGGAGGATGGCGATCGAAGTGCGGCCTTGTTCGGAGGTCAGCATCTTGTTCTCAGTGAGTAACTGAAGAACGAAAGCCGTGGAGGAGAGGGCAAGGGCCGGGCCGACGAGAACGGCGGTCCTGAGAGGAATCTCGAAAATGTAATGGGCGACGGCCACAAGGACGACACTGGTGCAGAAAACCTGAAGGGTTCCTAGACCAAACAGCAATCGCCGCATCATCCAAAGGCGTGTGGGATTAAGTTCGATGCCGATGATAAACAGGAGAAGAACGACGCCAAGTTCCGCCAGTTGAGCGACCTCTTCTACGTTTCCGATGAGTTCCAGGCCGTGAGGACCAACGAGTATCCCGGCAACGACAAACCCGGGCACGGCACCCATGCGCATCGACTGGAAAAGCGGAACCGCGATAACGGCGGCGGCAAGCAGGAT
>JANQFP010000153.1 GCA_028277795.1 Rhodospirillales bacterium
CGTCACCGGCAAGCTGCTGTTCCCGCGCGGGCTGGTCGAGAGCTGGGTGCTCAAGCATGTCGAGCATCGGGAGCATCTCGACGGTCTGGATCGGCTGCCTCCCGTGATCGGCGGCAGTCACGATCCCCTGCTCGACTGGGCCCTGCGCGAGTCCGGCAGCGACTTGGCGACCCTCTACGGCGGCAGCCTCGACGGGCTGGAGCGGCTCGGCCGCCGCGAGCTGCTGGGCGCCGGCCTGCACGTCTACGAGCCGGCGGCGCAGGACGGAAAGGGGGACTGGAACCGGGAGCACGTGGCCCAGGCTCTGCCCGGCCTGCCCATCGTGATGATCGGCTGGGCCCGGCGGCAGCAGGGATTGGTGGTGCCTCCGGGCAATCCCAAGGGCCTCTCCGGTTTGGCCGACCTCGCCGGCTGCCGGGTCATCCCGCGGCAAAGCCAGGCCGGCAGCCGCCTGCTGCTCGATCACCTGCTGCAGGTCGAAGGGCTGGCCGATGCGGCCATCACCCTGGTCTCGCCGCCGGCGCGCAGCGAGGCCGACGTCGCCTCCGCCGTCGCCGAGGGCAAGGCCGACGCCGGCTTCGCCATCGAGGCGGTGGCCCGCCAGTACCGGCTCGACTTCGTGCCTCTGGTGGAGGAGCGCTACGACATCGCGCTCTGGCGCCGGCATTACTTCGAGCCGCCGATGCAGCGCCTGCTGGCCTTCTGCCGGACGCCGGCCTTCGCCGCCCGCGCCGCCGAGCTCGGCGGCTACGACATCGCCTGCCTCGGCCAGGTGCAGTTCAACGGGTTTTAGCGCTAGACGGTCGCCCCAACACCGGGTGACTGGGCCAGCCGACGGTTCAGCACCACTGATTGTCATCCCGGCCAAGGGCGAAGCCCGCGTGTCCGGGCTCGCGATAGCGAGGTGCCGAAGGCATTCATCGGCCAGCGCCCATTGTTCGTTAGTCCGCGCCAAGCCTCGCCATGGACCCCGGATCAAGTCCGGGGTGACAGTCTGTGGTATTGCGCCGCCCGCGGCCCCTCCACTCGTCACCCCGGAGGAACCTCGTGAGAGGTGACATCAGGGGTCCATCTATCGGCCCGCGCGGACCCCAACATGGTTCCCGGCTCGCGGGCTTCGCCCTTGGCCGGGATGACATGCGGAGGGACTGGTCAGCCCGTCGCCTGCGCCGCCGCTCCTAACTCCCCCCGCCTTCCTTGGCGTTGGCGAAGAAGAGTTGCTGGCCGTCGACCTCGAAGGCGGCGATGGCGGTCTGGCCCTCGCCGGAGACGAGCCAGTCGACGAAGGCCTGGCCCCACTCCGCCTTGACGTTGGCGTGCTTCTCCGGATTGACCAGGATGACGCCGTACTGATTGAACAGCGCCGGGTCGCCTTCCACGGCGATGGCAAAGTCGCCCTTGTTCTGGAAGGCGATCCAGGTCGCCCGGTCGCTCATGGTATAGGCGTTCATGCCGACGGCGGTGTTGAGCGTCGCGCCCATGCCGGAGCCGGTCTCGCGGTACCAGGTGCCGCTCGCCGCCGCCGGGTCGACGCCGGCGTCCTTCCACAGCCGCAGCTCCTTCTTGTGGGTGCCGGAGTCGTCGCCG
>JANQFP010000205.1 GCA_028277795.1 Rhodospirillales bacterium
CCCGCCATAGCAGGCATTTGAGGCCCTGGACTGTTCATGACCTTCGTGGGGCCGGCGCCGGCCCACTCCCCCACCCGGCCACCCATAGCTTACGATGCCGTGGGTGGCCGGGTGGGGGAGTGGGCTGGAGCCGCCAAATACGGGAACGCTCTAAGGACCCAATTTGGTGAGTTTTGGCGCCGCCTCAACCGGCGGCGGCGGCGATTTTCGCCTCGGCCACCGCGATCTGCCGTTCGGCCTGGTCGCGCGCGTGATCGTCCTTGGCGTCGGTCAGGTCGTCCCGGGCGTTCTTGAGCTGCTGCTCCGCCTCGCCCCGGTCGATGTCGGCCACCGCCACGGCCTGCTCCGCCAGCACGGTGCACCGGGCCGGCGTCACCTCGGCGAAGCCGCCGGAAACGAAGATCGCCTCGGTCACCTTGCCGCCGTTGTGCACCTTGATGACGCCGGGGCGCACCCCGGAGATGAAGGGCGCGTGCTGGTGGAGCACGCCGAAATCGCCCTCGGCGCCCGGCACGACGACCATCTCGACCGGCTCGGACAGCAGCAGCTTCTCCGGCGAGACCAGCTCGAACTCCACCTTGCCTTCTGCCATGGGGCTCGTCTCCTAGGACCGAACGACGGGCGTGTCCGCCTCAGGCCGCCTCGGCGGCCAGCTTTTTCGCCTTCTCCAGGGCCTCGTCGATGGTGCCGACCATGTAGAAGGCCGCCTCCGGCAGGTGGTCGTACTCGCCGGCCACGATGCCCTTGAAGCCGCGAATGGTCTCCTCCAGCGGCACGAAGACGCCGGGCGTGCCGGTGAAGACCTCGGCCACGTGGAAGGGCTGCGACAGGAAGCGCTGGATCTTGCGGGCGCGGGCGACGGTCAGCTTGTCCTCTTCCGACAGCTCGTCCATGCCCAGGATGGCGATGATGTCCTGCAGCGCCTTGTAGGACTGCAGCACCCGCTGCACCTCGCGGGCCACGCCATAGTGCTCCTCGCCGATCACGAAGGGGTCCATCATGCGGCTGGTGGAATCGAGCGGATCTACCGCCGGGTAGATGCCGAGCTCGGCGATCTGGCGCGACAGCACCGTGGTCGCATCCAGGTGCGAGAAGGAGGTGGCCGGCGCCGGGTCGGTCAGGTCGTCGGCCGGCACGTAGATC
>JANQFP010000054.1 GCA_028277795.1 Rhodospirillales bacterium
CCGCAGGGTGGCCGTCAATACGACGCCGAGCAGCCCCAAGCCCCCGACGACCGCTTCGAACAGACCCGCGTTTTCGGTCCGCGACAGGGTATGGATGCGCCCGTCGGCGGTCATGAACTCCATGGAGACGACGGCTTTGCCGATGGGGCCGTGGCTGAAGCTGTCCTTGCCGTGAACGTTGCCGGCGATGGCACCGCCGACGGTCACTGCCGGGCTTCCGGGAATGGCGCCGAGGGCCCAGCCGTCGCCCACCACCCGGTCGAGGATCGCCGCCAAACGGGCGCCGCCTTGGGCGGTGACGGTCCCGCCAACCTCGTCGAAGGCCACAATGCGGTCCCAGTGGGCCAGGTCGACGAGGACGCCGCCGTCGTTGACGATGGCGTCTCCGGGCGAGCACGCGCCGCCGCGAAGCCCGATGGACAGGCCCCTCTCCGTGCAATGGGCAAGCAGGGCTTGCAGGTCTTCGACGTTGTCCGGCCGTGCCAGGAGCACGTCGCCGCGGGCGATCCGGCCCCAGCCGGTCGCACGGGTGGCCACGAGAGACGGGATGGGTCTTCGGGCTCCGGTCAAGTAAGGCCCAGCATCATCTTGAGCTTGGTGGCGACGAACGTCGACACCAGCTTGCCCAGCCCTCGATCCAGGCTGGCCCTCACGGAATGGAGGAAACGGTCGATGTCGGCGTCCTCGGCGATCAGGGACGGGGCCGCGGTGAGGGCCACGAAATCGCCGTTCTCGATCATCATGGTGAGCACGCCTTCCCTGGCGTAGAGATCGTCCATCAGGGCGGCTGCGGTGAGCTTGCGGATGAACGACCGCTTGTTCTTGAGCGGGCCCACGGGGATGGCGGCGAGGGCCTTCTCCACCAGTTCGAAGGGCGAGTTCAGGACCAGCCCGACCAGGGCCCCCTGGCCCCGGATCTCCCCGATGTCCCCCGGGAAGTCCTTTTGCAGGGCCGAAAGACCGCCGACAAGGCGTTCGTGGATTCGCTCGGCCCGGCCGGGATAGTCGTCCTCCACCGCGATGTTCACGGCTTCCAGGGCGGTCACGCACTCTTCGCCGAAACCGTTGTAGGTGGAGGTGTGGAGCAGGGCGTCGTCGTCGGTGCCGTAGGCCGTGTCGAAGACGCCGTCGCGCACCACGAGGCCCGAGATCGAGGACTTGCCGCCGCCGAAGGACTTGGACATGGCCAGGATGTCCGGCATCACGCCATGGCGCATGAAGGCGAACAGGGTCCCCGTCTTGCCCCAGCCGGTGTAGACCTCGTCGAAGATCAGGGCGATCCCCTCGCGGTCGCAGATTTCCCGCACGCCCTCCAGGAACGCCCGCGAACATCCGGTCAGCGTGGTGGCGCTGAAGGGCTCGACGATGATGGCGTAGACGTTGGAGGTGCCGTCCGGCCGGCGCAGCCCATCGACCCGCGCCCGCACCGAGTCCAGATCGTCGTAGGCGAAGGTCGCGGTGTTGGCCATTTTCGGGAAGTCGAACACGCCGGTTTGGGAACCGGAGATGGTCCCCGACCCGATCAGCTTGCCGTGAAACGAGATGTCGGCATGGAGAACGAAGTCGCGGCGCGGGGTCCGCGACTTGTAGGCGGCCTTGAGGGCGCCCTCCACCGCTTCGGCGCCCGAGTTGGGGAAGAAGCACTTGTTCAGGTCCCCGGGCAGCAGTTCGGCCACGTTGTGGCTGAGCGCCGCGATGTACGGGGAGAAGACGATCTTGTGGACCTCCATGCGCTTGCGACGCTGGTAGTCCGTGCGCGCCTTGAGGATGCGAGGGTGGTTGTGGCCGTGGCTGAGAACGCCCAGGCCGCCGGTGAAATCGAGGATTCGCCGTCCGTCGGCGGTGTTCAGGTACATGCCTTCGGCGTCGGTGAACAATTCGCGCCCGAACGCGAAGGTGGAGAAGATGTTCACCTGGCCGGGGTTCACATAGCGCCGGTATAGGTCCCAGACTTGGTCGACGCTCAGCCGTTCGCAGTCGTCGATCGACAGCAGCTCAGCCATTCCCCGTCCCGGTGGTTCTCCAGCAAAATCCCCATAACGAATAGAGTGCTGCACTCCCCTCGGCAACCCCGCAAAAACGGCCCTGTTGTTCCGTCGAATCGACCGGGCCGATCACGGAATTGTCATAAACGAGTGTTCCGGCCGCCCGGACGAATGGTCTACACTGTTCGGATCACCACCCATCGGCGCCGCGCGTGCAGGACCGGACACCGCCATGGCGAGTTTCTGGGAGACCCTCATCCATCCCGACCGGGAGGAGCTGGAGTTCCGGGAGCGGGCGGTCGTCTGCCACGCCGCGAATCTGCTGCAGGTAGGGGAATTCCAGCTCCTGCAGCTGGCCTACCGGGAATGGTTCGGCACCGATCTGCCGGAGGCCCTGGTGTCGCGCCTGTTCACGACGTACATGCTCAACAACGAAGTGCCCCATTGGGCGCGCCACTACGCGCGGGCGATCATCGATCAGGCCGAGCAAGGCGCCGTCAACGACCAGAACCCCTCCTTCCACCGCTACGACCACGACTACCACGCCACCGTGCCGCGGGGCGTGCAGCGGTTCTGGGCGGCGGTGACGGTTCTGGCCGGCGTGGTGCTGGGCAGCATCATCTTCGCCGACGCGGTGGTGCGCAAGCCGACCTCCATCCTGCCGCCCTACTTCGAGGAGGACGAGCTGCGCCAGCGGCCACGACCGGCCGCCGACCGGGGCGAGCACCGGGTCCCCGGCCTCAACTGGGGCCGCTCCGATACCATCCCGGCCGGCGCCGGACTGGACCGCGATCCCCGCGGCTGACCGGTATCGGCCACCGTGTTGCCAGGGCGCGGCCCAGGCGGTAACGTGCCGCCATGTTCGAGTTCGCCGGCGACCTTGAGCCCCTGGTCAACACCGTCTTCCTGGTCGCCACCGGCTTCATCGCCTGGCACGGCATCCGCTTCCGCGATGCCGACGGCAACACCGACTTCGTGCGCTTGCTGTTCGGCAGCATTGCGGCCGTCTTCTTCTTCATGGTGCTGTTCGAGGACGTTCTGGGCGTCGTGGACTTCTGAGCCGCGTGCTCAGGGCTTGAACATGCGCTGCTCTTCGTCCAGCTCCGGCACCCTGAGCAGGCGCTCGCTCTCGGGCAGGGCCAGCTGCTGCTTGAGGTAGATGGCCCGTCTCTCGACGGTCGCCGGCTTGGGCATGCCGTACAGCACCTTGTCGATGATCCCCGGCCCTTCGGCCAGGTCCCGGTCGCGCTTGAGGACCTCGATGTAGTCGGCCAGCGCCTTCTCGTACCGGCCGGTGCGGTCGTACAGGATGCCCCGGTTGGCATAGGCCGCGGCCAGGACGCCGATGCCGGTCAGGTCGTCGGGTTCCAGGGTCCTGTTCAGGAAGCCGATCAGGTAGGTGAGTTCGGCTTCAGCCTCCGGATAGCGCTCGGTCTGCAGGAAGACGATGGCCCGTCCCATCAAGGCGCCCCGGTGGTCGGGCGACAGCTTCAGGGCCTCGTCGAATTGCTCGAGCGCACCGCTGAACTCGCCGTCACTGAGGAGCTGATCACCGCGCCTCACCTCGTAGTCGCCGGGCTCGCTCGGGTTCACGTACATGTACCCGACTCCGAATATACCGGCGATGGCCGTGGCGATGGCCATGAGGATGATGAATCGGCGGAGGACGGCGGCGTTCATGGCCCACCGTACAGGCTTTCGGTCATCACCTGCATGTAGAGGACCGCGAATATGAAACACAGCAAGGCCGCCGTGAACGCCGCCCGCTTCCTCAGGGACTCACGTTTGGCATCATCGGTGGGGCCGTGCAGGCGCTCGGCCCGGCGCACCGACATGGTCCAGATCAGTTGGCGCACCGGGAAAAACAGGGCGACCGCCAGGGCGGCGGTCCACAGCCACTGATATTGGGGCGAGAAAAACGCTTCCATCGGACGACGTCCGCAGACCCGGGAACCCCGCGCGGGCGGGACCTCAATACAAAAAAGAAAGAGGGGGAAGGGTCAAGCCCTTCCCCCACGCCAGTTTGCGACGATGATCAGTTGCTCGGCGCTTCGAGCGTCGTATCGCCGATATCCTCCACCAGTGCCTCGATTTCCTTCTCCGGCACGGTGGACATCTCCATCTTGTAGGCGAGGAACCACATCATCCCCACGCCCAGGATCCAGAACAAGATCTGCCAGGCCCAGATGGATGGCATGCCGAAGGTCCAGGCATCGGGGGTTCCGGCATTGGGATCGCCGAAGATGTCGTTGCCGATGACCGCGCCCGGGCCGATGCCGAAGAACATCCACAGGATGACGATGATCCAGGCAAGCGGCTTCAGCTTGGCCTTCTCCGGCGACAGGCCCGCATGCTCCTTGAGGAAGTTGTGGTACTTCATGCGGTGAGCCATATCCTGCTCGTTCTGGGTCATCGCCGAGACGATGATGCAGACGGTGGCATTGAAGAGCATGCCCCAACCGGCCGAGTGGATGGTCCAGGGCCAGCGGCCCCAGGCATCGATGTCCATCGACTTCATGATGGTCAGCCCGAAGCTGTCGGTGAAGATGACCGCGATCAGGCCGGCCGCCAGCCCCAGGGTCGCACCCTGACGGGTGATCCACGGGATGTAGACCACCGCGGCCAGGGACGGCCACATCTGGAAGCCGAAGGCCACGGCCAAGCCGCCCAACAGCACCAGAGCGTCGGCCGACACCGTGGCCACGATCAGAGCCGCGAGCACGATGAAGGCAACACCCAGACGGCCGAACAGCTTCTGCGTGGTGTGGGTCGCGGTGGGGTTCAGGTACCGCTTGTACAGGTCACGCGTCAGCATGCCGCCGGCGGTGGACATATACGCCGCACCGGTCGACTGCATGGCCGCCAGGGCGCACACCGCCAGCAGGCCGACAAGCCAGGGGGCGGTATCGCCGATCAGGTTGAAGTAGCCGGGCACCAGGGCCGCCTGCTTGTTGGCGGTGAGGTCGGGCAGGGCATTGGGGATGCCAATGTCGGCCACCAACGCATGCGCTGCCGGGGTCGCCCCCAGAAGGTGCGCACCCATGCCCTGGAACGCCGTGAAGAAGAACAGGATGAGGCCGATCCCGAAGGCCGACGCCCACACCTGCTGCGGCGCGAAGGGCTTGGGGTTGTTGTTGGAGAACGACCACATGGTGAACGCCGGGGCCGACTGGATGCCCATCAAGGCGAACATGTAGGTCAGGCACATGATGCCCGTCCACAGGCCGCCCACCGGCGTCTCCTTGCCCAGCCCGGCAGTGAACTGGATCACCCCCGGTATGGCAAAGTAGGCGTTGTAGTCTCCGCCGCCGTACCCCTTGGTGGTGCCCCACTTGCCGACGTCGGACGCCGACAACTTGGCCAGACCGGCCTGGAGCTGATCCCAACCGCCGATGGTGTTGAGGGCGATGATGCCGGTGACGATGATGCCGATGGCCAGCAGGATGCACTGCAGGGTGTCCACGTAGGCCACGGCACGTAGGCCTCCCGAGGCCACGTAGATCAACACCACCAGAGACAACAGCCACATCCCGAAGTTCAGCGGCACCAGGTCGTCGGTGAGCACGTTGAACAGGAAGCCGGACGCCCTGAGCTGCAGACCCAGATAGGGGATCGAGAACAGCAGGGCCACCAGCACCGTGAGGATGCGGATGGTGTCACCCTGGAAGTAGTCCGACAGCATCTCGCCCGGCGTCACGTAGCCGAAGCGTTTCCCCAGCATCCATTGGCGTTTCAGGAATACAACGCCGGTGAATGGGATGGTGACGGTGTAGAACGAGGCGTAGGCGTACTGGAAGCCGTCGCGGTACACCAGGCCCGGGTGGCCCATGAAGGTCCAACCCGAGAACGATGTGGCCGTGGCTGCCAGAACGAACACCCACAACGAGATCGTGCGGCCAGCGATGAAGTAGTCGCTGGCGGTTTTCGCCATTCGTGCACTTCTGATTCCCCAGAAGATGCAGTAGGCCCAATAGAGCACTACGAACACGAACAGCCAGATGACTTTGGCAGACAAGACTGTTCTCCCCTATCTGTCGGTCCCCGTTTGGCTCGAAACGGCCTGCCACCGTCACCGGCCGCTGACCGCCTCGCAGATCCGAAACCGCCGGTCCCTGCGGGTCACCCCGAGGGCCAGGTTGTCCACGTCAAACGAAAGAAGAAGGGGAAGGAAAGGTTGGGTCGTCCACGCCAGACCACACATCACTCCAGCGCCGCGCCGAAGCACGAGCCGATCGTGAACCCCCATGTTCTGGAATGAACTTCCGTCTCCCGGGTGTGTCCGTCACGGTATCCAACGTCCCGCCAGACTTCCCAAAGCGTCCCCAAGACTTTATCGCTCGACGTTTCCTCCCGGCCCGCAGGAACCTCCCCTCCCGAGCCAGGGTTGACCATCCATAACACTTTCAACAGCCACGCACAATAAGAGAAAAACATTAGAGCGGCGGCGCGCGGCCGAGTACACGGCCGGGCCGGCTCGGGGCAATGGAACGATTAGCGAGAATTGCCCGTACGGCCCCGAGGGATTTCCTTCAAAACGGCCGCAACCAGTTTCTGCCGGTGTTTTTTCCCCCTCCCGGTGATATGAAAGGCGGGGCGTTTCTTGATCGGCCGGTGCTTCCACATCGACCGAGGGCGCCGCCATATTATTAGACTTTGCGAATATTTGTGCAGGTGCGAACAGCCGGACGCCCCGTCATGCGATCGCAAACCGCCATATTCCGTATGCGGGTCAGGGATTTTATCAGCAACGAGCTGCCCCTGGCCGTGCCCCCGGACATCACGCTCGCCGATCTTGTGGAGCGGATGCGCACGCAGCGGGCGTCGAGCGCCACGGTCATCGACGGCAGCGGCCGGCCCGTGGGCATCGTCACCGAGCAGGACATCACCCGGCGGGTGGCCTACGCGATGCCTCCCGAGACGCCCGTATCCGAGGTCATGGCCGAGCCGGTGCTGACCATCCCTTCGGGCGAGTACCTTTATCACGCCATCGCCCGCATGCGCCGATTCGGCCTGCGCCACATGCCGGTGGTCGACGCGGGCGGAGCATTGTCCGGCATGTTGAACCTGCACGACGCCCTGGCCGTGGCGGCGTCGCGCCTGATGGATCAGATCGACCGCCTGACCCACGAGGGAACCCAGGCCGACCTCAAGGAGGTCAAGGCAGCCCAGGTGGCGCTGGCAGCCGAGCTGTTCGACGACAACCTGCCGGCCCCGGAAGTGGGCGAGCTGCTGACCCGCATCAACAACGACATCTACCGCCGCATCGTCGATGCCGCCCTGCGCGACCTGGCGGGCGGCGGCTGGGGCGAGCCGCCGGTGCGGTTTTCCGCCATCGTCATGGGCTCCGGCGGGCGCGGCGAGAACTACCTGTTCCCCGACCAGGACAACGGGTTCATCCTCGAGGACTATCCGGACGCCGAGCACAACCGCGTCGATTCCTTCTTCATCAAGCTGGCCGAACAGGTCACCCACGACCTGGACGCCGTCGGCTTCCCCTACTGCAACGGCTATTGCATGGCGGTGAACCCCCTGTGGCGGAAGACCGAGCCCCAGTGGATCGATCAGATCGGCCTGTGGCTGCGCAAGCGCAACTTCGTGGCCATTCGGCTGTCGGGCATCTTTTTCGACTTCCAGCCGGTGTGGGGCGACACCGCCGCCGCCACCCGGGTGCGCCGCAAGGTGCTCGAGATGGTCAGCGCCAGCCCCTTCTTCCTGCAGGAGATCTACAGCGAGGCGGCGGACCACAACGTGGCCCTCGGGCTGTTCGGCCGCTTCATCACCGAGCGCGACAAGGACGAGTACCTGGGCCACATCAACCTCAAGCACACCGGCACCATCCCGCTGGTGGAATCCATCCGGCTGCTCGCGCTGCGCTCGGCCATCGAGGAGACCTCGACCCTGCGGCGCATGGACGAGCTCCATGCCAAGGGCGTCCTCGACACCGACGAACGCGAGGACCTGCAGGGCGCCTTCCGCCATATCACGGGCATCCTGTTGCGCCAGCAGATCAAGGATTTCCAGGCCGGCAACCGGGTCGGCTACTACGTGAATCCGGAGACGCTCTCGAACCGGGCGCGGGCCCTGCTGGTCGATTCGTTCCGGGCCATCGACGGCCTGCGCAAGAAGGTGCGGGCCGAGTTCACCGGCGACGTGTTCTGAGCGCCGGACCGACCGCCCCGTCCGGTTGATACGCCGCCGGATTCCTGTATAGTGCGCGGCCTCACGCTCCTTGCCGGCCGCGGCCGGCTATGCCCGCACGACGCGGGATGAGACAATCCGGAAGGAGACCGACCGACGTGCCGTACTACGAAAGCGTTTTCATTGCCCGTCAGGATATCTCAGGGCCCCAGGCCGAGGCCCTGACCGACGGCTTCGCCAAGCTCATCGAGGATCAGGGCGGCCAAGTGGCCAAGCGGGAGTATTGGGGCCTGCGCAGCCTCGCCTACCGCATCAAGAAGAACCGCAAGGGCCACTACATGCTGTTCAACATCGACGGGCCGGCCGGCGCCGTGCAGGAGATGGAGCGCCAGATGCGCCTCCACGAGGACGTGCTGCGCTATCTCACCATCCGCGTCGACGCCCTCGAGGAAGGTCCCTCGATGATCATGCAGGGGCGCAGCGGTCGCGACGACCGCCGACGCGACGACCGGCCGCGACGGGACTCCGGGTCGTCCGATCGGGGCGGCCGCGACGACCGGCCGCGCCGCGACTCCGAGTCTCCGACAGAGGCCAAGGCCACCTCGGGCGACGACCAGGGTGAGAAGGCCGCCGACACCGCTGCCGACGCGGCCACCGAGAGCGCCGCGGGCGGCGAGGAGGAGTCGTCATGAGGGCGCCCGGCGGGGGCCGCCGGCCCTTCTTCCGGCGCCGCAAGAGCTGCCCCCTGTCGGGGCCCAAGGCGCCGAAGATCGACTACAAGGACGTGAAGCTTCTTCAACGCTTCGTCTCCGAGCGGGGCAAGATCGTGCCCAGCCGCATCACCGCGGTGTCGGCCAAGAAGCAGCGCGAGCTGGCCAAGGCCATCAAGAGGGCCCGATTCCTCGCCCTTCTGCCCTACGTGGTGAAGTAGCCGCGGCCTCGCGAAGGGCCGCCGCCGGCGCGCGGTGGAAAGGACGCCATGTCCAGGGAAATGCTGATCGCGCTGGCCGGCGGAGCCATCAGCGGCGCCGCGGTCGGTGGCGCCGCCTCCATGGCCGCCACGCTCGGCCTGCTGACGGCGCTGCTGCTCGCCTATCTGGCGCCGCTGCCGGTGATGGCGGCGGGCCTGTCCCAGGGGCCGCGGGCGGTCACCGTGGCCGCGATTTGCGGCTTCATGATGGCCGGCCTGCTGGGGGGCGCCATGGCGGCGGGCCTGTACGGCCTGATCCACGGCCTGCCGTCGTGGTTGGTCGTGCGCCAGGCGCTGCTGCAGAGACCGACTCCCGACGGCGGCCGCGACTGGTACCCCGTCGGCGCCATCGTCTGCTGGCTGTCGGCCCTGGCCGCCTGCCTGTTCGTGGTTGCGGCGGCGCTGACCAACCTGTCGGCCGAGACCGGCATCAAGGATGCGGTCAGCAGCTACCTGGACGCGGTCATCGCCCACGTTCAGCCCGAGTTCCCGGCCGCCAACCGCGACCAGGTGGTGGCGGTTCTGGCGCCGTTCTTCCCGGCCGAGATGGCCGGGTCGTGGATGCTCATGGTCATCCTCAACGCGGTGCTGGCGCAGAGCCTGCTGTCCCGCAGCGGCCGGGCCCTCAGGCCGAGCCCGGCGTTCAGCGACCTGGAACTGCCCCAGTGGGCGTCGTGGCCGCTGGTCGCCGCCGCCGCCGTGGCATTGATCGGGCCCGGCGAGGTGGAGTATATCGGGCGCAACCTGGCCATGATCCTGGCCATGCCCTTCTTTTTCCTGGGCCTGGCGGTGGTTCATGCCCTGGTCCGTCGGCTGGCCTTCCCGGCCATGGCGCTGGTGGTCTTCTACCTGCTGCTGCTGCTCACCGGGTGGCCCGTGGTGCTGGTCGCCGGGATCGGGGTGGTCGAGCAATGGGCCGGTGTCCGCCGCCGTTTCGCGGCGCCGGGAACCGGTTAGGAGAACGAGAAATGGACGTCATCTTGCTGGAGCGCATCGAGAAACTGGGTCAGATGGGCGACGTGGTTTCGGTCAAGCCGGGCTACGCCCGCAACTACCTGCTGCCCCAAAACAAGGCGCTGCGGGCCACCGAGGAGAACAAGCGCCGCTTCGAGGACGAGCGGGTGCAGCGCGAGGCCACCAACCTGCAGCGCCGCACCGAGGCCGAGGCGGTGGCCGGCAAGCTGGACGGCCTAGTTGTCGTTCTCATCCGCCAGGCGGGCGAGGCGGGACAGCTCTACGGCTCGGTGACGGCCCGCGACATCGCCGACGCGGTGACCGAGGCCGGCTTCACCATCGAGCGCCGGCAGATCGCGCTGGCCAACCCCATCAAGGCCCTCGGCCTGCACGACGTGCACGTCAACCTCCATCCCGAGGTGGCCGTCGACATCGTCGCCAACGTGGCCCGCTCCACCGACGAGGCGGAGACCCAGGCCAAGACCGGCAAGGCCGTGGTCGGCCGCGACGAGATCGAAGAGGTGACCATCGAGGAGCAGGCCGAGGCGGTGTTCGAGGAAGACCAGGTCGAGCACGTCATCGAGGAGATCCACGCCGAGGAGGCGGCGGAGGCCGACCTAGACCGGACCGCGGCGCCGGCCGAGGAGGCCGAGGAGGCGGTGACCCCCGCCGAGGACGCGGACACGGAATCAACCACCTAAACCACCCCCGCACCGAGTCGCGGTTGATCTGCGCCGCATCTTTTCTCGTCCGTTCGGCGTGTGATATGATTGCGTGGGGAGACGCTGCGGCTCGCAAGTTGTGGCAGCGGGGGTGCGATGATCCTGGCGCGGCTTCTCGAACCCGTGATCAGGGAAGGGCGTCTGACGATTGTCGACGCCACGGGCCGCCGCCATGTCCTCGAGGGCGGCCCGGGACCGTCGGTCACGCTGCGGCTCCACGACCCATCCCTGCACTGGAAACTGGTCGTCGACCCGGAGCTCCATCTGGGCGAGGCCTACATGGACGGCACGGCGACCGTCGAGGACGGCTCGCTCTACGACCTCCTCGATCTCATGGGCCGCAACCAGGGGGCCGCCAGCGCCCACGCGGTGGCCGGAACCAAGGCGCGGCTGGACCGCCTGTTCCGGCGTCTCCACCAGTACAACCCGGTGGATCGCGCACGGGCCAATGTCGCCCACCACTACGATCTGTCGCGAACCTTCTACGACCTGTTCCTGGATGCCGATCGCCAGTACTCGTGCGCCTACTTCGCAGCCGGCGACGAGGACCTCGAGCAGGCGCAGGAGCTCAAGAAGCGTCACATCGCCGCCAAGCTGCTGGTGGAGCCGGGGCACCGGGTCCTCGATATCGGTTGCGGCTGGGGCGGGCTCGGCCTGTACCTGGCCCGGGCCACCGGGGCCGAGGTCACGGGCATCACGTTGTCCGAGGAACAGCTCAAGGTGGCCCAGGGGCGGGCCTCCGAGGCCGGCATCGCCGACCGCCTCCGTTTCGCGCTCCGCGACTACCGCCACGAGCGCGGCACCTACGACCGCATCGTCTCGGTGGGCATGTTCGAGCACGTGGGCGTCGGGCATTTTCGGGAGTTCTTCGCCAACGTCCGCGACATGCTGGCGGACGGCGGCGTCGCGCTCCTGCACACCATCGGGCGCATGGAGCCGCCGGGAACCACCAACCCGTGGATCCGCAAGTACATCTTCCCCGGGGGCTACATCCCGGCCCTGTCGGAGGTGGTCGCCGCCATCGAGCGCGAAGGCCTGTGGGTGACCGACGTCGAGGTCCTGCGGCTGCACTACGCCGAGACCCTGCGTCACTGGCGGCAGCGGTTCACGGCCAACTGGGCGCGGGCGGCCGAGCTCTACGACGAGCGCTTCTGCCGCATGTGGGAGTTCTACCTGGCGGGCAGCGAGGTCGCCTTCCGCCACATGCGCAAGGTGGTGTTCCAGATCCAGCTCAGCCGCCGCCAGGACGCGGTGCCCCTGGTCCGCAACTACATCGAGTCGTGGGAACAGGCCGCGGCGGAGGCCGGCGGTCCGGGCCGCCACCGCGCCGCCTGAGCCCGGGGGGCGCTCCGGCGGAGCCGCCAACGCCCTGTGGGACAACGGATATTTGAGTTGTTACCGGGTTCCTCGGAATTCTGGCATTGCGCGGCGCGCGGGCTTGGCCGATAGACTCGGTCCATGGCCACAGTCGTCCAGACCCCCTCCGCCAGCGATCCCGCCATCCTCGGCGCCGCCTTCCGCACGCCGCCCCACAACACCGACGCCGAAAAAGCCCTGCTGGGCGCCGTCTTCGCCAACAACCGGGCCTACGAGCGGGTGTCCGAGTTCCTGCGCCCGGAGCACTTCGCCGTCCCCCAGCACGGCCGCATCTTCGAGGCCTGCGCACGCCTGATCGAGCGCGGCCAGATCGCCGATCCGGTGACCCTCAAGCGCACCTTCGAGCAGGACGAGACCCTGGCCGACATCGGCGGCCCCGCCTACCTGGCCGAGCTGGCGGGCTCGGCGGTGACCATCATCAACGCCGGCGAATACGGGCGCATCATCTACGACCTGTTCCTCAAGCGCGCCCTCATCGCCCTCGGCGAGGACATGGTCAACGACGCCTTCGCCGGCGGCGTCGACGAGACCGCGTTGGGCCAGATCGAGCGGGCCGAGCAGTCGCTCTACGACCTGGCCACCTCGGGCAGTGCCGACGGCGGTTTCCGCTCGTTCCAGGATTCGGTGATCAGCGCCATCCGCATGGCCGAGGCGGCCCACAAGCGGGAAGGGGCGTTGGCCGGGGTGGCCACCGGCCTGGTGGACATGGACAAGATCCTGGGCGGCCTGCACGCCTCGGACCTGATCATCCTCGCCGGGCGGCCGAGCATGGGCAAGACGGCGCTGGCCACCAACATCGCCTTCAACGCCGCCTACTCCCACCACCGCTCGGAGGGGAGCGATGGCGCCATCGTCGGCTTCTTCTCCCTGGAAATGTCGGCCGAGCAACTGGCCAGCCGCATCCTTTCGGAGCAGACCCACATCTCGTCGGACCGCATGCGCAAGGGCGAGCTGTCCAACGACGAGTTCGGGCGCCTGGTGGTGGCCAGCCAGACCCTGCACAACATCCCGGTGTTCATTGACGACGCCCCCGCGCTGACGGTAAGCGCGCTGCGCACCCGGGCCCGGCGGCTGAAGCGCCAGCACGGTCTCGGCCTCATCGTGGTCGACTACCTGCAACTCCTCACGCCGTCGTCCTCGCGCACCGACAACCGGGTGCAGGAGATCGCCGAGATCACCCGCGGCCTGAAGACCCTGGCCAAGGAGCTGAACGTGCCCGTGCTGGCCCTGTCCCAACTCAGCCGGGCGCCTGAGCAACGGGAGAACAAGCGCCCGATGCTCTCGGACCTGCGGGAATCGGGCACCATCGAGCAGGACTCGGACGTGGTCATGTTCATCTTCCGCGAGGAGTACTACCTGGAGCGCGACCGCCCCATCCAGCGGGCCGAGGAGACGGCGGACAAGTTCGCCGACCGGGAGATGCGGTGGATGGAGCGCAAGGAGAAGGCGGCCAACGTGGCCGAGGTCATCGTCGCCAAGCAGCGCCACGGCCCGGTGGGCGACGTGCGGCTCCACTTCGAGGGCACCTACACCCGCTTCGCCAACCTGGACCGGGACCACGTCCCGGAGGGTTGATACCGGCGCGCCTTTGAACCGACTCGCGAAGCGCCGTCATGGCGCGTCGGAAAGCCCGCGCGGCGTGTGAGCGCCACCGCCTTCGCATGAAATGGCCCGGAGGGTCATTATCATTGGCGCCGCTGTATGGGCCTTTCGGGGGCTTCCCCCGTCCCCGGTGTGGCCCTAAGATCGGCGGTCATGGACGAGATCAAGAACGAGCCGTTGCGCCTGCTGGCCTCCGAGGAGGAGCGGGCCTTCATTCTGTACCGTCTGTCCCAGGCCCGGCGGCGGCTGATCGTCTGGCTGGTGCTGGGCATTTTCGGGGTGGCCAACATGGCGTCCGCCTGGGGCCTGTACAGGCAGGTGTCCTACGAGGCCCGGGTCGACGAGGCGCTAGTGATCTATGACGGCGCGTCCCAGGGGACCACGGACCCCGACGCCTGCCGCGAGTCGTTCACGGTCTACGAGGGCTACAAGGGCGCCATCACTTTCTGCAACGAGGACCCGGATCAGGCCCGCTTCGCCGGGCTGCTCGACGACTCCGAACGGCGCGTCGCCTGGTGGCCGGCGGTGTTCATCGGGGTCGGCTTTCTCGGCTTCATCGCCTTGGTGCTGAGCCCGGTCGGCATCGCCCTCTCGCTGGCCGACATCCGCAAGTACCGCAAGTACCGGGACGACCAGGCGGAGTTCCTGCGGCAGTACAACCGGTCCGCATAGACCGCGGCCAAGCCATTGACGCCTGGCGGGTCTCCGGGCAAGGGTGGGGCCGTCCCGATGCCCGACTCTCCGGGGGACGCCTGCCCGATGACCGACTCCCGCACCGCCGGTGCCATCCTCACCATCGACCTCGATTCCGTGGTGGCCAACTGGCGGCAACTGCGCGATCGCGTGGGGCCGGCCGCCTGCGCGGCCGTGGTCAAGGCGGACGCCTACGGCCTCGGGGCCGGGCGAGTCGCCCCGGCCCTGGCCGCCGCCGGATGCACCCGCTTTTTCGTCGCCCTGATCGACGAGGGGTTGGCCTTGCGGTCCCTGCTGCCCGAAGCGGAGATCCACGTTCTGTGCGGGCCGCTGCCGGGCACGGAAGACGTGTTCGCCGAGCACCGTTTGACCCCGGTGCTCAACTCGCTGGAGCAGATGGGGTCGTGGGCCCGTTTCCTGGCGGCGCGCGGGGCGCCGCTGGCGGCCGGCCTGCACGTGGATACCGGCATGCGGCGGCTCGGCCTGCCGCCGGACGAACTGGCTGTGGTCGCCGCCGACCACGGGCGGCTGGAGGCGGCCGGGGTAGCCTACGTCATGAGTCACCTGGCCTGCGCCGACGAGCCGGAGCATCCCCTCAACGAAGAGCAGCGCCTGGTGTTTGCCGACGCCCGCGCCGCCCTGCCGCCGCTGCCGGCGTCGTTCGCCAACTCGTCGGGCATCTTCCTGGGCCCCGCTTTCCACGGCGATTCGGTCCGTCCGGGGGTCGCGCTCTATGGCGGAAACCCGTGCCCGGGACATCCCAACCCGATGGCCCAAGTGGTTCGTCTGCAAGGAAGAATCGTGCAAGTGCGTGACGTTGACTCGCCCCAGACCGTTGGCTATGGTGCCACCCACCAAGTGGCCGGGACGGGCCGCATCGCCACCGTGGCCGTGGGGTACGCCGACGGCTATCTACGCAGCCTGAGCAATGCGGGCAGCGGTTACATCGGCGACCGTCGGGTGCCGGTTGTGGGGCGCGTGTCCATGGACCTGATCACCCTCGACGTCTCCCACCTCGCCGAGGAGTCGAGCCGCCCCGGGACCCTGGTCGACCTCATCGGCCCCCACAATCCGGTGGACGCCGTGGCCGAGGCCGCGGGCACCATCGGCTACGAGATCCTCACCGCCCTGGGGCGCCGCTACCATCGGGTCTACACCGGCGACGGGACCGGCGGCGCATGAACGTCTTCCAGCCGGTCGGCCGCATGTTCCTTTCCTTCCTGGCCGCCGCCGGACGCATCAGCCTGTTCACCGGCACCGCCGTCTCCCACATCGCCCGGCCGCCCTTCTACTTCCGCATCATCGGCCGCCAGATGGTGGAGATCGGATACTACTCCCTGCCGGTGGTCGGGTTGACCGCCACCTTCACCGGCATGGTGCTGGCCCTGCAGAGCTACACCGGCTTCGCCCGCTTCTCGGCCGAAGGCGCGGTGGCCAACGTGGTGGTGCTGTCCATGACCCGCGAGCTGGGGCCGGTGCTGGCCGGGCTGATGGTGGCCGGGCGCATCGGCGCCTCCATGGCCGCCGAGATCGGCACCATGCGGGTGACCGAGCAGATCGACGCGCTGACCACGCTGTCCACCAACCCCATGAAGTACCTGGTGGCGCCGCGACTGATCGCCGGGCTCACCATGCTGCCCTTGCTGGTCCTCATCGCCGACATCATCGGCGTCTTCGGCGGCTACCTGGTGGGCGTCTACAAGCTCGGCTTCAACCCCGCCAACTACCTGCAGAACACCTGGGACTTCCTGGAGGCCGAGGACGTCATCTCGGGCCTGGTCAAGGCGTCCGTGTTCGGCTTCATCATCACGCTCATGGGCTGCTACCACGGGTATTCGTCCAAGGGCGGCGCCCAGGGGGTGGGCTCGGCGACCACCAACGCCGTGGTGTCGGCGTCCATCCTCATCCTGTGCTTCGACTACATCCTTACCGAGATGTTCTTCGCCAAATGACCGAGGCTGCGCCCAAGATCCGCATCCGCGACCTGCGCAAGGCCTTCGGCCCCAAGGTGGTGCTGAACGGCCTCGACCTGGACGTGGGCGTCGGCGAATCCCTGGTCGTCATCGGCGGCTCGGGCACCGGCAAGTCGGTGCTGATCAAGTGCATCCTGGGCCTGCTGAAGGCGGATTCGGGGAGCGTCCAGGTGGACGGCGAGGAGGTGGTCGGCATCGACACCAAGGGCCGCGAGCGCGTCAATCGCAAGTTCGGCATGCTGTTCCAGGGCGCGGCCCTGTTCGACAGCCTGCCCGTTTGGGAGAACGTGGCCTTCGGCTTGTTGGCCGAGAAGCGGCTGGACCGCGCCGAGGCCCGCGACCTCGCCACCGCCAAGCTGGCCCAGGTGGGGCTGGGTCCCGACGTGGGGCTCCTGTTCCCGGCCGAGCTGTCGGGCGGCATGCAGAAGCGGGTGGCCCTGGCCCGCGCCATCGCTGCCGACCCCGAGATCATCTTCTTCGACGAGCCGACCACCGGCCTCGACCCCATCATGGCCGACGTCATCAACGATCTGATCGTGAAGATCACCCGCGAGGTGGGGGCGACGGCGCTGAGCATCACCCACGACATGGCATCCGCGCGCAAGATCGCCCACCGCATCGCCATGCTCTACGAGGGCCGCATCATCTGGGCCGGACCCACGGCCGACATCGACGGCGCCGAGAACGCCTTCGTCGACCAGTTCATCCACGGCCGCGCCGAAGGCCCCATCCAGATGGCGGTTCGGGCGTGACCGGCACGAATCGGTAGTAGTTCGGACCGAAAGCCCATGCGATTGAACTATGATCCGCGGCACAACATTGCGTACCTCCGCCTGCGCGAGAAAGCCGCTGATGTGGAAACCATCCGTGTCAGCGACGAGCTCAACATCGACATCGCCCCGGATGGTACGGTCTACGGGATCGAGTTGCTCGACGCCAACGCCCAGCTCGGGGCGGCCGACGACGGGCGTCTGGTCGTGGTCGACGACGCGTCCGGGGACCGCCACGACATCCTTTTGCCGCTTTGACGTGACCCGTAGCGCCAGATCCCTTTCGGCATGCCCGCCGTGGCTGTACCATCCCGCCCATGGACGGGCGGAGTGATCGCGTGCCGGAACCGATCCGCGAGTTCAGGCGCCGCGCCGAGGCGGCCCTGCCGGGCCGGGTCGTGGACGTGGTCCTGTTCGGCTCGCGGGCACGGGACAATGCCGAGCCCGACTCCGACTGGGACGTGGCGGTGTTCCTGACCGGCGTGCCGTCCAGCGAGGACCGCCGCACCCTGTCGGACATTGCCTACGATCTGGTGGTCGAGACGTCCGAGTACATCCAGCACGTACCTTTGGCCGCGTCGCGACGGGACGAGGAAACGCTACTGCTGCGGAACATCGCCCGCGAGGGCATCCGCGTATGATCCTGGAGATCCGCGATCGGCTGGCCAAGGCCCGCGCGTTCGACCCCCGTCCGGACGACATGCTCGGTGAGGGTCGGTTCAGGACGAAGGCATGCATGAACGCGGGGCGGGCTCAATCCTGCGGCCGCTGGTGTATTGGTGTCTTAATCGCGAACATGATCATTTGCTTGATCGTGATCACAGTCATGCGGTTTTGAGGCGAGGGCGGCGAGCAACCTCCGCCTGAGGGGGCATTTGTTGGCGAACCAGGGTCCGGAGTGATGCCCCGCGAACGCAGCCAATACGTCTGCCAGTCCTGCGGGGCCGTGTCGCCCAAGTGGAGCGGCCGCTGCGACGCCTGCGGCGAATGGAATACCCTGGTCGAGGAGGCGCCCCGGGAATCCGTGCCGCGCGGGCTCAGCGGCAAGGGAGGACGCAAGATCCAGTTCGTCGGCCTGGAGGGCGCGCCGCAGCCGGCGCCGCGGCGCATCACCGGCATCGCCGAGTTCGACCGGGTGTGCGGCGGCGGCCTGGTGCCCGGGTCGGCCCTGCTCATCGGCGGCGAGCCGGGCATCGGCAAGTCCACCCTGCTGCTGCAGGTGGCGGCGGCGCTCGCCGGCAGCGCGCGCTCGGCCTACGTGTCGGGCGAGGAGGCCGTGGACCAGCTGCGCCTGCGCGCCGAGCGCCTGGGCGTGGCCGACGCCCCCGTCGGTCTGGCGGCGGCCACCTCGGTGCGGGACATCGCCGCGTCCTTGGACGCCGCCGCCGGCCCCGAGGTCGTGGTCGTCGATTCGATCCAGACCATGTTCGTCGATTCCCTGGAATCGGCGCCCGGGACCGTGGCCCAGGTGCGCGCCTCGGCCCAGGAGCTGATCCGCCTGGCCAAGCGCCGCGGCTTCTCGGTGCTGATGGTGGGGCACGTCACCAAGGACGGCCAGATCGCCGGGCCGCGGGTGCTCGAGCACATGGTGGACACGGTGCTCTACTTCGAGGGCGACCGCAGCCACCAGTTCCGCATTCTGCGCGCCGTGAAGAACCGCTATGGCGCCACCGACGAGATCGGCGTGTTCGAGATGTCCGACGCCGGGCTGGTCGAGATCGCCAACCCGTCGGCGTTGTTCCTGGCCGAGCGCGCCGAGGCGGTGGCGGGCACCACCGTGTTCGCCGGCATGGAGGGCAGTCGGCCGATGCTGGTGGAGATCCAGGCCCTGGTGGCGCCGTCGGCGTTGGGCACCCCGCGCCGGGCCGTGGTGGGCTGGGATTCGGGCCGTCTGGCCATGGTGCTGGCGGTGCTGGAGGCCCGCTGCGGTCTGACGCTCGCCGGCGCCGACGTCTACCTCAACGTGGCCGGCGGGTTGCGCATCGCCGAGCCGGCCGCCGACCTGGCGGTGGCCGCGGCGCTGGTGTCGTCGGCGACCCAGGTTCCGGTGCCGGCCGATTCGGTGGTTTTCGGCGAAATCGGCCTGTCCGGCGAGGTGCGCCCGGTGGCTCAGGCCGATGCGCGTCTCAAGGAGGCGGCCAAGCTCGGGTTCACACGGGCGCTGACGCCGCCGTCCCGGCGCCGCGGCGGTAGCGGGGAGGGGACGGGGGTTCGCGCCGTCCGCCATGTCCAGGAATTGGTCGACCTCTTCGGCGGCAAGGGGCGGGAATCATGGCCAAACGGGGCGGGAGCGGATAGGATGGGCCGGCCGTTGAAACGGCGGGCGCGCCATGGGTGATCTCCCCCTGAACATCGCGGACATCGGCATCGGCCTGGTGCTGTTCTTCTCGGCCCTGCTGGCCTACATGCGCGGGTTCGTGCATGAGACCTTCTCGGTGATCGCGTGGATCGGCGCCATTTTCGCCACCCTGTACGGGTTCCCCTACCTGCGCCCCTACGCCCACTCGCTCATCCCCCACGAGGTGGCGGCCGACGTCACCGCCGCCGTGTTCATTTTCGTGTTCAGCTTGGGCATCCTGGCGGTCATCAGCCGCGCCATCTCGGTGCGCATTCAGGACAGCGCGCTGAACGCCCTCGATCGATCGCTGGGCTTCCTGTTCGGACTGGCGCGCGGAGCGGTCATCGTCTGCCTCGCCTACATCGGGGTCGAGTGGATGATGCCGCCCGCCGAGCAGCCCCACTGGATCCGCCAGGCGCGCAGCATTCATCTGGTCGAGGCCGGGGCCGATTTCCTGCGGTCCCTGGTGCCGGGGGACGCGGCGGCCGCTGGCGCCGGGGCCATCGGCGCCTCCGATGAAACGGCGCGCAAGCTGATGGACGGCCAGCGCGTGCTGGAGCAGATGCTGACGCCGCAGCCCAAGGGCACGCCGCCCGGTGTGCCGTCGGCGACTCCGCCCGGCTACGGCGCCTACGAGCGCCAGCAGATGGAACGCCTGATCGATGGCGCGCGGCAGCGCTACGGGCAATGACCGGCGCGATGCATCGCCGGTGTCATGGACGGAGGCGGGATGGGCCGTCGGTTGCCGTCGCCCTTGATGGTGGCGTCGGCGGGGCCATATGGAAACCCGAGGGTTCCCGCTCATCCGCGGCATCGCGCGGTACCTTTCCGGTGGCGGCCAGTAAGGGGCTCGGGGGATGACGGCCAGGGTCCGTGAAGATGGCGAGACGGTCGCCGGCAAAGGCGACGACGACCACTTCCACGACGAATGCGGCGTCTTCGGCGTCTTCGGTCACAGCGACGCCGCGGCCACCGCCGCCCTCGGCCTGCACGCGCTGCAGCACCGGGGCCAGGAGGCCGCCGGCATCGTCTCCTACGACGGCGAGCACTTCCACAGCCACCGGGCCCTGGGCCTGGTCGGCGACAACTTCGGCTCCGAAGAGGTGATCCGGCGCCTGCCGGGGACCATGGCCATCGGTCACGTGCGCTATTCGACCACCGGCGACACGGTGCTGCGCAACGTCCAGCCCATTTTCGCCGACTTCGAGTTCGGCGGCCTCACCATCGCCCACAACGGCAACCTGACCAACGCCTACACGACCCGCAAATCGCTGGTCAAACGGGGCTGCATCTTCCAATCCACGTCGGACACCGAGACCATCATCCACCTGGTCGCCATCAGCCTCTATTCCACCGTCGTCGACCGCATCATCGACGCCATGCGCCAGATGGACGGCACCTATTCCATGGTCGCCATCACCCGGCAGAAGCTGATCGGCATGCGCGACCCCCATGGCGTCCGCCCGCTGGTGCTGGGGCGTCTCGGCGGCGCCTACATCTTCGCCTCGGAGACCTGCGCCCTGGACATCATCGGCGCCGAGTACGTGCGCGACGTGGAGCCGGGCGAGATCGCCATCGTCGACAAGAACGGCCTGCGCAGCATCAAGCCCTTCGCCAAGATGCCGCAGCGATTCTGCATCTTCGAGTACATCTACTTCGCCCGTCCCGACAGCCTGGTCGAGGGCTCCAACGTCTACGAGGTGCGCAAGCGCATCGGCGCCGAGTTGGCCCGCGAGAGCCACGTCCCGGCGGACGTGGTGGTCCCGGTCCCCGATTCCGGTGTGCCGGCGGCCATCGGCTACGCCGAGCAGTCGCAGACCCCCTTCGAGCTGGGCATCATCCGCAACCACTACGTGGGCCGCACCTTCATCGAGCCCACCGACCGCATCCGCCATCTGGGGGTGAAGCTCAAGCACAACGCCAACGCCGCCTACCTGAAGGGCAAGCGGGTTGTGCTGGTGGACGACTCCATCGTCCGCGGGACCACGTCGCTGAAGATCGTCGAGATGGTGCGCAACGCCGGGGCGCGGGAGGTCCATATGCGCATCTCCAGCCCGCCGACCACCCATCCCTGCTTCTACGGCATCGACACGCCGGACCGCGAGGACCTGCTGGCGGCCCACCACGACCCAGACGCCGTGGCCGAGCGCATCGGGGTCGATTCGCTCTCCTACATCACCATGGACGGCCTCTACCGGGCCGTCGGGGGCACCCCCCGCGATGCCGTCACGCCCCAGTACTGCGACGCCTGCTTCACCGGCGAATACCCCATCCCGCTCACCGACCAGGAGGACGGACCGGTGCCGCTGCAACTGTCGCTGCTGGCTGAACAGGACTGAGAGTGGCGGAACCGGCAGCCAGCGGCCGCCTCGACGGGCGCGTCGCCCTGGTCACGGGCGCGTCCCGCGGCATCGGCCGGGCGGTGGCCCTGCGCTTCGCCCGCGAGGGCGCCCACCTGATCCTGGCGGCACGCACCCAGGGCGGGCTCGAGGAGTTGGACGACGAGATCCGGGCCCTCGGCGGCAGCGCCACTCTGGTCCCCGGCGACCTCACCGAGTACGAAATGATCGACCAGGCCGGCGCGGCGGTGTTCGAGCGTTACGGCCGCCTCGATGTGCTGGTCGGCAACGCCGGGGTCCTGGGCGTGCTCAGCCCCATGGGCCACATCGACCCGGCCGTGTGGGAGCAGGTGCTGGCCATCAACCTCACCGTCAACTGGCGGCTGATCCGCAGCTTCGACCCCCTGCTCAGGGCCTCCGACGCCGGGCGTGCCATCTTCGTCACCTCGACCGTGGGCCACAGCCCGCGGGCCTACTGGGGAGCCTACGCCGTCAGCAAGGCGGCCCTGGAATCCATGGTGCGCATCTACGCCGCCGAGGTGGCCAAGACCGACGTGCGGGCCAACCTGATCAACCCCGGTCCGACCCGCACGACCATGCGCGCCGAGGCCTACCCGGGCGAGGACCCAGGCAAGGTGAAGGCGCCCGACGACGTGGCCGACCTGTTCGTCGACCTGGCGGAACCGTCCTACCAGGGCAACGGCGACCTCGTCGAGGCGCGGTAGGGGAACGGAGCGGCGACCTTGGCCGCGAGCAAGCCGTCATCGAGCAGGCAGCAGCGGCGCCTGGAGGCGAAGCGGCGCAAGCTGACGGACCGGGCGCTGGCAACCGCCCGTCGACGCTTCTTGGACGGACGCATAGACGAAGCCGTGGCGATCTGCTTTGAGATTGACGAGGATCCGCCGCGCAACCCCGACGTTCTCCTCCTCCTCGGCGACATCGCGCACACGGGCCGGAACTTCAAGATGGCGGTAGAACTCCTGCGGGCCTCGGTGGCGATTCGTCCCGACCACTTCCGAACCAACGTCGCTCTCGGGCAAGCGCTGCTCAGTGTCGGCGACATGCAGGCCGCGGAGCACTGCTTCGCCGGATTGTGCATCCGTTACCCCGATGAGCCCGAGCCCCATGTTGGACTCGCCCGGGTGTTCAGAGATCAGGCGCGCCACCACGAAGCGGCCGCGGCATATGCCGACGGCCTGGCCCGCCAACCCGACAACATGGATGCCCACAGCGGCCTCCTTATGAGTCTCCAATATGATGAGTCGGCCGGACCCCAACAGCGACTGGATGCGGCGCGAGAGTTCGGCCATCGCTTCGGTGCGGCCGCCGGCGGCCCAGGTCACCACTTCAGCAATGCGCGCGATCCCGGTAGGCGGCTACGTGTCGGCTACATATCGCCGACCCTCCAGACCCACCCCGTGGGGATATTTCTCTCGGCGGTCTGGGCGGCCCATGACCGGGAGGCGTTCGAGATCGTGGCCTACTCGGGGGTGCTGGTCGAAGACAACATTACCCGGCTTCTGAAATCGTTTACCAAAGGCTGGCGATCCACCGTGAACCTGAGCGACGAGGCACTCATCGATGCGATTCGCGCGGACGGCATCGACATCCTGGTGGATCTCGACGGCCACAGCGGCGGACAGCGTCTCGCCGTATTCGCGGCGCAGGCCGCACCCGTGCAGGTCAGTTGGCTCGGTTACCCGGACACGATCGGACTGCCGGCGGTGAACTACGTGATCACCGATCCAGTCACGGTCCCGCCGGGCGCGGACCAATGGTTCACCGAGGACGTGATCCGCCTGCCCCATCAACGGTTCTGTTTCACCCCGTTGCACAATGCGCCTGACGTGGCCGAGCCGCCGTCGGCGCGACTCGGGCATCCCACCTTCGGCAGCTTCAACAATCCGACTAAGATGAGCGACGCCGTGATCGGGCTGTGGTGTCGCGTATTGCAGGCAGTGCCCGACAGCCGGCTCATCCTCAAATGGAAGACGCTGGCCAAGGTAGAGGAGCAGCGGCGAATCAGCCGCCGATTCGCTGAACGGGGGATCGATCCCGGTCGCCTCGATCTGCGCCGGGATGTGGCCTTCGGCAAGCATCTGGCCGAGTACGCGGACATGGACGTGGCCCTGGACCCGTTCCCGTTCAGTGGCGGCATGACCAGTTGCGAGGCCCTGTGGCAAGGGGTGCCCGTGGTGACCCTGCCGCGGCGACGGCCGGCGTCCCGGCAGACCCTGGCGTTCCTGACGGCGCTGGACCTCACGGAGCTGGCGGCGAAGAACGAGGACGAGTACGTCCGCATCGCCGCCGACCTGGCCCGCGATACGCAGCGTCTCAGAAGGTTGCGGGCGGAACAGCGGGCCCGCATGGCAGGTTCGGCCCTCTGTGACGGCGCAGGGTTTACCCGCAACCTGGAGGCCGCTTACCGCGCCACGTGGCAGCGCTGGTGCGAGGAGGGGTGACGCCCGGCGGCGGCCGTCGCCGCAAGACACTCACTTGGCCGGCGTGAGGCCGGCGGCGGCCATCTTGTTCTTGAGGACCGCCAGCGCCCGGGACTTGTCCTGGCCGTCGTCGATGCCGGCCACGTAGGCGGACAGGAAGTCGGGCTGGTTCATGTAGTGGCGGATCAGCTTGCGCACGGTGTCGGTGTTTTGGCCGGCGGTGAAGGCCCCGTCCAGCAGCAGGTCGAGGAGATACAGCCCTTTCTTGGCGCTGTCCGGCAGGGACTTCTCGATGCGGGCGAACACCTGCTCGCGGCGGATGACGTCGTGCTGGATGTCGGCGAACATCCGGCGGTAGCCGCTTTTCCGATCGTCGGGCAGGGGTGCGGCGCCGAGGGCCCTGTCGAGGGCGCCCAGGGCGCGCACCCGGTCCATGGGATTGCCCGTGCTCTCCGCCAGGCGGGTGCGGAGGTCGGGATTCTCGAACGCGCGGTCGAGCTCCTCGGAGATCAGCGCCGCCTGGGCTGAGCCGATCACCACGGCGCGGAGGTCGAGCAGGATCTGCAGGCGCTCCACCAGGGGCCGGCCGCGCAGGATGTCGACCAGGCTTTCCGGGCTGATCAGGCGGGAGAAGCGTTTCTCGAACAACGTCTCGACCCGCTCGCCGCCGAGGATGCCGGAGTCGGTCTCGAGCCGCCGCAGGAGGGCGCACACGGCGGTCAGCTCCCGGTGCGTGGTCTTCTGCGGGTCCAGCAGATCGGCGGCGCTGGCGGGGATCAGGCGCTCCGGCTCGGCGAGGCCGCGCATGAACGACCGCATCAGGCTGTGCCGGATCTTGTCGCTCAACACCGACGGGCCCAGGCGCACCATGCGCGCCATCACCGGCGTCATTTCGTCCTCGGCTACCGGGTGCTGGGTGAGCAGGTCGACGATGTGGTGCAGTCGGACGTCGAGGGTCTTGGGCCGGCCGACCACGTCGTCGACGGCTTCGGCGCTTTCCAGTTGCTCGGCCAGGACGTCCTCGGCGTAGGGCCGATGCGGCTGGTCCACCGTATCCTCGATCAGGCCGAGGACCCGATCCACCTTTTCGGACCACGACCGGCAATCGCGCAGGTGCTCGGTGAGGCCCAGGTTGACCGCCAGGTCGCCGTCGGGCCCGGCGCTGTCGCCGACGACGGAGGACACCGCCTCGACGAACCCGACGGTGCCGACGGGCGCCGGCACCACGGCCTTCTTACGGGCCATGGTGTGGCGCCGCAGGTCGGTGAACAGCGCATACAGCTCCTTGATGCGCGCGGCACTGGTGATGGCGCCGCCCGACGCCTCGGCCTGGTGGGCCGCCGCCCGCTCCACGGCGCCTCGCAGGGCGGGGCCCAGGCTGTCCAGCTTGTTCTGGTGTTCCGGCGAATGCAGCAGCTCGGTGGGGGTCAGGCAATACTGGTCGAGGAAGGTGCGGCAGAAGCGGCCGATGAGGTCGCGCGCCGCGGGCGTGAAGAAGTCCTCCACACACGTGCAATATCCGGGTGCCGCCGCCTCCGCGGCGTCGGTTTCGGCGCCCGTCATCGTCCACCCTTCACCGGCCGGCCGGTGCCACGCGTCCTGTCGCCGCCTTGCGAATCATTATGGTATGCACCAGGCGTTTTGGCGAGCCTTGCCGTGACCTCCGGCGGTCCGGTGCTTTCCATGCGGGTCCCGTAGCGGCCGTAGAACACCTTCAGGGCCACCGGCACGAGCAGGGTGGTGAAGGCGATGACGATGATCATGGCGGCGTAGGTCTGGTTGTCGAACACGCCGGCCACCCGGCCCAGCTCGGCGAAGATCAACCCCACCTCGCCGCGCGGCACCATGGCCAGGCCGATGGCCCAGCGGGTCGCCCACGGCTCGGGGATCAGGAACCCGGCCACCAGCTTGCCGACCACGGCGGCGGCGAGCAGGCCCAGCGACAGGATCCAGATGGTGGCCGACGACCAGTCCACCTCGCGCAGGTTCAGCGACAGCCCGACCATGACGAAGAAGATGGGCGTGAACAGTTGCACGATGGGACGCATCTGGTCCTCGGTGCGGCGGGCGAAGCCGGGCGCCTTGCGGATGGCGACGCCGAAAGGCAGGAAGAACCGCCGCGACAGCGCCAGGCCGGCGGCGAACCCGCCCAGCAGCTCGGGCGCCCCCACCAGGTGCGACAGCCAGGCGAAGAGCAGCACCAGGGCGACCACCATGGTGGGGATCATCCCCGGGATGTGCGGGGCCGAGTCGAACTTGTAGATGAGCAGGGACATGATCTTGGCGGCCGGCGTCGCCAGCATGAAGAAGATGAGGATGAACGCCATCACCTTGCCGGCGTTGATCAGGCTGACGCCGCCGCCGACCGAGAACTCGTAGAGCAGCGCCAGCAGCACGACGCCGAAGATGTCGTCGATCACCGCGGCGCCGAGGACGATCCGTCCTTCCTTGGCGTTCTGGCGCCCCAGGTCGGAGAGCACGCGGACGGTGATGCCGATGGACGTGGCGGTGAGCGTGCCACCGATGAAGAGCGAAGTGAGGATCGGCATGCCGAAGATGCCGCGGGTCACGCCGTAGCCCAGGACGAACGGCAGGACGAACCCTGACACGGCGACCACCGTCGACTTGGCGCCGGCGCGAACGAGCTGACGCACGTCGGTCTCCAGGCCGACCCGGAACAGCAGCAGGATGATGCCGATCTCGGCCAGCATGCGCAGGACCTCGGACGGCTCGATCCAGCCCAGCACGCTCGGGCCGAGGACGATGCCGGCGGTCAGCTCGCCGATTACGGGCGGCGTCTGCAGGCGCGCCGCCGCCTCGGCGAACACCCGCGCCGCCACCAGGATGACCATCAGTTGGAGAAAGAAGGTGTGCGCTTCCATGGCCCGGTCCACGCGGCGCCCCCGTCCGCGCACGCCCTTTTAGGCGCTCGCGCGGCGGAAAGGAAGGCCCCGGAGCCTGGAGGACCATCCGGCCATGAAGGCCGATCCCCCCTTTTCTGCCGTCAGTCGGCGACCATGAGTTCGGCGGGAAGGGAGGCCAGGGCTTCTGCCATCCGCCCGTCCGGCAGGCGGTCGGTGACCAGATAGGCGGCCTGGTCCAGGTTGGGCACGCGCACCGGGGCCCGCCGGGCGAACTTGGTGTGGTCGGCCAGCACCACCGGCGCGCGGGCCAGCTCCAGCATGCGCCCGCGCAGGGCCGCGGCCTCGCGGGTGAAGTCCATCAGCCAGGGATGGGACGACAGGGCGCCGGCGCCGACGAAGGCGAAATCGGCGAAATAGCGCTCCAGCATGTCGGTGGTATCGCGGCCCATGGTGGCGCCCTCGGCGCCCTGCAACTGGCCGCCGAGGATCAGCACCCGGTTGTCGGGCCGCCGCACCAGCAGCGCCGCCACCCGCAGGTCGTTGGTGTACACGGTCAGGCCCCGCCGCGCCGCCAGGGCCTCGGCGAAGCACTGGATGGTGGTGCCGGAATCGATGATCACCGAGGCGCCGTCCGGGACCAGCGCCGCTGCCCGCCGGCCGATGGCGCGCTTGCCGGCCAGGTTGACGCCCATGCGCTCGGCGAACACCGGTTCGTGGGATTCCAGCGACAGGGCGCCGCCATGGGTGCGGCGCAGCCGGTTCTCGGCGGCCAGGCGCCCGATGTCGCGGCGGATGGTCTCGCGCGACACGTCCAGGCGGCGGTGCAGCTCGCTCACCGACACCGAGCCCTTCTCCGCCAGCAGATCCAGGATCATTCCCCGCCGGCGCTCGGCCAGCATGGCACGCCTCCCCGAGATGGCGCGGCGACTCTGCCCAAGGCGCGGGGAAGCGTCAACCGGCCCATCGGTCGGCGCGTCCTCCGGGGTCACAAAAACTTCACGGAAGCGCCCCCGGGGCGGCTCCTATAATGCCGCGCCCGGCGGCCCGGAAATCCCGCGCAAACCTTGCCTTTGCGAGCGTCCAAGCGGGCGACGGAGCGGGGTGCCCGATGGGTGTCTCGCGGTCCGGTTGATCCGCGCCGGCGCGTGGTGTATGGCCTGACCGGGAGCGAAGACGGATGGGCTGTGAGTTCAAGGCAGGGAGTAAAGCCATCATGCCATTCCAAGCCATCGTGCGTGCCGCCGGCAGCCTGGCCGCGGCGGCTGTGGTGATCGCGGCCATGGGGAGCGGTGCGGCGCAAGCCAAGTCCGAGCTCCTGGTCTACACCGCCATCGAGGCCGACGAGCTGTCCATGTTCAAGCGGGAGTTCGAGAAGGACTACCCCGACGTGGAGATCAAGTGGGTGCGCGATTCCACGGGCATCATCACGTCCAAGCTGCTGGCCGAGAAGGACAACCCCAAGGCCGACATCGTCTGGGGCCTGGCGGCGACCAGCCTGATGCTGCTGGCCGACTACAACTACTTCCAGCCCTACGCGCCCAAGGGCGTCGAGATGCTCGACGCCAAGTTCCGCGATCCCGCCGATCCGCCCACGTGGGTGGGGCAGCGGGCCTGGATCGCGTCGGTCTGCTACAACACCGTGGAGGCGGCCAAGCACAACCTGCCCCTGCCCACCACCTGGGCCGACCTGACCAAGCCCGTCTACAAGGGTCACGTGGTCATGCCCAATCCCAACTCCTCCGGCACCGGCTTCCTGGACGTCTCCAGTTGGCTGCAGCTCCACGGCGAGGCGGGCGGCTGGAAGTTCATGGATGCGCTGCATCAGAACATCGCCTGGTACACCCACTCCGGGTCCAAGCCGTGCAAGCAGGCGGCGGCCGGCGAGATACCCATCGGCGTCTCGTTCGCCTATCGCGGCGCAAAGCTGAAGAACCAGGGGGCGCCGGTGGAGGTCATCGCGCCGTCGGAGGGCGTCGGCTGGGACGTGGAGGCCTTCGCCATCGTGCGCAATGCCAAGAACCTGGACGGCGCCCGCAAGCTCGCCGACTGGTCGGTGAGCCGCAAGGCCAACGAGATCTACAACATGGAGTACGCGGTGGTCGCCATGCCCGGCGTGGCCAAGGCGGTGAAGAACTTCCCGCCCGGCATCGAGGGCAAGATGATCCGCAATGATTTCGCCTGGGCGGCCAAGAACCGCCTGCGTATCCTCGACGAATGGCGCAACCGCTACGACGCCAAGTCCGAGCCCAAGAAGTAGCCGCCGCGGCGCCGCCGGCGGTCATGGGCTCGCCATGACCTAGAGGGTGTTCCGGCGCGGCGAAGCCGCCGCGCCGGGGGCCCGCACCGCCGGAGGTGCCGTGTCGACGCCCATGCCATCCGATCGTGAGTCCGCAACGGCCGCGGCCGGATCCCCGTACCTGCAGATCCGCGACCTGACCAAGCGCTTCGGGGACTTCACGGCGCTGAAGGACATCTCGCTGGACGTCTACGAAGGCGAGTTCGTGGTCTTCGTCGGGCCCTCGGGCTGCGGCAAGACGACGCTGCTGCGCGCCGTCGCCGGCCTCGATATCCAGAGCGCCGGCCGCATCGAGCAGGCGGGCCGGGACGTCTCGGCCCTGCCGCCGGCCGAACGGGACTTCGGCATCGTCTTCCAGTCCTACGCCCTGTTCCCCAACCTGACGGTGCGGGACAACGTCGGCTACGGCCTCCGCAGCCGCAAGACCTCCAAGGCCCAGCTCACGGCCCGGGTGGACGAGCTGCTCCACCTGGTCGGCCTGCCGGACCAGGGCGGCAAGTACCCGGCCCAGCTCTCCGGCGGCCAGCAGCAGCGCGTCGCCCTGGCCCGCGCCATCGCCACCTCGCCCGGCCTGCTGCTCCTGGACGAGCCGCTGAGCGCCCTCGACGCCAAGGTGCGTGTGCACCTGCGCCACGAGGTCAAGGCCCTGCAGCACCAGTTGGGCATCACCACCATCATGGTCACCCACGACCAGGAGGAGGCACTGACCATGGCCGACCGCATCGTGGTGATGAACGCCGGCATCATCGAGCAGGTGGGCACGCCGGGCGACATCTACAGCAAGCCGGCGAGTCCCTTCGTCGCCGACTTCATCGGCACCATGAACTTCCTCACCGGCACCGTGGCGGGACAGCGCAGCGTGCGCGTCGCCGAGCTGGAGCTGGCCGCCGAGTCGGCCAACGGCCTGCGGGCGGGACAAGAGGTCACCGTGTGCGTGCGTCCCGAGGACGTGGTGGTGGGCGACATCGGCCCAGAGACCCCCAACGCCTTCGAGGCGACCATCGAGGACATGGAGTTCCTGGGCTCCTTCTGGCGGGCCCGCCTGGTGCCGCGGTCGGCCGACGGCCAGCCGTTCCTGGCCGACATGTCGGCCAATTTGGCGCGCCGCCTGGACGCCGGACCGGGGAGCGCCCTGCGCGTGGCCCTGCCGCCCGACCGCATCCGGGTGTTCTAGGAACCGACCCCCGTGGCCAACCACGCCGTCGCCGTCGCCGCCCCCGTGCGCCCCAAGGTGGGCCGCGAGGACTGGACCATGCGCGGCCTGATCCTGGTCATTGCCGCCTACCTGGTCGTTGCCATCGTCCTGCCGCTCTACGCCATCCTGTCCAAGAGCTTCGAGAACGCCGACGGGCAGTTCATCGGCTTGGCCAACTACGCCGAGTACTTCGCCACCCCGGCGCTGGCGTACTCCATCGAGAACAGCCTGACCGTGACCCTGATCAGCACCGTCATCACGGTGACCCTGGCCTTTGTCTACGCCTACAGCCTGACCCGGAGCTGCATGCCGTTCAAGGGGCTGTTCAAGGGGCTGGCCCTGATCCCCATTCTCATGCCGTCGCTGCTGCCGGCCATCGCGCTGGTCTACATGTTCGGCAACCAGGGCTTCATCAACGAGCTTTTGTTCGGCGAATCCATCTACGGCCCCATCGGCATCGTCATGGGCGAATGCTTCTACGTGTTTCCCCACGCCCTGATGATCCTGTTGATCGCGCTCTCGACCAGCGACGCCCGCCTCTACGAGGCCGCCCAGTCCCTGGGCGCCGGCCGCATCCGCACCTTCTTCACGGTCACCCTGCCCGGGGTCCGCTACGGCCTGGTGTCGGCCTTCTTCGTCACCTTCACCCTGGTCATCACCGACTTCGGCGTGCCCAAGGTGATCGGCGGCCAGTACAACGTGCTGGCCACCGACGTCTACAAGGAGGTGGTGGGTCGCCAGGACTTCGAGATGGGCGCCGTGGTCGGCATGGTGCTGCTGATCCCGGCGGTGCTGGCCTTCTTCGCCGACCGCATCGTCACCCGCAAGCAGGTGGCCCTGCTGTCGGCCCGCGCCGTGCCCTACGAGCCCCGGCCGAGCGGCCCGTTCGACACGGCCATGCTCGGCTACTGCGCGGTCATCGGCTTCATCCTGGTGTTCGTGCTGGGGGTGGCGGCCTACGCCTCCTTCGTCACCTTCTGGCCCTACAACCTCGAACTGTCCCTCAACAACTACCAGTTCGACCTGATGGACGGCGGCGGCTGGGCGTCCTACGGCAACTCCGTCGAGATGGCGGCGTGGACGGCGGTCGTCGGCACGGCGGTGATCTTCGGCGGCGCCTACCTGGTGGAGAAGAGCAAGGGCTTCCGGGCGGGGCGGGCCGCCATGCAGTTCCTGTGCATGATCCCCATGGCCGTGCCCGGGCTGGTGCTCGGCCTTGCCTACGTCTTCTTCTTCAACGCGCCGGGCAACCCCCTGGGCGGCCTCTACCACACCATGGCGATCCTGGTCATCTGCACGGTCACCCACTTCTACACGGTGAGCCACCTCACCGCGGTGACCGCTCTCAAGCAGATGGACCCCGAGTTCGAGGCTGTGTCCGCGTCCCTCAAGGTGCCGTTCTACAAGACCTTCTGGCGGGTCACGGTACCGGTGTGCACGCCGGCCATCCTCGACATCAGCATGTACCTGTTCGTCAATGCCATGACCACGGTGTCGGCGGTGGTGTTCCTGTACTCGCCGGACACGGCGCTCGCATCGGTGGCCGTGCTCAACATGGACGACGCCGGCGACATCGCCCCGGCCGCCGCCATGGGCATGATGATCGTCTACACCTCGGCCGCCGTGCGCGTCCTGCACGCGGTACTGACCCGCGGCATCGCGCGGCGGTCGCAAGCCTGGCGGCGGCGGTAGGCCCTTACCCCATCAGCGACCAACAAACCCGGACTGGATCACAAGCGGTCCAACCGGTATGTGATGGGGTCCTTCCTTCGAACGATGAGTTGACGGATGAAACTGAACCTCGGCTGCGGCTTCAGGAAACTGGACGGCTACGTCAACGTGGACGTCTCGCCGGCCTGCTCTCCCGATCAGGTGGTCGACCTGGAAATGCTGCCCTGGCCTTGGGAGGACGGCTCCGTCACCGAGGTGGTGATGATCCACGTGCTCGAGCACCTGGGCGCCACGCCCGACCTCTTCATGGGCATCGTCAAGGAGCTCTACCGGGTCTGCCGTCCGGGCGCCCAGGTGACCATCGTCGTGCCCCATCCGCGCCACGACAACTTCCTCGCCGACCCCACCCACGTGCGGGCGATCCTGCCCGAGACCCTGCAGATGCTGTCCAAGACCAAGTGCCGGGAGTGGCAGGAGCACGGCGACGCCAACACCCCGCTGGCCCTCTACCTGGACGTGGATTTCGAACTGACCAAGGTGCAGATGGACCTGGACAAGAACTGGGAGTCCATCGCCCAGAAGGAGGGCCTCACCCAGGCCGACGCCGTCGAGGCCATGTACCGGTATGCCAACGTGGTGAGCCAGATCATCATGGAGTTGCGAGCGGTCAAGGGCTAGCCGGAGTTCATCGCCCCCTGGCAAGCCGTCAGAGTCTGACGCGAAACGAACATAGTAGTTTCAATGGGTTAGTGTGGACCTCATCCTGACTGCCCGTCATTCCCGCGCAAGCGGGAATCCAGAAACGCCGCGAAAACCCCTGGACTCCCGCCTTCGCGGGAGTGACGAAAGACCATTCCGCCGGAGTCCTTTAACCATTTGATTTACAAGATTTCATTTTCAGTGAGGCTCTCACGCCATCGACCGGGCGGTACCGGACCGAGGGGTGGAGTAGGGCAGCCGGAGCCGGTCCCGCGGAATCGCCGGCGGGACTCCTGTCACCCCCTTGCAAAGCGGTATGGACCGACCTAACTCAATTCTGCCGGAGGCCGCATGGGCGGGTCCGGTGGACATGAGGCCCGGAAGGGCTTGGACCAACGTTGCATTGCTCGAACGGAGGATGTAGCCATGTTGTCTTACGATTTCTCTCCCCTGTATCGCACCGCGGTCGGCTTCGACCGCCTGGCCCGTCTGGCGGAGGCCGCCACGCGCCATGACTCCGCGGCCG
This sequence comes from Rhodospirillales bacterium, assembly GCA_028277795.1. Taxonomy (GTDB): domain Bacteria; phylum Pseudomonadota; class Alphaproteobacteria; order Rhodospirillales; family JANQFP01; genus JANQFP01. The sequence goes on from JANQFP010000054.1 coordinate 33,554, forward strand.
CGTCGTATCCGCCCTACAACATCGAGAAGGCGGGCGAGAACGCCTACCGCATCACCCTGGCGGTGGCCGGCTTCTCCGAGTCCGATCTCGAGATCGAGGTCAAGGAGAGCACCCTCACCATCACCGGCAAGCGGACCGATGCCGGCACTGCCGATGCCTTCCTCTACAAGGGCATCGCCGGACGCGACTTCGTCCGCCGGTTCGAGCTGGCCGACCACGTGAAGGTGACCGGCGCCAACCTGGACAACGGCCTGCTGACCGTCGATCTGGTGCGCGAAATCCCCGAGGCGATGAAGCCGCGCACCATCGAGATCAAGCCCGGCGCGCCGGCCGGCATCGTCGACAAGGCCAAGACGCTGCTTGGCAAGGGGGCCGAGAAGAAGGCGGCCTGAGTGTGGCAAACGGGGGACGGGCGCCGTGCGCCCGCCCCCGCCCATCACACCCCGATAACGACTATCACGCGTCCGCGTCGCGGAGGGGGCGCGCGCCGGGTCGGGCGCAAGGAGCGCTTTGAGATGCAGACGCCGAATGCCCGTGATCGGAACACCCCTGGCCCGACACGGGATCTGCCGGAGGGGCCCAACGGGAATCCCCTGTTGCGGACCGCCGTGGTCGTGGCGGTGGCGGTGTTCTTCGCCAGCTTCACGCCGCCGGCCGTGTTCCCGGCGGCCCTGTCGCAGTTCCTGACCTTCGCGGCCCTCGGCGCCTGCCTGGCCGGCCTGCTGCGCCGCGAGCCCGTGTTGTCCGCCCGCCACCTGACCCACTGGGACGAGGCGGCGGCCTATCTCGTGATTTCCACCGTCACCGCCTGGTTCGTGGACCCGGAGGCCGTCGCCGAAGCGATGCGGGCCCTGTCGAACGGCGCAGGCGCCGTCAACTAAGGGAATCGCCGGGTTTGCGGTCGCGCGTCAAGCGCCCAGTGCCGCCAGGGGTTCGGTGACGGGGGTGTCCAGGGCCTCGGCGACGCCGGGGTGGGTGATGCGGCCGGCGTGCACGTTGAGGCCGTTCAGGAGGTGCGCATCCTCCTCCAACGCCCGCCGCCAGCCCTTGTCGGCCAGGGCCAGGGTGTAGGGCAGGGTGGCGCTGTTGAGCGCCAAGGTGGAGGTGCGCGCCACCGCGCCCGGCATGTTGGCGACGCAGTAGTGCACCACGTCGTCGACCAGGTAGATGGGATCGGCGTGGGTGGTGGGGCGCGAGGTGGCGAAGCAGCCGCCCTGGTCGATGGACACGTCGACGACCACCGCGCCGGGGCGCATGCGCCGCACCATCTCCGCCGACACCAGCTTGGGCGCCGAGGCGCCCGGTATCAGCACGCCGCCGATGACCACGTCGGCGCATATCACGTGCTCCTCCACCGATTGCCCGGTCGAGAACGCGGTCTTGACGCGGGTGCCGAAGTGGTGGACCAGGGTGCGCAGCACGTCCACCGAGCGGTCGAGCACCACCACGTCGGCGCCCATGCCGATGGCCATCATGGCGGCGTTGGCGCCGACCACGCCGCCGCCCAGGATCACCACCTTGGCCGGCTCGACGCCGGGCACGCCGCCGAGCAGCACGCCGCGCCCACCCTTCTCCTTCTCCAGGCACAAGGCGGCCGCCTGGATGGACATGCGGCCGGCCACCTCGGACATGGGGGCCAGCAGGGGCAGGGTGCCGTTCGGCCCTGTCACCGTCTCGTAGGCGATGCAGGTGGCGCCGGAGTCGATGAGGTCGCGGGTCTGCTCCGGGTCGGGGGCCAGGTGCAGGTAGGTGAACAGCGTCTGGCCGGGCTTCAGGCGCTTGCGTTCCTCGGCCTGGGGCTCCTTGACCTTGACGATGAGGTCGGCCTCGGCGAAGACCTCGGCGGCGGTGTCGACCAGCGTGGCGCCGGCGGCCACGTAGTCCTCGTCGGCGATGCCGCTGCCGATGCCGGCCGTGCGCTCGACCAGCACAGTGTGCCCATGGGCCGCCGCCTCCTGGACGCCGGCGGGCACCAGCCCGACCCGGTATTCGTGGGTCTTGATCTCCTTGGGTACCCCGATGCGCATGGTCGCCTCCGCGGCGTGTTGCCCCGCTTCACTTGACCAGATTAAGGCACGGCCGACCGCGCGCGCCATTCAAAAGGGCCGTGAACTGCTTTAGGATTCCGTCCCTTGGTCTCCCTCTCACCGGACAGCTCCCATGCATTACCCGGCCAACACCCTCGAGCCCCACTGGATGCCGTTCACCGCCAACCGCGACTTCAAGGCGGAGCCCCGGCTGTTCGTGCGGGCCGAAGGCATCCACTACTGGACCCACCGGGGCGACCGGGTCATCGACGGGGTGTCGGGTCTGTTCTGCTGCGCCGCCGGCCATGGGCGGACGGAGATCGCCGACGCCGTCGCCCGCCAGCTCACCGAGCTCGACTACACGTCGCACTTCCAGGTCGGGAGCCCGCCGTCCTTCGAGCTGGCCCGCCGCCTGGCCGCCCTGACGCCGGAGGACCTGAACCACGTGTTCTTCGCCGGCTCGGGCTCGGAGGCCGTCGACACGGCGCTCAAGATCGCCATGGCCTACCACCGCGCCCGCGGCGAAGGCCAGCGCCTGCGGTTCGTGTCGCGGGAGCGCGCCTACCACGGCGTCACCATCGGCGGCACGTCGCTGGCCGGCCTCATGAACAACCGCCAGGCCTTTGGCGCCGTCATGCCCGGTATCGTCCACATGCGCCATACCTGGCTGCCCGAAAATCGATTCGTCAAAGGGCAGCCGGAACACGGTGCCGAGCTGGCCGACGACCTGCAGCGCCTCTGCGACCTGCTCGGCGGACACACCATCGCCGCCTGCTTCGTCGAGCCCATCGCCGGATCCGCCGGAGTCCTGGTGCCGCCGCGCGGCTACCTGGAGCGATTGCGGCAGATCTGTGACGGCCACGGCATCCTGCTGGTGTTCGACGAGGTCATCTGCGGCTTCGGCCGCACCGGGCGCGCCTTCGCCGCCGACAGCTTCGCCGTCACCCCCGACATCATCACCATGGCCAAGGCGCTGACCAACGGCGCCCAGCCCATGGGCGCGGTGGCGGTGCGCGACGCCATCTACGACACCGTGGTCGATGCCGCGCCCGACGGGGCCATCGAGCTGTTTCACGGCCACACCTATTCCGGCCACCCGGCGGCCTGCGCGGCGGCCCTGGCGGCCCTGGACATCTACGAGGGCGAGGGCCTGTTCGCGCGCGCGGCCGACCTGTCCGAGGCGTTTCTGGACGCGGTCTTCTCCTTGCGCGATGCGCCGGCGGTCACAGACATCCGCGGCTACGGGATGCTCGCCGGCTTCGACCTGGCGCCGGCGGACACGCCGGGAGCGCGCGGGACCGAAGCCATGAAGCGCCTGTTCGACGCCGGGCTTCACCTCAAGTTCACCGGCGACAGCGGACTCATCGCCCCGCCGCTGGTGGCCGGCGGGGACGACATCGAGGCCATGGTCGCCATCCTCGGCGACGTGCTGCGTCGGCTGTGAGCGCCGTCGGTGCCTGTGGTTGCATTGGCGCCGAACCATTCGCGCAGTCTGTCGTTGTTTGCCGGGGCGATGACCCGTAATCTGAAGGCAGCGGGGCCGACCCGCCCCGCCCGGCGGCGCAGAGATGACGGCAATGGCGGAAGAGGCACCCGTTCCACTCGATGACGAGGTCGACGAGGACGAGGAGGAGGGCCGACAGCCTTCCCAGGTCGGTCCCCGCACGCCGGCCGTCCTGTTCGACCGCTATCACGTCAATGCGGACGCCCCGCTGACGGGGCTGGATTCGCCGTCCGCCCGCGCCTATGCGGTGACCGACCGCCGCGATCCGGGGCGCAAGCTGTTCGCCCTGGTCTGCATGCCGGGCCTGCCCACCCGCACCACCGTGATGTCCATCCTCAAGGCCGAGCAGCCGCGAGGCGTGCTGCCGCTGGTGGAATGGGGCACGGTGTTCTGGCCGCCGCTGGGCCAGGCGTGCATGGCCGTGGTCTACGAACGGCCTGCCGGGGGGCGGCTCAGCGAAGCCTTCGCCCAGGAGCGCATCAACGAGTTCGACGTGCCGCGGCGGATCATCGAACCGGTGGTCCAGGCCCTGCACGAGCTGTCCGGGCGCGGCGTTGCGCACCGGGCCATCCGCCTCAACAACCTCTTCTTCATGGATGCGGGGCGCCAGGTACTGGTGCTCGGCGATTGCGTGACGGCGCCGCCCGGGTTCGACCAGCCGCTGGTCTACGAATCCCTGCCCCGGGCCTTGGCCGCGGCCGGCGGCCGCGGCGTGGGCGACATGGGGGACGACACCTATGCGCTCGGCGTCACCGTCGTCAGCCTGCTGCTGGGACGGGAGCCGGCGGCGCGCGTGGGGCCGGACGATCTGCTGGTGGCCAAGGTGGAGCAGGGCACCTATGCCGCGCTGTGCGGCAACGAGCGGCTGCCCATGTCCATGATCGAGCCGCTGCGGGGCCTGCTGCACGACGACGACAACGAACGCTGGCGCCTGGAGCAGCTCGACCTGTGGCTCAGCGGCCGGCGCATGACGCCGTCGGGCAAGCGGGCGGTGCCGCGCGCCGACACGCCGATGAACTTCGCCGGGCGCAACCACCTGACCGCCCGCACCCTGGCGTGGTTCCTGTGCCGCAACGTGGCCGACGGGGCGCGCGTCATCCGCGGCGGCCACGTGGAGACGTGGGTGCGGCGCAGCCTCAACAACGCCGATCTGGCCGATCAGATCGCCGAGGCGGTGGAGGCCGCCGAAGCGCACGAAAACGACTACATGGGCAGCAACGACTACCTGGTCACCAAGATCGCCATCCTGCTGGACCCGCGCGCGCCCATCACCTACCGCGGGATGTCGTTCATGTTGGAAGGATTCGGCGCGGCGGTAGCAGTGGAGCGCCTGCGCCGGGACGACGTCCAGATCCCCGGCGAGTTCATCGCCCGCGGGTTCGCCACCATCTGGCTGGACGCCCAGACCGGGCCGAAGATGGGCTTCGCCAATCTGGAACGGATTTTCGCCCAGCTTCGCGCCTATCTGCAGATCCAGGACCCGGGGTACGGAATCGAGCGCTGCCTCTACGAGCTCAATCCGAGTCTGCCCTGTCAGAGCCCCCTGGTGATTCGTGACTACGTGATCGATCTGGCCGACCTGCTGCCGGCCCTGGACGAGGCGGCCAACCGGGTCGACGCCCGCACCAAGCCGGTGGACCGGCACATCGCGGCGTTCATCGCCGCCCACTTCAGCCAGGACGTGGACGCCCACCTCAAGGCGGCGGCCAGCGACGACGAGGCCGAATCGGTCATCGCCATGCTGAGCCTGCTGGCCAGCCTGCAGCTCCGCTACAAGACGCCCGGCGTGCTCGGGCTGGCCAGTTGGATCGGCGGACTCCTCGGACCGGCCATCGGCACCTACCACAACCGTGCGACCCGCCGCGAGATCGAACGGGAGATCCCCCGCCTGGTCCGCCAGGGGGGACTGACGGAGATGTTCGACCTCATCGAGAACACCGAGAAGCGCCGCCGGGACGAGCATGGTTTCCGCACCGCCGTGGCCGAGTTCGCGGCGGCGGATGCGGAGATCCAGGAGGTCGAGAGCGGCGACGTGGCGCGATCCGAAACGGGGGAACGGCAGGGACAGCAGGCGGCGGCCATGACGTCGGTGGTCATCGCCCTGATCGTGGTCAGCGTCGTCATCATGGTCGAGATCATGTAGGGACCCATGGCCAAGCCGGCATCCAGACAGCCCAGACGCAAAGGGGCCGCTCCGGCGGCAGGCCCCCGGCGGGCCTCGGTGGCGCCGCTGCTGCTGTCCATCGCCGTCGGGCTGATGGTGGTGTTTTCCTTCGCCACCGTCCTGCTGCTGATCTTCGGCATGCTGCCCACCATCGTCGCCTTCATCATCGACCGCACTCCCAGCAAGTATTCCGCCTACTGCGTCGGCGGCATGAACGTGAGCGGCGTCTTCCCCTACGTTCTCGAGTTGTGGAACACCGGCAACAACTTCGCCGTGGCCAAGCACATCCTCACCGATGTCTTCGCCCTGGCGGTCATGTATGGGGCGTCCGGGTTCGGATGGATGGTGTATCTGGCCGTCCCGCCGGTGGTCGGGGCCTTCCTCACGGTCATGGCGCAGCGCCGGGTGGCCCTGCTGCGCACCACTCAGAGAAACCTCATCGAGGAGTGGGGCGAGGACGTGGCCAACCCCATGAGCGAGCTGAGAAGGAAGTAGGACGGGGCCGCCGAGGGGACGGCGGTGACCGGCTATCGGCGGCCGCGCCGGCCGACCAGGAGGGCGGTGAGCCAAACCAGGATGGGCGCCGCCATCACCTTGACCACGTCCCCGAAATGGCGCCCGAGGACATCGGCCATCCCGTCCCGGTCGAGGGCGGCGAAGCCGTCCACGCCCCAGGCCGTCCAGATGTCGAACCCTTCCACGGCCACGGTGAAGGCGAGACCGGGAAGCAGCGCCACGCCCCATGTCAGGGGCCGGCGGAACAGGAGGCAGGTGGCGAGGTAGAGCACGAGCCCGAGGTAGACGACGAAGGTCTCGCCGGACACGGGCAGGACCGCCTGGATGGCGTCCTTCAGGTCCGCATAGAGCCCGCTTCCCATGTCACCAATCCAGCAAGGTGCGGCGCATCGGGCCCGACCGGGGGCCGGCTCACAGGCGCCAGAGGGTGACCGAATCGGGCTTGCCGGCCCGGTCCAGGCAGGCCCGGATGTCCGAGACCAGGCCCCGGCCGTTCTTCAGCAGGCCGGTGACCAGGGGCCACCCGCCGTCGCGGAACGACCGGTGCGGGACCGCGACGATGACCGCGTCGGCCGGCTGCAGATCGTCCCGGGGGGTGAGGTGGACGCCGTATTCCTCGGCCACCGCCTCGGCGTCGGCCGACGGGTCGTGGACCTGCACCGTCGCACCGAAGGCCTCCAGCTCGCGGACGATGTCGACCACCCGTGTGTTGCGGACGTCGGGCACGTCCTCTTTGAAGGTGATCCCGAGCACCACCACCGACAGGCCGCCGTGGACCCCGTTCTTGAGCAGGCGTTTGACCACCTCGCCGGCCACCCATTGCCCCATGCCGTCGTTGATGCGGCGGCCGGCCAGGATGACCTGCGGGTTGTACCCGGCCTGTTCGGCGCGATAGGTGAGGTAGTAGGGATCGACCCCGATGCAGTGGCCACCGACCAAGCCCGGCGTGAAAGGCAGAAAGTTCCACTTGGTGCCGGCGGCGGCGAGCACGTCCTGGGTGTCGATGTCGAGGCGCTTGAAGATCAACGCGAGCTCGTTCATCAGCGCGATGTTGAGGTCCCGTTGGGTGTTCTCGATGACCTTGGCGGCCTCGGCGGTGCGGATGGTCGGCGCCCGGTGCACGCCGGCCGTCACCACGCTCCCGTAGACCGCGGCCACGACGTCCAGGGTCGCATCGTCCTGGCCGGAGACGACCTTGGTGATGGTCTCGAACCGGTGGACCATGTCCCCCGGATTGATGCGTTCCGGGGAGTAGCCGACGGCGAAGTCGGGACCGCAGGTGAGGCCGGACTCCCGTTCCAGGATGGGCACGCACTCGTCCTCCGTCACCCCCGGATAGACGGTGGATTCGAAGACGACGATGGAGCCCTTGCGCATATTGGCGCCGACGGTCCGCGCTGCCGCGAACAGGGGCGACAGGTCGGGACGGTTGGTGTCGGTGATGGGGGTGGGAACGGCGACGATGTGAAAGTCGGCCTCCTTGAGGTCCGCCGGATCGCTGGTGTAGTGCAACGAAACGGCGCGCAGCTCGTCCTCGGGAATCTCGTCGGTCCGATCGACACCCTCGCGCAGCTCGCGCACCCGTCCTTCATCGATGTCGAAGGCGATCACCGGCTGGCCGGCGCGGGCGAAGGCCACGGCGACGGGCAGCCCCACGTACCCCAGGCCGATCACCGAGATGCGTCGCTGATGGGTCATGATGCCGCTCCGTAGTAGTCCATATACCACTCGACGAATCGGGCGACGCCCACCTCGACCGGGGTCGCCGGGCGATAGCCGGCGTCGCGCATGAGGTCATCCACATCGGCCCAGGTGGCCGCAACGTCGCCCGGCTGCATGGGCAGCAGGTTCTTGGTCGCCGTGCGCCCCAGGCACTCCTCCAGGACTTCGATGTAGCGCATCAGCTCCACCGGCTGGCTGTTGCCGATGTTGTAGACCCGGAACGGGGCGGTGGCGCTCGATCCGGGGTCCGGGTCGTCGCCGCCGGCGTCGGCGTCTGGGCCGGGAACGCGGTCGAGCAGACGCACGACTCCGTCGGCGATGTCGTCGATGTAGGTGAAGTCCCGTCGCATCCGGCCTTCATTGAAGACGTCGATGGGCCGTCCCTCCAGGATCGCCTGCGTGAACAGGAACAGGGCCATGTCGGGCCGTCCCCAGGGGCCGTAGACGGTGAAGAACCTCAGCCCCGTGGTCGGCAGCCCGAACAGGTGGCTGTAGGTATGGGCCATCAGCTCGTTGGCCCGCTTGGTGGCTCCGTAGAGGCTGATGGGGTGATCCACGCCGTCGTGGATCGAGAACGGCATCTGCGTGTTGGTGCCGTAGACCGAGCTCGACGATGCGTAGACCAGATGTTTCGCGTCCACCGCCCGGCATCCCTCGAGGATGTTGAGGAAGCCGATCAGATTGGTATCCGCGTACGCGTGGGGATTGGTGAGGCTGTAGCGGACCCCCGCCTGGGCGGCCAGGTTGATGACCGCGTCCGGGCGGAATTCGGCGAACAACGCGGCGACGGCCTCGCGGTCGGCGATGTCGATCCGCGCCTCGGCGAAGCCATCCTGGTCGGCGATCCGCGCCAGGCGCGCCTCCTTCAAGGTGACGTCGTAATAGGGTGTGAGATTGTCGACCCCGACCACCTGGTCGCCACGGGCGAGCAGGTTCAGCGCCACGTGATTGCCGATGAATCCGGCGGTCCCGGTGACCAAGATCCTCATCCCCACGCCTCTCCTCAGGGCCGCCCGTCATGGAATTGGTGCCCGGTCGGTACGGGCACGGGCGGCAAGTTAGCCCAAGCCGGTGAGATTAGGAAGGACACAACGGCAGGTGTAGTCGTCAGGCGTCACAATGACCGGGAATGCCGATTCGTCGCGTCATTCCCGCAGGTTGTAGGTCTTCATCAGATCGTAGAGGGTCGGCCGGCTGACTCCGAGGAGCTTGGCCGCGGCGGACACGTTGTTGTCCGACAGCTCGAGGGCGCGCGCCAGGATGTCCATCTCGGCCCGTTCGCGCGCTTGCTTCAGGGTCGGGAAGGCGGGCGTGTCCTCGGCCGCCGTCAAACCCAGATCGGCGCCGGTGATGAGCTTCCCCTCGGCCAGCACGACGGCCCGTTTCATGCGGTTCTCCAATTCCCGCACGTTGCCCGGCCACTCGTAACCGGCGATGGCGGCCAAGGCATCGCTGGTGAGGCCCTTGACCGAGCGATCCAGGTTCTTGCTGTGCTGCTGGAGGAAGAACTTGGCCAGCAGCACTGCGTCGCCTTCGCGATCGCGCACCGGCGGGATGTGCACGCCCACCTCGTCCAGGCGGTAGAACAGGTCCTCGCGGAAGCGGCCTTCGCTGATCAGGTCCTTGAGTGCCTGATTGGTGGCCGAGACGATGCGCACGTCGACCTTGATCTCCGTCCGTCCACCGACCCGCTCGATCACGCGGTCCTGCAGGAAGCGCAGCAGCTTGGCCTGCAGGGCCAGGGGCATGTCGCCGATCTCGTCCAGGAACAGGGTGCCGCCGTCCGCCTTCTCGACCTTGCCGATGGTCTGCTTGACGGCGCCCGTGAAGGCGCCCTTTTCGTGGCCGAACAGCTCGCTTTCCAGCAGGTTCTCGGGGATCGCGGCACAGTTGATGGCGACGAAGGGCCCGTTCCTGCGTCCGCTCGATTCGTGCAGGGCGCGGGCCAGCACCTCCTTGCCGGTGCCGCTTTCGCCGGTGATCAGGACGCTGACTTCGGACTCTGCCACGCGCTCGATGACCAGGCACGCCTGGAGCATCTCCGCGCTTGCCGCGATGATTCCGTCGAAGGGCGCGCTCCGCTGCGTCTGGCTGAGGCGCCGGATTTCGTCCTCCAAGGCATGGAGATGGATGGCGCGGTCGATGATCAGACGCAGGACATCCACGTCGACCGGCTTGGGATAGAAATCGTAGGCGCCGAGGCTGACCGCCTTGAGGGCGTTCTGCCTTTCCTCGTTGCCGGTGGCGATGATGACCTTGGTCTCGGGCTTGAACGAGAGGATCGACTCCAGCGCCGCCAATCCCTCGGAGGCGCCGTTGGGGTCCGGCGGCAGACCCAGGTCGAGGACGACCACGCCGGGCTCGTCCTTGCGCACGGCGGCCAGGGCGCTCTCCCGATCCTCGGCGACCAGCACCTCTGCGCCTTCCATGTCGGCCAAGGCCCAGCGCATCTGGCTGCGCAATCCCGGGTCGTCCTCGACGATGAGAATGGTGCGGTTGATGTCGGTCACGTCGCGATGCTCCTGTTGGCGTCCAATCGGACCACGCGGGAGGATTCGGCCACCGGCAGAACGACCCGCATGACGGTCCCTTTTCCGGGCGTGCTCGACACCTCAAGTCGGCCGCCCATCTCACGCACGAGCTGCCGCGCCTGATAGGCGCCGAGGCCGTACCCGGCGGGCTTGGCCGTATCGAGGGGGCGGAACAACTGGTTGCGGATGAACTCCGCGTCCATGCCCGGGCCGTCGTCCTCCACCTCGATCACGGCCTCGCCACCCACCGACGCCTGCCGCAGCGCCACGTGGCCGTCCTCTCCGGCCGCTTCGATGGCATTCTGCATGAGATGGTCGAGGACCGAGGCCAGGGTGTCCTCGTCGATCACGGCGGCGACGCCGCCCGCCTGGATGTCCACTTCCAGGCCCGTCTTCTGCTTGTGCCAGCGATCGGTGACCCGCGCCAGAAGCGGGCCGAGGGGCACGGGCACGGCCTCCTTATCGGGGGCCTCCGGCCGCATCGTCGGTCGCGGCCCGGCGCGTTCGGCCTTGAACTGCTCGAGCAGCTCCTTCATGCGGACCACCGAGTTGCCGACGGTGGCCAGCATGTCCTTCTGGAATTCCGGGTTGTCCCCGTAGCGCTCGGCGTTCTTCAACATCAGCGACATCTGGCCGACCACGTTCTTGATGTCGTGGACGATGAAGGCGAAACGCCGGTTGAAGTCCTCCAGCCGCTTGGCGTCGGACAGGGCATTGGCGGCCTGCTCCTCGGCCAGGTAGCTGGCCGCCTGGCCGCCCACGGCCTTGAGGAGGTCGTAGGTCTCCCAGTCGAGGACCCGTTTCACCCGCGGCAGCCCGAGGACCATGAAGGCGCGCAGGGTCTCCCGGTGCACCAGCGGGATCACCAGACTGGCGCGGGGATGGTCGATCAGCCATCCGGGCACGGTCAGCTCCCTGTAGCGCTGCCGATCGGCCCGGAACTCGTCGAGGTCGATGATCCAGTGGGTGCGGTCGAGGAACCGGACGAACGGGCTGTCCTCGCGCTCGCCGGGGAACCCCTCGTCGGGCAGGGGGCCCGAGAAATGCCACCGGGCGGTGGGCAGATAGGCATGGTCTTCCGGGCGCAGGACCCAGAGCCCGCCCGACGTGCTGTCGGTGATGTTGGCGACGGCCCGGACGATGCGGTCGTGCAGCGCCGTGGCCCGCTCGTCCGGGGCCACGGTCTGGGTGAACCGCAGCCACTCCTCCCGATAATCGAAGGTGTAGCTGAAGAAGTGCTTGCTGACCCACACCTTGACCCGGGACCGGAACGATCCCGACGAGAAGATCACCACCAGGATCAGAAGGGCGCCGGTCAGGAAGATGATCTGGAAAACCGGGCCCCAGCCGCCGCCGACCTCCTTCAGGTAGAAGCCGGCCGCCGCCATCAGCAGCAGATACATCCCCGTCCCCAGGAGCGCCGCCGTGTGGAAGACCATCTTGCGCGAGACGTGGATGTCGATCTCCCAGGACCGCGAGCGCGAGGTGGACACGGCGATCAGGGGCACCGCCAGCATGCTGACGAATCCGCGGGCCTGCATCAGCGTCGGGTCGACCCGGTTGAACAACGCTGCGTCCGCATAGAGGAAGAAGTCGTAGCTGAACAGGGCGCCGAGCCCGAAGCACAGGTGCTTGATCGACCACCGCCCGTCCTCGTCGGCATTGCGGAACAGGTTTTCCAGCAGGAGAAGCCCGAGCACGGCGAGCAGCACGTAGGCCGCGCCGGACATCATGGTCAGCCGCGTCGTGCCATCTCCGGCGCTTAAGATCCCGGCACCCAGGTGCCTGGTCACCGTCAAGCCCGCCGCGACGACGCCGACCACGGCAACCGCTGCATAGATGAGGAAGGTCAATCGACCGGACCGGGCGTCGCGCCGCATGCCGGCCAGGGAAGCCAGCACCACCAGCCAGACGACGGCGCGCGCGGTCTCCAGCAGCTCGGCCGCCAACGGGGTGACCGACCATGCCTCGGACGCGGCGACCATCCCCGCCCACACGGCCGACGTGCCGCAGGCGATCAGGATCATCGTCTTGTAGCGGCTCCGGGACCGGCTGACCGAAATCAACAGGGTCAACGCCAGGAAGGCGACTCCGCAGAGGGCGTAGCTGATGAACGCGATGCCCATGGTCACCGCCCGGCGTCCACCTCACGGCAGGACACAACCCGCCACGCGGCCGCTCGATCGGCGGCCCCGCCGGCCGCCCAATGACGCCGCCTTGGTCTCCACGGCTGGGCGCTCGCCATCTCGAATGCTCCGCTCACCGTGCCACGTCGGCCCACAGGACGACCCTGACCGTCTGGACGATGATCAGGATGTCGAGAAACAGGCTGCTGTTCTTGATGTAATAGAGATCGTACGACAGTTTCCTTTTCGCGTCCTCCTCGGAAGAGCCGTACGGGAAATTGGTCTGGGCCCAGCCGGTGATTCCCGGCTTGGCGCGGTGGCGTTCGTTGTAATAGGGGACGGCCTTGCTCAAGGTCTCGACGAAGAAAGGCCGTTCCGGACGTGGCCCGACGAAACTCATTTCCCCTTTGAGGACGTTGATGACCTGGGGGATCTCGTCGACGCGGGTTTTGCGCATGAAGCGCCCGAAGGAGGTGATCCGATCGTCGTCGGCGGTGGACCATCGGGGGACCCCGTCGCGCTCGGCGTCCACCCGCATGCTGCGGAACTTGAGAAGCTCGAACGTGCGGCCGTTCAGGCCCACCCGTTCCTGCCGGTAGAACACCGGGCCGCGGCTGGTCGCCTTGATTCCGATGATGGCGAACAGGAACAAGGGCACGGTGAAGATCAGGAACGCCGCGCTGAAGACCACGTCGAAGATGCGCTCGACGAAGCGCAGAAACCAATTGATGCGGAACCCATCGGAGAAGATCAGCCAGCCCGGCTGCAGCTCGTCGAGGTCGAGATACCCCGCCTCGCGCTCCCAAAACGTGGCGAAGGGCGTCACGCGTGTGCCGACCATCTTGCATTCCAGCAGGTCCCACACCGGGAGTCCCGGGCCCAGGCGGCCGCGCGGGCGTCGCCGGTCCTCCGAGGCGACCACCACCTCCTCGATCTGGTTCTCCGCAATGAAGTTGGCGAGGGCGTGCCGGCGCTCCAACAGATCCCCCGAGAGGGTCGGGGTCAGATCGTGGCCCGTATCCTCGTCCCCGAGGCGCACGTAGCCGACCACCGTGAAATGGCCTTTGTCGGTATGGCGCATCAGGTCGTCGATCCGCGCCGCCAGCTTGCCGCTTCCGAGGACCAGGACCCGCCGCCTGAAGACGTCCAGGTTGACGGCCTCGATGAAGATGATGCGCACCGCGATGATCAGCAGGTAGAACAGGACGAGCCCGATCATGCAGGCCGGATAGTAGGGCGCCGTCGTCTCGCCGGTGACCAGGAAGTAGAGGTACAGGGCAACGGACACGGCGACGAAGACCACCGGGAAGGTGACCGCACTTCGCCCGATGGCGCCGCCGAGATCGAAAAAGACGGAGCGGTTGTAGAGCCCGACCGACGCGACCATCAAGAAGTTGACCACGGTCACCAGGATGATCAGGCGCTGGTCGACGACCTCGTGGGTGATCTTGGTCCCCACGCCGAGAAAGCCGAAGACGTTGAAATAGGTCAGGGCCAGCAACAGAACGTAGAGGAGAACTGCCTCCAGGGCCGCCAGCACGATCGCCTGAAAAGCAATGTAGTGGCCGAACAGGCGCAGCAAGACGTCAAACCCCCGGGTGCCAAGGCGCGGACGGGGCGTAGAATGCCCCGCTCCCGTTCATCATTCAAGCGCCAGCCCGCGGCCACGGCCGCCCGGTGTCATGGCCGGTCACCGGTCGCCGTCCGGCGCCGCACCGCCTTGCGCACCAGATGGGGGACGAGGATGTGCAGGGGCATGCGCAGGTAGTGGGAGCGCACGAAGAGCAGCCACAACGCCAAGCCGGTCAAGGGATCCCGGGCCGTCTGATGGGTTGGGCGGAGCGCCCGGAGAAAGAAGGCGTCCATCAGGGCCCGCGTCGCCGATCCCGGCTGCCCGGCCGCTGCCGCGCGGATGGCGTCGGCGGGGACGGGGGTGGCGAGGACGGCGACGGTGTAGCGCAGGGCATAGTAGAGCACCCGGCTGAGGTCGAGGTCCCGGGCGCGCGTCACCAGCGTCGGCCAAAAGGCCGAATCGCTGCCGAAATGACGGAGCAGCTCATCCAGGTCCGAGAGATCGCGGAGGCCGCGGTCGAACTCGCCTTCGTTGAACAGATGGACGGCGCTGTGCAGGACCATGTCCGGCGGCGCCAGCACCCTCAGGCCACCGAGGCCCGTCACCGGCCGGGCAGCGTCGAGCAGGCTCTGTGCATCGGGCTTCACCCGGGCGGTCAGGGGGACGATGGTATGGTGCACGTCGATCACCGATCCCCTTTGCAGGTTGTGCATGGGCGGGATCTGGTGCGTCCAGTCGCGGTAGTAGTGCTGGTCGTAGGTGTCGAGGTCGGCGGGCACCCAGCCGTGGCGCTGAAGGGTCTCCTCGACGAGTCCGATCCGGTCCTTGGGCACCATGACGTCGATGTCGGTGTATGTGCGGCCGCGCGCGGCCGGTAGGCGGGCCATGGCGTAGGCGGCCCCTTTCAGCAGCAGGACAGGCGTATCGATCTCGGCGAGCGCCCGGTGAATGCAGGCCACCTCCCACCGGGTGTCCCGGGCCTGCTTGGCGGCCAGGGTGCGCGCCCCCTCGAGATGGAGGCGGGGCCGTTCGGGTACGGAGTCGAGCAATCCGTTCTCTTCCAGGCGCAGACACAGGCGTGCCAGCAGCCCCGCACGCCGGGCCTGGCGCACCAACAGATCCCAGGTCCGCAGGTCCAGGCCAGGTGCCCGCTCCGGCCGGCGCAGGACGGACGGCACCAGGTCCGAGGCTTGGGTCGAGGGTCGGGCGCCGTCGGGTGCGGTCATGGCGGGACGTGCGCCGCGATGGTCCCGACCCCTCCCGACCATGAAGCGCCGCCGGTCATGACGGGCCGTTCCCGCGTGCGACAAAGGATTCCACCAGATCGAGTCGGCGGAACAGATTGAGGGCCGTGGCCGCCCAGGTGCGGAGCTCGTCATCGGGCTCCACGCCCAGGTCCGCCGACAGCCGGGAGACCACCTCGTCGAGGGTGGCCGGATGGCGGCTCAACTCCTGAAGGACCCGCGCGGCAACGGCGTCCAGCCGGTGGGTGTCGCCGGTCAGGTCGTTGTAGACGACGAACTCGTCGTTCCACGACCGCCACTTGAGCGCCGCCTCCGGCACGCCCCTCCACCTCCGCTCACCGGTCATGGAGTCCCCGACGACCGTGTGTCCGCTCCCGTAGCCACAAAGACAGGCCCTGACAAATCAACGCGCTAGCCACCAACACACGGTAACAACGCTGACCGGCGCATGGCAAGGCGGGCGGGCTCTCAGGACGCGTCCGCCAGCGCGGCGAAGACCTCGACGGCCTCGTCCAGGTCCCCGTACGCGAAGTCGTAGCAGTCGCAGCCGTCGATGACCCGCGCCAGGGCGTCGAAGCCCCGAGTCCCGTGGATGCTGTAGTTGAACGCATTGTTCCCGATATGGAGGAACGTATCGGCCTTGGAGCGGGGCGTGAGCTGCGCTGCCGACCCCGCGGCGTAGCGGGGGAAGATGACCCAGGCCGGTCGGGCCGGCTCGGACTTGCGCAGCACGCTGTCCCTGGGCGCCTTCATCAAGGCCACCGTTCCCTTGTTGGTCTCGCTGACCTCGCACCCGATTACGGCCTCTTCGGCGAACGTCCGGATGACGTCGATCGATTCGTTCTTCAGGCTGACCGGTCGGGCCAGGGCCGTGATCGCGGGCTCGTCCAGCGACACCAGGGCCTGCTCGTCGGACAGCAGACGCCATCCCCGATGCACCAAGCCGGCGCACAGGGTGCTCTTGCCGGACCCGGGAGGCGCCGGCAGGATCGCCGCGCGCCCGTTCCGCTCGATGGCTGCCGCGTGGATGATCAGATACTGGTAGGCGGTATTGACGATGGCCCAGTTGAGGCCCCATTCGAACATGGGCAGGGCCTGGTCCGCGGACAAAGGCGGAAACGGCGACCGGTCGTCGAGCCGCACAACGGCGAGAGACCTGAACCACCCGCGGGGACCTCGGATGGGCTCGACCGATACGTGGAAATCGGCGAAATCGGCTTTTTCGTGAACCGGGTAATCGGCATAGAGCAGGCAGAAGTCGTCGACGAACCGCGGCACGGTCGCCCGGACCTCGGACACGAACGGACCGGTGACCAGCGCCACCCCCGTTTCCCTGAACCGGCGGTGGATCCCTTCCGCCGCCAAGGCATCCAGCGTGCCGGGTCCGACGCCGGGCGACGTGGCGTCCATTGCCAACGCTCAATACCCTTCCGCTAGGTCCAAGTGCCCGAAACGGCGATCCCGATTCCTCAGGCTGCGCAGGTCGGGGAGGCGGAAGTCAAGTTATCCGGGAATCGAGGCGGAATGGCAACGGGCCAATGGGCCCCTGGCCCCCATGACAGGGCGCCGGCAGGGGGGATCGGGCCTCTCCCGCGGCGGACGAGTCGCGATGGTTTGCCGCCCCGCATTCGGGTCGGCAAAGGGGCACGGCGGTGTCAGGACTTAAAGGTTGAGAAGGTTGTAGAAGGTTCCCGTAGGAACGCCGCATTGATCCTCTCTTTGATTGGTGTCGTCTTCGTCAAGTTTGCCCATCATGTTCGCGGTATGGATTTCGTTGACGAACCCCTCGTGCAGGGACGTCAGTGGTGTCCCGGCAAGCGAATGAAGAATGGTACAGCTGATGTGGGCGATGGGATTGCCCCCGGCGAGGGCGCTGCGGCTGGTCAGTGTGAGGACCACAGGGGCCGCGGCCAGACCGCCCGCCAGGAAACGCCGACGCGCCGCGCGGCGGGCGTCGTCCGTAGCGGTCTGATCGTCACGAACGTTCTTGTCGTTATCGCGATTCTCGGTATCCATGTGACCGTGATCCGCCATATGTTGGCAACTAACCCCGGGAAAGGCGCCAATGATCACTCTAGGTGATCCCCGTCACGCTAAGCAAGCACGATTCGGGCCAAATCCGTTAACCTATTGATTTTTTGGCAAGAATTCTTGAATGGCCGGATGGATTTGGAATAAAGTGCAAGAAATACCGACACCCGACCGACGGTACGCTCCCACCCCGTCGCAGGGGCCAATCGAGGGTGCGTTCCTAACTCGTTGATATACCCACCGGAATTGCCGTCGCCCGAGACCTGCCCGCATGTGTAAGAAATCCCGACGGTCGCCGTATCCCGGCATGCGCGGACGCCCGGGCCGACCGGCCAAGTCCGGCTGGCGGGGCGGGCGCGAGACCCCGTCGGCGTCGAAGAGACCCGCGCGGCGCCGGCTGCCGCGGGTCGCCAGGACATGGCGCCGCGGTGCCGGTGATGTCTGGTTCGGCCGCATGTGGTACCGCGCCGCCGCCGCCGCCGGCCACCCGTGGACCCGTTCGCCGGCCGGCCGCCGAGGGCCGGGGGCCGGCGTACCGCTGGCCGGCATGCCGGGGCGCGGTTGGCGGCTCAAGGTCCGTTGGATCATGCCGGCGACGGCCGCCGGCGGTCGACGAGTCGGCCCCGCCTTGGGCCGGGCGGACGACGTCGGACCCATCGGAGAGCTGGCCCGCACCGGCGTCGGGCCCATCCTGCGGGCGCACCGGGAGTGGCTCGCATCGGGTGGCGCCATGGGCCGCCGTGCCGACCTGGCCGGGGCCGACCTGCGCCGCGCCGACCTGGAGGATGCGGCGCTGGAAGGGGCGATCCTGCGCGGGGCGCGGCTGGAGAAGGCCAACTTGCGGGGCTGCGACCTGCAGGCCGCCACATTGGACGGCGCCGACCTGCGCGGCGCTTTGTTGCGCAATGCCAGCATGCAGGGGGCGAGCCTGGCCGCCGCCGACCTGCGCAAGACCGTCCTCTGGGACACCGACCTGGAAGGCGCGTTCCTCTACCGCGCCGACCTGCGCGAGGCGCTGCTGCGCGGGGCCAACCTGCGCCGCGCCGACCTCGGCGCCGCCGATCTGGAGGAGGCCAGCCTCGACGAGGCCGATCTGCGGGGTGCCGACCTGGACGACAGCAACCTGGCCGGCGCCAGCCTCAGTTTCGCCGATCTGCGCCATGCCGTGTTGTGCGCGGCCCGCCTGCGCGGCGCCCACCTGAGTTTCGCCGATCTCAGGGATGCCGATCTGGAGGCCGCCGACCTCGGCCGGGCCCAGTTGTTCCAGGCCAACCTGGGTGGCGCCTACCTGCGCGATGCCAGCCTGCGCGGGGCCAGCCTGCGGCGTGCCAAGGGTCTCGACCAAGGGGCCTTGAACCAAGCCTGGGGCGACCAGGGGACGACCCTGCCGGCCGGACTGGCGGTGGGCCACGCGGAGGACCCGCCGCCGGCCGCTCCGGCGGCGCCGATCACGGGGGCGGCGGCGGATGAGGACGTGGTCGGCGCCGACGAATGGCCGCCGGCCGGCACGGACGCCTGGCCGGCCGACATCGGGATCGTGGAGGCGGCGCCGACCGACGGCGACGGGCAATGAAAAACGGCGGCTCCACCGGAGCCGCCGTCATGGCGAAGGGGTTTGACTCGTCGGCTTCCGTCAGGCGGCGATGCGCTGCCGGCGCCACAGCAGGCCCAGGGCCAGCAGGCCGGTCCCGAAGGCGGCCAGCGCGCTGGGCTCGGGAACCGTGGTGGTGTCCCTGATGGTGCCGCGGATGTTGTCGATGGCGCCGGAGCCCGCGAGCTCGACCCTGAGGCCGGTGATGCTCTGGCTCAGATTGAAGGTGACCTGGTCGTAGGTGTTGTCGCCGCCGGTGCCGGGCGTCCACTCGTTGATCGTCGACCAGGTGCCCGAGTTGTTGTACTCGACAAGGATCTCGTTGCCGTCAGTCTGGCCGTTCTCGTCGTTAATCGGGGCGTCATTCTCGATATCGAAGAAGTCGATGCTGACGAGGTCTACCTCGGCGCCGAAATCGAACTCGAACCAGCCGGTCTCCCGAACCGGGTTCCGCAGCCGCGTGCCTTCGTCATCCGGGGTGTCGCAGGTGCCGTCGTTACAGTTTCCGCTGTAGTTGTGTTCCTGGATGATCAGGATGTGGCCGGGCCTGAACCCATCGGGAAGGTTGGGGTTGTTGCTGTTGAACGGGTCTTCCAGGTCGCCGTCGGCGGTGGGGTGCTCATGGGAGTCGAAGGCGACCGCAAGGTCGACGCCGTTGGTGTTGTTCTCGCCCAGAATGGTGACGCCGAACGAGGTCAGGGGACCCGTGTGCACGTAACCCATGTTGGTCTGGGTGCCGTCGGCGACGATCGGAATGCCGTTGGCGTATTGATTGGCCACGACCGTGCCGTGCCCGAAATTGACATCGTTGGCGGTTCCCGCCAAGTCGATGTCCTCGAAGTCTATCAGCCACTCGTCGGCCTGCGCCGACATGGATACGCCGGCCGCCAAGGCCATCGCGACAGTGCACCCCAATACCGTTCTCATTGATCGCAACCCCAGCAACCGTGGTCAAACGTCTCCGTGCGAATAGTTAGCAAGAACCAGGCCAAAGTCAAGGATTCTTGTTTTTTCAAGCATTTGCCGAGTTGCCCGCAGGCCGTCCTCCCCCACAAGTGTAAAGCATTCCGACGACGGCGGGGCCGTTTCCGGCGCCCCTGACGGCTCAACCAGCCATTTCTATTGGATTCCAATGGGTTGTTGCGGTCTGTGCCGCATTCGCGCGTGTAAAGCGGGCCGACACCCGGATCAGCGGTCGCGATCGGGCGGGCCTCAGGGCTTTTCAAGGCGCTTGAGCAACGCTCTGGCGTCGGCAGCGAAATCCGCCTCCGGTTCGTCCGCCAGCACCGCCTCCAACTCGCGGCGAGCCTGCTCGTTGCGCCCGAGGCGGCTCAGTCCGACCGCGATGTGGTAGCGGATCTTGGTGTTCTGGGAGGCCCGCGACTGGGCTTCGCGCAGCAGCGCCAGCCCGCGGCCCGGATCATCGCCCTGGACCAGGATCCAGCCCAGGGTATCGAGGGCCGCCGGATGGCTGGGGGCCAGTGCGTAGGCCTGCTCCGCCAATTCGAGGGCGCGGCCGTCCCCGCGCTCGTGATAGAGCCAAGCCAGGTTGTTGAGCACGGCCGGGTTGTCGGGCTGATCCTCGAGCAGCGCCTCGTAGGCGGCGATGGCCTCGTTCTTGCGGCCCGTGTCGGCGTAGGCGCCGGCCAGGGCGCGGCGCGCCATCCCGTCCTCGGGGTTCTCCTTGACCCAGTCTTCCAGCAGCTTGACCGGGACCGGGCCGGACCCGGATCGGCTGACGGCCCGGTAGTAGCGAACCACAAGGTAGGAGGACGTCTGCGACTCCAGGGCGGTCCCGTAGGCCTTGGCCGCCTCGGCGTGGCGCCCGGCCGCCGCCAGGGCGTCGCCGTGCAGGGTGTCCACAAGGGGGTCGGCCGGACGGATCTTGCGCAGATCCTCGACCCGTGCCAGGGCGGTGTCCTCACGACCGATCCGGGCTTCGAGGCGCACGATGGCCACCTGCGCCGGCATGAAGTCGGGGAAGGCGGTCACCGCCCGGCTGAGGGTGCGATGGGCGCCGCCCTCGTCGCGCACCGATAGTTGCAGTTCGGCCGCCCGCAGGAGCTGCTGCGGCGAATCCCGCGACAGCTCGGCCATGCTGAAAAAGGCGTTGCGCGCCTTGTCGATCTGTCCGATCGCCATCTCGGCCCGCCCCACCATCTCCATGAGGGCCGGCGTCTCCGGGTTGTCCTGGCGGATCTCGCGGGCCAACTCGGCGGCGGTGTCCATGCGCCCGGACCGGACGTAGAGGTCGACCAGGTGGAGCTGGGTCCGGATCGCCGTCCGATCCACGTTGCGGACCTTCTCCAGCCACCGGATGGCTTCGTCGGTGTCTTTCTGGCTCTCGGCGATTCGAGCCATGGCCAGCATGGAGCCCGTATCCTCCGGATTGTTCTCGAGGATGGCCGCATACCGTCGTCTGGCGCTTTCGATGTCGCCTTCGCGGGTGTCGAGCCGCGCCAGATTGATCTGCGCCGGGCGGAAGTCGGGATCGATCTCGAGGGCCTTCTCCAGCCTGGCGCGCGCCGCCACCATGTCCCCCTTACCCAGAAGCGCGGCGCCGGCGAAGTTGTGGGGCGCCGGGGTGTTGGGCCGGTTCTCGGCTATCCGTTCGGCCACCTGCAAGGCTTCGTCGAAGCGCTGGTTGCGCAGATGGATCATGGCCAGCACCAGCCCCGAGCGCAGGGAATCCGGGTCCAACTCCAACGCCGTCTCCAGCTCCTCGACCGCCTGCTCCGGCTTGCCCGCGGCGAGGCGGCTGAGGCCGAGTTGGGTGCGGATGCCGGCGGCTTTGGGGGCCAGCTCCAGCGCCCGCTCCAGCATCTCCGTCGCTTCCGCGTGGCGGTTGTCGCGCAGCATCGCGGTGCCGAGCAGGGCCAGGAGGCTCGGATCGCGGGAGGTGACCCGCAGCGCCGGGCGCAGCACCTGGATCGCCCCCTGGGCGTTGCCCTCGCGCAGCAGAATGCGCCCCATGATCTTGCGGGCGCCGGGATGATAGGGATCGAGCCGCATGTAAATGTCGGCGTACCGCTTGGCGTCGGGGTAGTTCCTCTGGGTGTAGTGGACCATGGCGGCCAGCAGCAGCGTCTGCAGGTGGGTCTCGACGAAGCCCGGCCGGTAGTTGGCGATGATGAACTCGGCGTCCTTGAGGGCGGCGCGGGCGTCCGCATGGCGTCCCTTGCGCGCCAGAACCTGGGCATGCAGGAACGCGGCGTGGGGATCGGCCTGGTCCATCTCGCGGACGAACTCCACGTCCTCGAGGGCCGCATCGACGCGGCCCAGATCGAGCAGGACGGCGGCGCGGCTGGTCCGCGACGGCAGGTGTCCGGGTTGCAGATCGGCCGCCTTGCCGTAGAAGGCGACGGCACCCTCCAGGTCGCGCACCGTGCGCCGGGATTCGCCCTTGAGGTACCAGGCATCCACGTTGTTCGGCGCCACCTCTCGGGCGCGGTCGATGAGGGCCTCGGCGGCGGCGAGCTTGCCCAGCTTCAACTGCACCCGGGCGCGGCCCAGAATGGCATCCGCGTACTCGCGGTCCAGGCGCAGGGCGGCGGCGAACGCCTTCTCGGCTCTCTTGAGCTTGCCCAGATTCAGGTGGGCCTGACCGCGGAGGTGCAGAATCTGCGCCTCGATCTCCGTGGCCCGGCCGCCGCTGCGGACGTCCTCCAGGATCTCGTCGAACTTGCGCTGCATGAGGTAGGACTCGCCGAGGGGCACGATGGTCAGCGAATCGTCGGCCCCGGCCTCGCGGGCCCGCCGGATCTCCTTCTCGGCCGCCGGCCCGGCACCCACCTTGATGTAGGCGCGGCCGATCAGGATGCGGGCCGCCAGATTGTTCGGGTCCTCCTGCAGCGCGTTCTTGAGCTGGATGATGGCGGCGGCGTACTCGCCCTTGCCGAAACGCACCAGGGCGTCCTCGTAGTAGGCGCCGCCTTCCCCTTCCGTGGTGGCCGCCGCCGCCGGCCCGGCAAAGGCCAGCGCGACCGCCAGCAGCCACGCCGCTCGGCCGCCGCGGCGCCCCGTGGTGCGCGTCCCGTCTCGACCCATGAACCTCTCCATGCCCGGGCGCGGCGCATCCCGGCCCGGCACGTGCGTCGCCGTGCATGGTATCGGATGGCCCGGCGGCCGTAAATCGGGGCGCTGCGCGGCGCCCTCCGAAGGCCGGAGAACCGCTTGACTCGACGGCAGAAAAGCCCGAATACCCTCGGTGCCCAACGCCATTGGTCCCGACAGGCCGGAGCCACCGCGATGTCCGACGACCGAGCGCCCCCGGATGAGGCCAACCGCCGCAACGGGCAGCGCCGGCAGCTTCCCGACCGGCGCATGGTCACCTTCGACTGGTCGCAGCCGGTCCGTGTGGACGGCGGACCGCCGGTCCAGCGGCGCAGCGGTCGCGATCGCCGGATCGCGGCCGACCGCCGGGTGGAGCGGCCGACCGTCGCCTTGCCGGCAGCCGCGGCCCGTGCTCTGGTGTTCCCTGGTCAGGGCTCCCAGGCGGTCGGGATGGGGCGCGACCTGGCCGACGCCTTTCCCGTGGCGCGCCAGGTGTTGCAGGAGGTGGACGACGCCCTGGGCCAGAATCTGTCGGACCTGATGGCCGAGGGGCCGGCCGAGGAACTGACCCTGACCGAAAACGCCCAGCCGGCCCTGATGGCGGTGAGCCTCGCCACGATACGGGTGCTGCAGGAGCAGGGCGGGCTGGAGGTGGCCGACTTCTGCCGATTCGTCGCCGGCCACTCCCTGGGCGAGTACACGGCGTTGACCGCGGCCGGCAGTTTCAGCATCACCGATGCCGCCCGTATCCTCAAAGCCCGCGGACGGGCCATGCAGTCGGCGGTGCCCGTGGGCCAGGGCGCCATGGCCGCCCTCATGGGACTCGATCTGGATGCGGCCCGCGAGGTGGCGGCCGACGCCGCCGGCGCCGCCGGTGGCGATGCCGTGTGCGCCGCGGCCAACGACAACGCCCCCGGGCAGGTGGTGATCAGCGGGTCGGTCGACGCGGTCGATCACGCCGTCCGCTTGGCCACGGACCGCGGCGCCAAGCGCACGGTCATGCTGCCGGTCAGCGCGCCGTTCCACTCCCCGCTCATGGCCCCGGCCGGCGAGGAGATGGCCCGCGTCCTGGAATCGGTCACCATCCGGCCGCCGGCGGTCCCCGTGGTCTCCAACGTCACCGCCGAGGCGGAGACCGATCCGGCCGCCATCGGGCGCCTGCTGGTGGCCCAGGTGACGGAGATGGTGCGCTGGCGCGAGTGCGTCATGTACATGCGGAGCCAGGGCGTCAGCTCCCTGATCGAGGTCGGACCGGGCAAGGTGATCTCCGGTCTCGCCCGCCGCATCGAAAGCGACCTGGAGGCGACTTCGGTGGTCACCCCCGGTGATGTGGAGGCGCTTCTGCGCACCCTGCAAGGGGGCTGAACGCGGTGACTTCCGCCACCGCGAACCGCCCCCGGTCTGAACGGCGTCACGGCTTTACCATCCGGAAAGGACTCGCCCGCTAGCCCGCATTTCTCACATCCGCCATGGTCTGCGCGGCGCTGTCCCGCCGACAGGGCAGGAGAGCCGCGCCGCGCGATGCGGGGCCATCGGGCAAGCGGCTCGACGCACCCTGTCGGCGGAACAACACCGCCCTCCGGGTCGCGTCCGGGCGGCCGCCCGCGGCGTCGCGGGCCTCGACCGTAGCACAGGCTACGCTTTTCTAGCCCGCATTTCTCACATCCGCCACGGTCTGCGTCGCGTCCCGGCTGGCGCCCCGCCAGGAGCGGGCCGAAAAGCGTAGCCTGCGCTACGGTTGAGGTCCGTGACGCCGCGGGCGACCGCCCGGACGCGCCCCGGAGGGCGGTGCCGTTCCCCC
>JANQFP010000108.1 GCA_028277795.1 Rhodospirillales bacterium
GCCACCGCCGGCGTGGTCGCCCTGATGCTGGAGGCCAACCCGGACCTCGGCTACCGGGACGTGCAGGAGATCCTGGCCTACTCGGCCCACAACCCGCTCGCCTCCTATGCCGGCTGGGACGTCAACGCCGCCGGGAACTGGAACGGGGCCGGGCTCACCTTCCACGACGGCTATGGCTTCGGCCTGGTCGACGCCCACGCCGCGGTGCGGCTGGCCGAGACCTGGCATCTGCAGAGCACCTACGCCAACCTGGACTCGGCCTCGGCCGGCTCCACGCCGGGCCTGGCCATTCCCGACAACGACACCGTCACCGACACGGTTAGCTTCTCGGGCACGGACCTGCTGATCGACCGGGTCGAGGTCGACATCGACATCACCCATAGCTGGATCGGCGACCTGACCATCGAGCTGACCTCGCCCGGCGGCACCACCAGCACGCTGGTGGCGCGTCCCGGCGTCTCGTCGTCCAGCATCTACGGCTCCGGCCAGGACGACATCGACTTCACCTTCGACAGCGTGCAGTTCTGGGGCGAGCAGAGCGACGGCACCTGGACGCTGACCGTCAGCGACGGCTATGCCGCCGATCCCGGCGTGCTGAACGCCTGGACCCTGCACCTGTTCGGCGACAGCCAGCCCGTCGACGACAGCTACATCTACACCGACGAGTATGCCGAGCTGGTCGGCCAGGCAGGCACGTCGGGCGCCGGCACCGCTGTTGCGTCCGGAGCCGAGGCCGGCGCGGCGCCCGCGCCGTCGGCCGCCGAGACGGATGCCCAGCCGGCCGGCGACGGCGGTGTCCTGCTGGTCGAGCTGCCCGAGCTCGACATCGACCCCGCCGACATCGTGGCCGGCGAGGTGATCGTCAAGATCAAGGCCGACACAGCGCAAGCGGACGTGCAGGCGTTCGCGGCCGAGGCCGGCGTCACCGTCGCGGGCAGCACCAGCGCGCTCGGGATCGAGCTCTGGGCGCTCGCGGGCAGCTTCGAGGACGCGGCCGCGGCGCTCGCCGGCGCCGAGTTCATCGAGTATTTCGAGCCCAACTACCGCGTCAGCCTCGACGCCACCCTCGAGTCGGGC
>JANQFP010000136.1 GCA_028277795.1 Rhodospirillales bacterium
CGGGATTGATGATGTCGGTGATAGGGCCGGTGGGGTCGAACAGGCTGTTGTCGACCGTCACCGTCTTCGAATTCAGGAGATTGATGTTGAGCTTCTCGACGTCGGTGATGGTCAGCCCCGAAAGGACGTAGTTGGCGTCCTGGGTCAGCACCAGGGTGTCGATCCCGGTGCCGCCATGGAAGGTGCCGCCGAGGGCAATGTCGGCCGTGTCGATGTTGAAGACGTCATCGCCGCCACCGCCGCTGAGAACGTTGACGCCCGCGCCGCCAGTCAGGGTGTCGGCGAAACCGGAGCCGGTGACGTTCTCGACGTTGCTGAAGGTGTCGCCCGCGGCATCGCCGCCGGACGCCGGGCCGACGGCGCCCAGGTCGACGGTGACCCCGGCGCCGGACGACGAGTAGTCGGCCGTGTCGGTCCCGGTGCCGCCGTTGAGCGCATCGCCGCCGTCGCCGCCTTTCAGGATGTCGTCGTTGGCGCCGCCGTTGAGGATGTCGGCTCCGTCATTGCCGATCAGGGTATCGTTGCCGGCCTCGCCGTTCAGGGTGTCGCCGCCGTCGGCGCCGGTCAGCACGTCGATGCCGTCGCTGCCGCTCAAGGTGCGGCCGACCCCGTCGGCGATGGTGGTGATGGCGACGCCCGAACCCGTCGCCGCCAGGGTGGTGAAGGCGGTCGAAACGGTGCTCAGGCCCGAGATGTCTAGAGTCGAGTCGAAGCTCTTGAGCGTCACGGTCGCCGCGGGACCGGCGCTGGAGAGGGTGGTCACCTGGCCGCCGTTGCCGAACAGGTCGCCATTGTCGAGGGTCACGGTCTTGCTCACCGCGGCGGAGACCTTGATCTCCTCGACGGCCACCAGGTCGGCCACCGACAGGTCGTAGCTGGCGTCGCTGGTCAGATCGATGACGTCGTCATTCCCGCCGCCGTCGAACACCGCGCCGCCCAGCGCATCGCTGCCCGCCACCGAGAAGGTATCGTCGCCGCCGCCGCCGTTGAGGGCGTCGGCGCCGCCGCCGCCCACCAGGGTGTCGTCGCCGTCGGCGCCATTCAGCGTGTCGGCGTTGGCGCTCCCAAGGAGGGTGCGGCCGAAACCGTCGGTGATGGTCGTGATGACGACGCCACCGCCGCTGTCGGTGGCGGCCAGGGTCGTCACCCCGTCGACCACCGAGTTGAGCCCGGAAATGTCGAGCACACCCGACGCGCTCTTCAATGTGACGTTCGACGAGCCGGGATTGATGATGTCGGTGATGGGGCCGGTGGGGTCGAACAGGGCGTTGTCGACGGTTACCGTCTTCGAGTTCAGGAGGTTGATGTTGAGCGTCTCGATGTCGGTGATGGTCAGCCCCGACAGGTTGAAGTTGGCGTTCTCGGTCAGCACGAGGGTGTCGATGCCGGAGCCGCCCTCGAAGGTGCCGCCGAGGGCGATATCGGCGGTATCGATGTTGAAGACGTCGTCGCCGCCGCCACCGGTGAGGACGTTGACGCCGGTCCCGCCGGTCAGGGTGTCGGCGTGCGCCGAACCGATGGCGTTCTCGACGCTGTTGAAGGTGTCACCCGCGGCGTCGCCGCCGGCCGCCGTTCCAGCGCCCAGGTCGATCGTGACGCCGGCACCGGACAGTGCGTAGTCGGCCGTGTCGGTGCCGGTGCCGCCGTTGAGCGCGTCGCCGCCGTCGCCGCCCAACAGGGTGTCGTCGCCGTCGGCACCGTTGAGGATGTCGTTTCCGTCGCTGCCGACCAGCGTGCGGCCGACACCATCGGCGATGGTGGTGATGGTGACCCCCGGGCCGGTCGCGGCGAGGGTCGTGATGCCGGTGAACACCGACGTCAGGCCCGAGACGTCGAGAACGTTGGAGGCGCCCTTGAGCGTGTTGTCGGTGGCTCCCACCTCGCCGAAGATCGCTTCGACGTCGCCGCCATTGCCCAGAAGATGGGCGTTGTCGAGGGTGATGGTCCTGCCGACCGCGGCCGTCACCTTGATCCCTTCGACATCGTCCAGGCCGGCGACGGAGATGTCGTAGTCGCCGTCGTCCACCAGCTCGAGGACGTCCACGTCGCTGCCGCCGTCGAAGAACTCGCCCGCATCGACCGCGTCGGCCTTGACCAGGAACTGGTCGTCGCCGGCACCACCGTTGAGCTGATCATCGCCGGCGCCGCCGATGAGGATGTCGTCGCCGTCGGCGCCGGTGAGCACGTCGCTGCCGTCGCCGCCGACCAGGGTGCGGCCGACGCCATCGGCGATGGTGGTGATGGTGACGCCGAGGCCGGTCGCCTCGAGGGTCGTCACGCCGCTGACCACCGAGGTCAGGCCCGAGATGTCGAGCACGTCCGACGAGCTCTTCAAGGTGACGTCGGAGGCGCCGGAGTTGATGATGTCGGTGATCGGGCCGGTGGGGGCGAAGACGTCGTTGTCGATGGTGACCGTGCGCCCGGTCAAGTTGACGATATCGAGCCTTTCGATGTCGGCGATGGTCACCCCCGAAAGGTCGTAATCGGCGTCTTCGGTCAGAACGATGGTGTCCGTGTCTTCGCCGCCGTCGAAGGTGCCGCCGGCGCCGACGTCGCCGCTGGCCACGTTGACCGTGTCGTCGCCGGCATTGCCTTTGAGGACATCGGCGCCGCCGCCGCCGCTCAGCGTATCGTCTCCCTGGCCGCCGACGAGGATGTTGGCGGCCGCACTCCCGGTCAGGATGTCGTTGAAATCGGAGCCGGTGACGTTCTCCACGTCGGACAGGGTGTCCCCCGCGGCCGTGCCGCCGGACCCCGTGCCCATGCCCAGGTTGACCGTCACGTCGGCGTTGGACAGCGAGTAGTCGGCCGTATCGTTGCCGGCACCCCCATCCAAGTCGTCGGCGCCGCCGCCGCCGGCGAGGATGTCATCGCCGAACCCGCCGTCCAGTTCGTCCGTGCCGCTGCTGCCGAAGAGGATATCGTTGCCGGTCCCGCCGCGAAGGGTGTCGCTGCCGATGTCGCCGAACAGGAAGTCGTTGCCCTGGCCGCCGGTCAGGCTGTCGTCGGCCGCAGTCCCGATCATCTGGTCGTTGCCGCTGTCGGGCAGGCCCTCGGTGATGACACCGTCACGAATCTGGAAGCCCCAGACGCCGTTCGCGCCGGTGTTGCCCGGGGTGACCTCGATGCCGCGCATGGCCGCCTCGGACCCGGACGCGGAGAGCTCGAAGGCGTTGCCGTTGTCGTCCGAGAAGCCGGCCCGCGCCGGTGTCGCCTCGATGCCTTCGCCCTTGGCCCATTCGATGGTCTCGTAGCGGAAGACGATGTCGAACTCGCCGTTGCCGTGATTGAACAGCCGCAACTGGAACGCGTTCAGCTGGTCGATATCCAGATTGAACGAGCCCACGTCGTCCCAGGTGACGGTCACGATCCCGGTGCTGCCGTCGACGTCGTAGTGGACCATGTTCGAGCCGGTCGATGTGCCGTTCGGCGTCGGTGCGCTGGTCGGCTGCGGGGCGGGGCCCGATCGCGTGTCCACGTCGGACCAGAAGGGCGCGATGATGGGCAGGTCGATGGCCACATCGCCATCCAGGGGCTCCGCCTTGAACTCGTCGTTGGCGCCACCGAAGGTCACGTTGCCGTTGGTGTTGACGAACATGCCGGTGTAGTTGGTGTCGCCGAAGAAATCGAAACCACCCGGGAACACGTCGGTGATGTCGACGGGGTTGGGTGCCGGCGGCACCGTCTCGTCGGGGTCGTCGTTGCTGTTGTCGTCGCCGCGTTCGACGCTGTTCTCGCCGAACCCGGCCGGTCCGCCGAGGCCGTTGATCAGCGGGGCACCCTGGGGCGCCGGCGGCGGTCCGTCGGTGATGAGGTCGTCGTCGTCGTCGTCGCCCGCCGTGGTGTCGCCATGGCCGACGAAGGGGCCGATGATCGGCAATCCGTCCAGTCCCAGTTGAACGCCGATGCCGTTTCCGGGCCCGCCTTGCAGGAACTGGGCGAACACGTCCTCGAGGTTGGCCGCCTCGCCTTCGGCGCCGGGGCCGGCCTCGGTGTCAAGGCCCAGGGCTTCGGCCAGGGCCGCCGCCGCCTCGATGGCGGCGTCGAAGGCATCCTCCAGGCTCGCGCCGGCGTCCAGGGCCTCGGCTAGGGCTTCCGCCGCCGCCTCCTGGACCGGGTCGTCATCGGCGTCGGCAATGCCGCCGATGTCGCCGGCGTCCACGCCCGATTGCTGCAGCGCGCTTTGGCCCAGGTCCCCGTACAAGCGCTCGATGAGGGCGCCCGGAACCTTGATGGTGAACGACGGCGGCAGGAAGGCGCTGGTGATCTTGGTGGTCTGGAACGGCAGGTTGAGGATTTGGACGCCCGCCGAGTTGCGGACGATGATCTCGCCGACCCCGCCGTCCGGATCCTGCAGCAGGGTGATGGTGTTGGCCTCGCCTTCCTGGGCCGCGCGGCCGGCCACGGCGGTACCGCGGATGCCGATGGTGGCCACCGGCGTGTCCACGATCATGGCATCGGGACCGGTCTTGGCGATCTGCCCGCTGACGAAGGTGAACACGCCCTGGACGACGCTGAACGAAGCGGAGCCCGTTTGCGTGCCGGGGTCGTAGACCAGCTCGTCCATGACCATGCGGCCGTCGGAGCCGAGGGAGAAGGTGGTGTCGTCGGCGAAAACGATGCTCAGCTCGCCGTCCGGGCCGGTCTCCACCACGTCGCCCTGGAACACGGCGGTACCCTTTTCGGCCGATACCTTGGTGCCGTCGGTGCGGATGATGGTGACATCGCCGCGCAGGGTCTCGACCTGCCCGATGGCCTCGCCGGCATCGACGGCGGCTTCGGTGGCGGCCTGGGCCAGTTGCCCCGGCGCCGCCGGGCCCGCCAGCTTGGCGGCCAGCTCTGGCGGAATGCGGGCGCCGCCCGCGGTGACCAGTTCCGGCGGCTCGGCGACGGCGAAGAACCCCCGAATGAGGACCGTGGTGCCATCGGGTCCGATCAACAGCAGATCCGGCCCCTGACGCACGAACTCGGCAACCAGCAGCAAGGTACCGCCCGGGATCTGGAGGATTTCGGCGCCCTGCGCCTCCAGAACCACGTCCGGCGCAGCGGTGGAGGGTGCCGATGTGGGCGTCATAGACATGATTGTCATTCTACCACAGCGCGCATAGAGGCTGCCTTGACGTAGGGTCCGCCCGGCCCACGAAGATCACGCTCCCGCCCGGAATGGAACGGGACGCGCTGAGATCGATCCCAAAGCCCGTCGCGGCATACGGTCACGGGGAGGTTCCCGACTCCAAACCTCACATAAGATTCTTAAGCAATTTTCTTGCCAGGCAGGAAATCGGTCGGGCATTTCAAGCGGTTATGCGGCAACGTGCCGTGTGCCTGGCCACGGTTCCCGGCAAACGCGCCACAAATTGTACAGGATTCCGACAGGTAATTGAAGAAATCCATTAAAAACCAATGGCTTCGGCTGTAATAGATGCCGACATCGGCGGCGGGCCGGCCGGGCAGACTCGCGTTCGCCTGTTTATGGCGCAACGGAATCCGGGTACGGTGCAGGGGTGGTTGCGTCGGGACCGGGTGCCTGGGTCGGCCCGCCGAGGCGGATCGCTTCGCCGACCAGCCACTCAGCCAGCGTCACGCCCCGTGTTCCGAGCGCGAGTGACGGACAATGCAGCAATCACGAGGAGGTCGAAAGTGACCGTTCGTACGATTCTTGAGTCCAAGGGAACATCAGTCCTGACAGTTCCGCCGACGGCCACCATCGAGGAGGCGGTGGGCAAGCTCAAAGAAGGCGGCATCGGCGCCCTCGTCATCAGTGCCGATGGCCGTCATGTTGACGGCATCATCTCCGAGCGCGACATCGTCCGTGGGCTCGCCGGCCATGGTGCGGATCTCTACAACCTTCCGGTCCGTCAGCTCATGACCAGTGAGGTGTTCACGTGCTCTCCCGACGACTCGACCACCGCCGTAATGGCCGCCATGACCGAGCGCCGTTTCCGCCATGTGCCGGTGGTGGAGGACGGCGTGCTGTGCGGCATGATCAGCATCGGCGACATCCTCAAAAAACGGGTCGACGAGGTTCAGTCCGAGGCCACCGCCCTGCGCCAGTACATCGCCAGCACCTAGATCGATGGCGTGATGCGGCGGTCAGCGCCGCACATACAGGGTCCAGTCGGCCAGCGGCAGGTTGTCCTTCAGGCTGACGTGCGGCGACAGGACCCGGCGGCAGAACTCCAGATAGTCGCGGGCGTCCGCATAGTAGAGGCCGCGTTGCTTGCGGCGGTCGGTGCTGCTGAGCATGTTGAATGCAAGGCCCTTCCGGGTACGGGACCATAGGTGCTCGAGGCTGGCTTTGACGTAACGGCTCCATACCCGGTCGTCGGCCGCGTCCTTCATGTTGAAGGTCCCCGAGGCGAACGAGTAGTCGGCGAACTCCGTCGCCACCATGCTCTGTACGAACACGGCGCGCGGGTCGGTCACGCGCTGGCGTGCCGCCGCGACGATGCTTTCGGCGATGTCGTAGCCGAAGAAACCGCTGATCCGGATGCCGGGCAGGCCGTCCAGGAACGGGAAGAAGGCCCCGTACCCGCACCCAAGATCGTTGACCGTGATCGCGGTGCCGTCGGCCAACTCGTCGAGGATGCCGGCCAGGACTTCGAACCGAAGCTGTTGCCGTTCGGCATTGCGCCAGTAGACACCCCGCGGGTCGGCACCGCACCGCTCGAACCGCTTCTCGTAGAGGGCCGCCACGGGGGCGAGGAAACGCGGGGCGTCGCGGAGGGCGTCGGCAACCAACGGGCGCACCGTGCCTCAGAAATCGGCCCAATCGGGCTTGTGCGGGGTCACACGGACCGTGCCGACGGTGAACTGGGCGCCCGAGGCGGCGGCTTGCTCCAGGGCCTCCAGGCGCATCAGGGCCAGGCCGCGGGTCTCCCGCGCCGAGCGCATCTCGCCGGCATCCTTGCCGTCGAGCAGGATCGGCGTTCCGGGCTCCGGCGCCGGTCCGTCGAGGGTCACCGGCACCAGCCGTTTCTTGATCAGCGCCCGGTACTTGGTGCGGGCGGTCAACTCCTGGCCCATGTAGCAGCCTTTGTTCCAATCGACGCTGCCCAGCTCGTCGAAGCCGTTCTCCAGCAGGATGGCCTTGTCCACGGCCAGGTCGCGGCTGCCGTCGGGCAGCCCGAGACCCAGGCGGAGGGCGTCGTACTCGGCTGTCTCCGCCGCCGCGAAACCGGCGTTCTCCAACGCCGCGGCCGCCTCCCCGCGGGGCAGAATCGCGCGCACGCCGGCGTCCGCCAAGCGCGGATCGACGAAGGCCACGCCGCCGGCAAAGGGGGCGGCGGCGCCGGCATCGGAGCCGAGGCCGAGCAGGTCGGCGGCCCGGTCTCCGAACAGCGCCGCGACGGCCAGGGCGTCGGCCCGGTCCTCCAGCGTCACCTTGGATCGCAGTTTGTAGAGGGTCAGGCGGCGCTTGAGGTCGGCCAGCCGGGCCGCCTCGCCGTCCAGCAGCAGGGTCCCGTCCAGCTCGGTGATGAAGAAGTCGTGGAGGTATTTCCCCTGCGCCGTCAGCAGCGCAGCGTGGATGGCGCGGCCGGGGGCCACCTTGTTGACGTCGTTGGAGATCAGGCCCTGCAGGAAGTCGCGGCGATCCTCGCCGGCAACCGCCAGCACGGCGCGCTCCCCGAGGAGGACATACGCGGGCTCGGTCATACTGTTCATCCCGGCGCGTGCGGCGCGCCCGTTCCCGCGAGCCGACGGGACCCGCGACGACTAACATTTGGGCATCGGCGCCTTCTTGGCAAGGGCCTCCGGCCGCCGGCAGGATGCTAGGCAAGACCGGGCGGCACACGTATAAAGCCGACGAGCCATGAGAGTGTTGTTCGTCACCTCGACCCGCGTCGGCGACGCCATTCTGTCCACGGGTCTCCTCGGTCATCTGATCGACCGCTATCCGGAGGCCCGCATCACCGTTGCCTGCGGCCCGGCGGCGGCGGCCCTGTTCGAGGCGGTGCCCAACCTGGAGCGGCTGGTGGTCCTCGACAAGATGGTGGGGTCGCTGCACTGGCTGATGCTGTGGGCCACATGCGTCGGCCGGTTCTGGGAGGTCATGGTGGACCTGCGCAACGCGCCGGTCACCTATCTGCTCGTCGCCCGCCGGCGCCACCGGATCGCACGGGGCCGCACGCCGGGCCACCGGGTGGTGCGGCTGGCCGAAGTCCTTGGTCTGGGCGACGACCCGCCGGCTCCACGGTTGTGGCTGACCGCGGCGCACGAAGCGCGGGCCCAGGCCCTGATTCCCGACGGACCGCCGGTCCTGGCCGTGGGGCCGACGGCCAACTGGCGCGCCAAGACGTGGCGGGCCGAGCATTTCGCCGCCCTCATCGGGCGCTTGACGGGCAGCGACGGCATTCTGCCCGGCGGGCGGGTCGCCGTGTTCGGCCGTGACGACGAACGGCCCCAGGCCCTGCCGGTCATCGAGGCCGTGCCCGAGGCCCGCCGCATCGACCTGATCGGCCGCCTCGACCTGCTGGACGCCTTCGCCTGCATGAAGCGGTCCGCCCTCTACGTGGGCAACGACTCCGGGCTCATGCACCTGGCGGCGGCTTCGGGCGTGCCGACGGTGGGCCTCTTCGGTCCCAGCCCGGAGGAGCACTATGCGCCCTGGGGGCCCCTGTGCGCCGTGGTCAGCACGCCGGTCCCCTATCCGGACATCTTCCCGCCGAACTTCGACCACCGCACCTCGGATACCCTGATGGACAGCCTGACCGTCGAAGCGGCCGAGGCGGCGGTTCGGGACCTGTGGGAACGGGCCGGGGCGGAGGCCGCATGATGGCCGGAGGTGCGCCCGACCTGTCGGCGCTGGTGGTCGTCCACAACGAGGAAGAGCGGCTCGACGCTTGCCTGGCGCGGCTCGGCTTCGCCGACGAGATCGTGGTGGTTTTGGACAAGTGCACCGACGGGTCGCGCGCCGTCGCCGCCCGCCACACCGACCGGCTGCTGGAGGGGGCGTGGGACCTGGAGGGCGAACGCCGCAACCAGGGCATCGCGTTCTGCCGCGGCCCCTGGATCCTGGAGGTGGATGCCGACGAGTGGGTCATCCCCGAGCTGGCCGACGAGATCCGACGGGTGATCGCCGACGGCGCCGCGGACATCCACAACATCCCGGTGCTCAACCACGTGGGCGGACGGCCCATCCGCCACGGCTGGGGGGGCAACTTCGGCAAGAACGGCTATCCCGGCCTGTTCCGCAAGGGGGTCAAGCAATGGGGGGCGCAGCGGGTCCACCCCCACCTCACCGTCACCGGCCGCCAGGGGGCCGACCTCAGCCATCCGGTGATCCACCACATCGACCGCGATATTTCCGCCATGCTGCGCCGCCTCGACCGCTATACCACCGCCCGCGCCCGCGACCTCGTGGACGCCGACGAGATCGGGTCGTTTCCCAACATGGTGCGCAAGATCTTCTCCCGGTTCTGGAAATGCTGGGTCGTGCGCCGGGGGTATCGCGAAGGCGGATACGGTTTCGTCATCGCGCTGTGCGCGGCCCTTTACCCCGTCCTGTCCCACCTCAAGGCGACCCTCGAGGTCATGCCGCAGCGGGAGCAGCAAGGGTGAGCGGGATCGTCCTGTCGGCCTTGGTCAGCGTGCACAACGAGGAACGGCAACTGGCCGATTGTCTGGAGCGGCTGACGTTCGCCGACGAGATCGTGGTGGCGCTGGATGCGTGCACGGACGGCTCGCGGGCGGTGGCCGAGCGTTTCACCGACCGGGTCTTCGACGGAGCGTGGGCCTTGGAGGGCGAGCGCCGCAACGCCGCCATTGAGATGTGCCGGGGCCAATGGATCCTGGAGGTGGACGCGGACGAACGGGTGACCGACGCGCTGGCGCGGGAGATCCGACACACGGTCGAATCGACCTCCTACGACTGGCACGAGATCCCGGTCGACAATCACATCGGCGGTCGCTTGGTCCGCCACGGCTGGGGAGCCTCCTACGGCAAGGCCGCCTATCCGGGGCTGTTCCGCAAGGGCGTCAAGCGGTGGGGACTGCAGCGGGTGCACCCACGCCTGGAGTGGTCCGGCCGCAAGGGACCCATGCTGGGGCAACGCCTCCACCATTATGTGGACCGGGACATCTCCGACATGATCCGCCGCCTCGACAGCTATTCCACAGCCCGGGCCAGGGACCTGAGGGACGCCGGCGACCCGGGCTCGTTCGCAAACAACCTGCGGCGGCTGTTCTCGCGCTTCTTCAAATGCTATGTGCTGCGGCAGGGCTACCGGGAAGGCGGTTACGGCTTTCTCATCGCCTTGTTCGCGGGCCTCTATCCCATGCTGTCCCACCTCAAGGCCACGCTGGAGGACGACTGAGTGGCGCGCATCGTGCTCGCCGACGATGGCATCGAGTTCGATGGCCATACCCTGGAGACGCGGCCCCTCGGCGGCGCCGAGTCGTCGGTCGTGTTCCTGGCCGAGGAACTGGCCCGGCGCGGCCACGACGTGGGCGTCTACAACAAGTGCGTCGTCCCGCTATTCCACAACGGCGTCGCCTGGGCACCCATCGACCGGGGTCTGCCCGACAGCGCCGACCTCTACATCGCCAACCGGGGCGACAAGCTGATTCGGTCGATGCCGGGTGCACGCCGCACCGTCTTCTGGATCCACAACCCGGCCCGCTACCTGCTCAAGTGGCGGTATTTGCGGAAACTGTGGCGGGTCAAGCCGGCCATCGTGTTCATCGGCCGCTATCACGCCACCACCTATCCCGGCTGGGCGCCCGACGGCGGACGCATCGTCATTCCCTACGGCATCCCCAACGCGTTCCGTACCGCCACCCCGGCCAACGGGCCGCCGGGGCCACGGGCCATCTTCACCTCGAATCCGCTGCGTTCCCTGGACTGGCTGCTCGACCTGTGGAGCCGCAAGATCAGGCCGCGGGTTCCGGGGGCCGAGCTGCACGTATTCTCCGGCGCCGCCACCTACGGGTCGGTGGGCTCGGCCAAGGCCGACGCCATGGCAACCGTGCTCGATCAGGCACGCTCTCTGAAAGAGAACGGCGTCGTCCTGCGTGACCCGGTCCCCAAATCCGATCTGATCCCCGAGCTGCGTGCCGCCCGGGTGATGCTCTACCGGGGCGACCTCAACGAAACCTTCTGCGCCGCGGTAGGCGAGGCCCAGGCCCTCGGCGTGCCGGCGGTGGTTCAGAGGCTGGGCTCGGTGGTGGAGCGGGTCATCGACGGCGAGACCGGCGCCGTCGCGCGCGACGACGACGCCTTCGCCGAGGCCGCGGTGACGGTGCTCAGCGACGATGCGGTGTGGGAGCGTCAGCACGCCGCGGCGTTGGACAGGCAGCGCCGTTGGGGGTGGCCGGAGGCGGCCGAGGCCTTCGAGAGGCTGATTCCCTGATGCGGGTGCTCCAGGCCATGGCCGGGGCCGAATACGGCGGCGCCGAGGAGTTCTTCGTCCGCCTGGTGTCGGCCCTTGTCCGCGCCGGGGTCGAGCAACGGGTCGTCATTCGCCGCCACGAAAGGCGGGCCGCGCGCCTGCGGGAGGCCGGCATCGCTCCCATGGAGCTTCGGTTCGGGGGGCTGCTGGACTGGCGATCGCCGCTGGCGCTGGGCCGCGAGATCCGCGCCTTTCGGCCGGCCATCGTCATGACTTGGATGAACCGTGCCACGCGCATGTGCCCGCGGGGGCCGTTCGTCCACGTGGGCCGCCTCGGCGGCTATTACAACCTGAAGTACTACCGCCGCTGCCGACACCTGATCGCCAACACCCAGGACATCGTGGACTACCTGGTCAAGGCCGGCTGGCCGCCGGAGCGCGTCCACTATCTGCCCAACTTCGTGGCGGCCGACCCTGCGGCGCCGGCCAACCGCCACGACCTGTTCACCCCCGACAACGCCCCGTTGCTGCTGGCCATGGGCCGCCTGCACGGGAACAAGGCCTTCGACACCCTTCTCCAGGCTCTGGCCGACGTGCCCGACGCCTACCTGTGGCTTGCCGGCGAGGGCCCGTTGCGCCGCCAACTGGAGGAGCAGGCCGAGGCCCTGGCGGTCAAGCCGCGGGTCCGCTTCCTGGGGTGGCGCCAGGACACAGCGGCCCTGCTCGCGGCCTGCGACGTCTTCGTCTGCCCATCCCGTCACGAGCCGCTGGGCAACGTGGTCATCGAAGCCTGGGCCCAGGGAATCCCGGTGGTTGCCGCCGACAGCCTCGGTCCCGGCACCCTGATCGAGACTATGGATACGGGCGTGTTGGTGCCCGTCGACGATGCGCGCGCCCTGGCCCGCGCCATCCGCCTCGTCTTGACCGACGACGGCCTCAGAGCCCACATCGCCAACTCCGGACGGACGGCCTACGAGGCTGGCTTCACGGAGGAGGCGGTTGTCGAGCGGTACCTGGCGTTCTTCCGACAGGTGACGGGCTGATGTGTGGCATTGCCGGGGTCATGACTGTAGACGGGTCGGCCCCGTCCGCCGCCACCCTGGACGCGCTCCAATCCGCCTTGGCCCACCGCGGTCCCGATGGCTGCGGCCGTCACCTCGGGTCCGACGGGTCCGGCGTCGCCATGGTCCAGACGCGGCTCGCCATCATCGACCTGGTGACCGGAGATCAGCCCCTCTACGCGGGGACCGGCGATGTCCCGGTGGCCCTGGTGGCCAACGGCGAGATCTACAACTATGTGGAGCTGCGGGCGGCCATGGGGGAAACCCGGTTCGCCACCCAGTCGGACTGCGAGCCGCCGCTTCACCTCTACCTGACCCACGGGCTCGACTTCGCCTCCCACCTCCGCGGCATGTATGCCATCGCCATCCATGATCCGGAAGGTAAGCGGCTGGTGCTGGCCCGCGATCCCTTCGGCATCAAGCCGCTGTACTACGCCGAGACGGAGGCGGGGACGGCCTTCGCGTCGGAACCGCAAGCCCTGCTGGCGGCCGGTCTGGCGACGCCGGATCTGTCCGAGACGGCGCGCGACCAGCTCCTTCAGCTCCAGTTCACCACCGGCCGCGAGACGCCCTTCGCCGGCATTCACCGGGTCCTGCCGGGCGAAACCGTGGTCGTCGAGGGGGGGCGCATCACCGAACGCCGCCGGCTTGCGGCTCTGCCCGACGAGGGACCGCGATCCGACGATCGGGACCGCGCCCTGCAGGTCCTCGACGAGGCCCTCACCGACAGCGTCGCGGTCCATCAGCGCTCCGATGTCCCTTACGGCATGTTTCTCTCGGGCGGCATCGATTCGTCGGTCGTACTCGCCATGATGGCCCGCCTCAACGAGCGGCCGGTGCGGGCATTCACCGCCGGGTTCTCCGGCACCGGGGTTCCCGACGAACGCGATCACGCCCGCACCGTGGCACACGCCACCGGCGCCGACCACGAGGAGGTGGAGTTCGGGGAGGACGATTTCTGGCATCTGTTGCCGGACATCGCGGCGGCCATGGACGACCCTTCAGCCGACTATGCGGTGCTGCCCACCTACAAGCTCGCCGCCGCGGCTCGTGCGGCGGGGCTGAAAGTGGTTCTGACGGGCGAGGGCGGCGACGAGCTGTTCGCCGGCTACGGCCGGTACCGGCGGGCCACGCGAGCCCGCCTGCTCGGCGGCCGGCCCATGCGCGGGCGCGGGATCTTCGACGGCCTCGACGTGCTGCGCCGGCAACCCGCGGCCTGGCGGGCCGGCATCGCCGCCGCCGAAACCGCCGCCGTGCGGCCGGGACGCACCGCCCTTCAGGTGCTGCAGGCGGTGGACTGCGCCGACTGGCTGCCCAATGATCTCCTAACCAAGCTGGACCGCTGTCTGATGGCCCACGGGGTGGAGGGCCGGGTGCCGTTTCTCGACCCCCGGGTGGCCGAGGTCGCCTTTCGCTTGCCCGACCGGCTCAAGGCGGGCCGCGGAGCCGGCAAGCTGTTGCTGCGCCATTGGCTGGCCACGGCCCTGCCGGCGGCGCGGCCGTTCGACCGCAAGCGCGGGTTCACGGTGCCGGTGGCGGAATGGGTCGGCCGCCGCGGCCGCACCCTCGGTCCCCTGGTGGCGGCCCAGCCGGGGGTGGCCGAGGCCTGCCGTCCCGGCGCCGTCGAGGCGCTGTTTGCCGACGCCCGCGACCGCGCCGGCAAGGCCGCCTGGACCCTGCTGTTCTTCGCCTTGTGGCACCGGGCTCGTATACTGGGCCGCCCGCCCGCCGGCGACGTATTCGAGACCTTGGCCACAGGCCCATGACCATGGAGTCCTTCACCACCGACGACGGTGCACGCATCCGCGTGGCGGTGGCGGGCGACGGGCCGCCGGTGGTCCTCATGCACGAGTGGGCGGCCGACCACCGGCTGTGGGAGCCGGTGATTCACCGCTTGCAGTCCCGCTTCCGTCTCTATGCCTGGGACGCCCGCGCCCACGGGGGCCATGGACCGTCGGGGACCGCCGTGGCGACGGTCGGCCGGATGGCCGAGGACTTCGCTCAGCTCATGGCGCACTTCCGGTTGGATCGGCCTTTGATCGTTGCCCATTCCATGGGCGCGCTGACGTTCTGGGAGTACGTGGGCCGCTACGGGGCCGACGGTGTCGGCAAGGTTTGCATCCTCGACCAGTCCCCGTGCCTGGTCACCGGCGACGACTGGCACCTGGGCATCTATGGCGATTTTCCGCCGGCCCGCCGGGACGCGCTGACCGCGCACCTCAAGAGGGACTTCCCGGAGGCGGTTCTGTCGCTCATCGGCCACGGCAAGAACCGGCGCATCCGCGAGCTCTACGAGGCCAATTCGAAAGGCATCCAGAAGATCAGGGCCCATCTGGGCACACTCGATCCGGGGCCCCTGATCGCCGTCTGGGAAAGCCTGGTCGCCGCCGACTACCGGCCGGTGCTGCCGCGGGTCACGGTGCCGGGGCTGCTGGTCTACGGCACCGACAGCAACTACTACGGCGTCGAGACCGGCGAATACGTCCGCGACGCCATGCCCGATGCCCGTCTGCTGGTCTACGAGGGCGCCGACCACGCGCCACACCTGGCCATGCCCGAGCATTTCGCCGCCGACTTCACGGCCTTCGCCAACGAGGCCGCGTGACCTAGTGGTCTGGATGAGACATATGGTACCCATACGACGGCCTTCCGAGGCCGTCCGGCCAGGCGCGCGACGCGCCGTGATGCTGGAGCATCACAAGCGCCGCGCAACGCAGCCGGGGGGCTCGGAAGGCCGCCCCGCGGTTCGG
>JANQFP010000140.1 GCA_028277795.1 Rhodospirillales bacterium
GCCGCAGGGCCGCCTTTCCGGTTCGCCCTTCGGGTGCCTTGAGTTTGCGCGCCGGGGCGTCGGGTCGCGCTGGCGATGCTCCAGCATCGCGGCGCCCGCCCCTCCTGCCCGCGCGCAAACTCAAGGCATTGAAAAGCATCATCAACCTCTCGGACGGGCTCTGAGTCGGCCCCGAGGCCGATGTTGCGAGATTTACCAGGAGGCGCGGGTTGCGACCGGCCAGTGGGCCGGGGCGTCCGCATCCACGGTGCCGCACAGGCGCCGAGCC
Organism: Rhodospirillales bacterium; assembly: GCA_028277795.1. Classification (GTDB taxonomy): domain Bacteria; phylum Pseudomonadota; class Alphaproteobacteria; order Rhodospirillales; family JANQFP01; genus JANQFP01. The sequence goes on from JANQFP010000140.1 coordinate 269, forward strand.
ATGCGGCAGCCGGTTTCCTCGGCGATGAAGCGGGCCCGTTCGGCCAGCGCGTCCTCGGGCGGCAGGCCGACCTCCGCCAGATGCCGGTGGACCCGGTCCGCCGACGGCGCGTCCTCGTCGACGGCCAGGGCGGCGGCGGTGGCGGCGGCATCCTCGGGCTCCCAGGTGTGGGAGCGCGCCAAGGCATGGGAGACCAGGGACAGCCGGGCGAACGCCCCGTCGTAGTCCTGCGCCACGCCGGTCCGGTCCTCGACCTCGCACAGCCGGGCGATCTCGGCCTCCAGGCGCTGCTTCAGCATGGTCTTGGTCAACCCGGGCATGTCGCTCACCCTGATACGCTGTCCGATCCGGCATCGTTCGATGCTCGCCGGATAGTCTAGGCGTTTGCGCATTCGGTGCAGTGACTGGGGTCACAAGGCATGCTTTTTCCGGCCGCCGCGCCGGGTATGATGGCCGTCGTGATCCCGCCGACCCTCAATCCCTTCTCCCACATCCCGCGACGCGCCGTGCTCCGCGGTGCGGTGCTGGCCCGCCTCGGCCACTGGACCACGGCCACCGCCGCCGACGGCCGCCCGGTGATCGACCACACGCCCTACAACGAATGGGTCTACTGGGACTCCCTCGGGTACGGCCCACTGGCCTGGGACGTCGTCGTCACCAACCAGCCGGTGATCAGCGCCGAGTACTACGGCGCCGCCCGATGCCGGATCGGCAGCAGTCCCGCCATGACCCCGGGGACGGCGGCGATCACCTACGACCCGAACTGGTGACGGGGCCCGTCAGCGCGGCCGCGGATCGTGCGGCCCGGGTTCGCGCGGCATGATGTACGGCTTCGGCTTGCGGTCCGTCGTCTCGCGGAGTCGGAACAGCCCGGTCTGCTCGTTCAGCGGCTTGCCGTCGTTCTTCACCGACCAGTACACCAGGTAGACGAAGAAGATGAGAAATCCCAGGAAGAACAGGTCGATGAGGGCCATGGCCGGGGTCCCGGTCGGTTGTCGACGGCCGTGAGTATAGCAGATTCCGCCGTCCCGCAGGCGGGCTTCCCCTCCTCCGCCGAAGGCCGCAGACGCGCCGCCCCCGGCCCTTGCGTGGCAGCGGGCGCGCCGCTAGGTTAGCGCCGGTTTCTTAGCGAGGCGAGGCACGCACGCCATGGACGTGGTTCTGGTTCCCCTATTGCGCATGGTCATCACGGTGCTGGAACTCTACGTCTGGGTCATCGTCATCGGCGTCATCCTCAGTTGGCTGGTCGCCTTCAACGTCATCAACCGCTCCAACCGCTTCGTCTACATGGTTGCCGACTTCATCTACCGCATCACCGAGCCGGCGCTGCGGCCCATCCGCAACCTTCTGCCCAACCTGGGCAATTTCGACATCTCGCCGATCGTCCTCATCCTGCTGATCGTGTTCGTGGTCGAGATGCTGGCCCGGCTGATGGTGCGGATTGCCTGAGCCCTCGCCGTTCGCTGTGGCCCGGGGGGGCGTGCGGGTGCGGGTGCGGGTGACGCCGCGCGCCGCCGACTCGCGGATCGGCGGCATCCACCGCGATGGCGATGGGGCCGCCCTCAAGGTCTCGGTGACGGCGCCGCCCGCGGACGGACGGGCCAACGCCGCCGTCATCAAGCTGCTGGCCAAGGCGTGGCGCCTGCCGCCGTCGAGCCTGTCGGTGGCCGCCGGAACGGCAGGCCGCCACAAGACATTGGCGGTGGCCGGCGACGGACCGGCCCTGCTGGCCCGGCTCGAGGACTGGGCGGCCGGCCACGCCACCGGCGGAACGGTCCAATGAGCGACGCCCGGGTCATCGACGGCAAGGCCTTCGCCGAGGCCCTGCGCCGCCGCGTCGCCGACGAGGTCCACCGGCTGCGCGACTACGCCCACACCGTGCCGGGCCTGGCCGTGGTGCTGGTGGGCGAGGACCCGGCCAGCCAGATCTACGTCCGCAACAAGGGCCGTCAGACCGTCGAGGCCGGGATGCAGTCCTTCGAGCACCGGCTGCCCGCCGACGTGACCGAGGGCGAGCTGCTGACCCTGATCCACGGCCTCAACCACGATGCGGCGGTGCACGGAATCCTGGTCCAGCTTCCCCTGCCCGACCACATCGACAGCCATGCGGTCATCGATGCCATCGACCCGCAGAAGGACGTGGACGGCTTCCACGTGGTCAACGCCGGCCGCCTGGCCGTCGGCGCCCCCGACGCCATGGTGCCGTGCACGCCGCTGGGCTGCCTGATGATGATCAAGGACCGCCACGACGATCTCTCCGGCCTGCGGGCCCTGGTGCTGGGGCGCTCAAACATCGTCGGCAAGCCCATGGCCGCCCTGCTGCTGGCCGAGCACTGCACGGTGACCCTGGCCCACTCGCGCACCCGCGACCTGGCCGGGGAGTGCCGGCGCGCCGACATCCTGGTGGCCGCCGTCGGCCGCCCGGCCATGGTCAAGGGGGACTGGGTCAAGCCGGGGGCCACGGTGATCGACGTCGGCATCAACCGGGTCGATGCGCCCGAGCGCGGCCCCGGCAAGACCCGGCTGGCGGGCGACGTGGATTTCGCCGCCGCGGTGGAGGTCGCAGGGGCCATCACGCCCGTCCCCGGCGGCGTCGGACCTATGACCATCGCCTGCCTGCTGCGCAACACCCTGGTCGCCGCCTGCCAGCAACTCGGCGCCGATCCGCCGGACGTTTGATATCGGCGCGCCTTTGAACCGACTCGCGAAGCGCCGTCACGCCGCGCCGGAAAGCCCGCGCGGCGTTTGAGCGCCACCGCCTTCGCATGAATTGGCCCGGAGGGTCATTTCATTGGCGCTGCGGTACGAGTCGGCTTACGGGGGGCGGATCGGATTTTCCGATGCGGTCGGGTGGCGATCTCTGATACCATCCGCCGCAACGGTAGTGCGATGACGTCCGGGGGATGCCATCCATGCGGAAAGCGGTCGGCGCACTGGTCGCGGCAGCGGTCCTGGCCTGGTCCTGGGGGGCCGCGGCGGCCGAAGTGGTCGTGGTCAAGGCCATCGGCGCGCCCGACGTGCCGGTCGGCACCATCCTCGACCTTTCCCAGCCCCTGAACCTGGCCGCCGGCGCCAGCCTGACCCTGATCGATTCCGAAGGCCGCAAGACCCAGGTGGACGGTCCCCATTCGGGCCCGCTGGGCGGGGCGTCGGCGGGCGCCGAGCCCGCCGGCGGCGAGCCGGCCCAGGGTGATCAACGCCTCGGCCTTGGGGTGCGCGTCAACGTGGTCAAGTCGCTGGCCCGCCTGTTCAAGCAGTCGGTGTCCGACACCTCGTCGGTGGGGGCGTTCCGCAGCGCGCGCGGCGGCACCGCCCGCATGCCCGATCCGTGGCTGGTCGACGTCTCCCGCCGCGGCGACCATTGCGTCACCCGGGGGCGCATGGCGACCCTGTGGCACCCGCGCACCGGCGACGGCGACACCCTGTCCATCCAGCACGTGGATTCGCGGGCCACCGCACACGTGGACTGGCCGGCCGGACACGACCGCATCGACTGGCCCCAGGACCTGGCCATCGTCGACGGCGGCACCTACCTGACCCGTCTCGGCCGGGCGCCGACGGCCATCCGCGTGACCATCCACGTGGTGCCCCAGGACCTGCCGACCCGCGCCCACCAGGTGGCGTGGATGGCCGACCGGCAATGCGATTTCCAGGCCATGCTCCTGGTCGTCTCGGCCGACGTGGACGCCCTCGCCGACCAGCCGCGCCCCTTCAAGTAGCCGCCCCAGTTCGCGGGCGCACCGCGAGGAAATACAGCGCAGAGGACGCCGAGGTCGCGCGGAGGACGCGGAGGAAGAATCCCGCGCCGCATCGCGGCGCATTCCTTCTCCTCTGCGCCCTCTGCGTGACCTCTGCGCCCACTGCGTTGAGTTGGCGAAGAAAACGGGCCCGGGATCAGGGACCGTTGCGGGAGCGGCCGAGCCAGCGCTGGCGGCGGAGCTGCCGGGTCCGCCAGTGGTTGTTGGTGGCCACCCGCACCGGTTCGGCCGCCGGCTCCTCGCCAGGGGCGAAGTGCAGCACCCGCTGCGGGAACGGAATGCCGATGCCGTGCTCCTGGAACGCCTTGCGGATGGCGAACCTGAGGTCGCTCTTGACCCTCAGCCGATTCTCGATGTGGCGGATGAAGACCCTGAGCTCGAAATCCAGCGAGCTGGCGCCGAAATCGGTGAACAGCACGTCGGGGGCCGGATAGCGCTGGGCCTCGGGGTGGGCGCGTCCGCACTCCAGCAGGATGTCGCGCACCTGTTCCACGTCGGACCCGTAGTCGACCCCCACCGCCACCTCGACCCGCCCCTGCAGGTCCTTGTGGGTCCAGTTGGTCAGCGCGTTGGACAGAATCTCGGAGTTGGGCACGATCACCGAGGCCCGCTGGAAGGTGGTGATCTCGGTGGCCCGCACGTTGATGCGCTTGACGTAGCCCTCCTGGTCGCCGACCACCACCCAGTCGCCGGCCTTGATGGGCCGCTCCACCAGCAGGATCAGTCCGGAGACGAAATTGCTGACCACGTTCTGCAGGCCGAAGCCGATGCCCACCGACAGGGCACCGGCGACCAGGGCGATGTTGGACAGGTCGAGGCCCAGGGTGGAGATGCCGAGCGCGATGGCGATGAACAGGCCGACATAGCCGACCGCCGTCTTGATGGAGTGGCGCACCCCGGTGTCGAACCGGGTCTGGGGCAGGATACGTTCCTCCAGGACCCATTGCAGGGACCGGGTGACGATCATGACGATCGCGAACACCAGGATGGCCAGCAGAAGGTCGGTCACCGAGAAGGTGTACGAGCCGATGGAGATGCCGGTCATGGCACCACCCAGCCACTGCAGGATCTCCTCGGGCGGCATGCCCCAGATGGACAGACCGAACAGGGCGCCGGCGACGAACAGCGCGATGTCGAAGACGCCGAGCAGCAGGAGGCGCACGGTGCGGCCGGTCTGGGCGCTCACGTCGAGCAGGCGGAAGACCCGGGATGCCCGGTCGGTGTCCCGTTCCAGGAGCAGGGTGACCAGCTCGTGGGTCAGCGCGCGAAACAGCAGCAGACCGGCCAGGGCCAGGCCGCTGATCACCAGGTTGACGATCAGGTATTCGCTCAGGTTGGTGTAGCCGAAGGCGCCGGCCACCGGCGCCGCCACCGCAACCAGGATCGCGAGCACCCGGAGCCGGCCCCAGAACCGGCCCGCCGCCGGGGGGGCCGCCGCTTCGGCCTGGCCCGGTGCCTCCGCCGGCGGCGTGGCGGCTTGCCACTGCCAGGCCTTGCGGCGCAGCAGGCCGACGATGAGCACGGCGCCCAGGGTGGCGGCCTCGAAGGTATACAGCGAGTCGAGTTCGTCGGAGACCCGCACCGCCTCCCCCGGCGCCGCGAGGATGTTGGCCGCGGCGAACAGGCCGATCACCGCGGTCAGCCAGCGGCTGAGGATGCGCGAGCTCTCGTCGTTGAAGGGCGTCACCCGCCAAGCCGTATCGTCGGGGGCGAGGACGGCCTGGGTGGTGGCGCCGACGACGACGAACAGCACCAGGTTGCCGACCACGGCGATCAGCAGCTCGGCGAACAGCCCGCTGACCAGGCCCGTCGACACCATGACCACGGCCACGGCCGCCAGGGCGAGTGCCGCCAGCAGGCCCCCGGCCAGCCCCTGGACCACGGCCGCCAGGAGCCGCCGCCCGTAGGTGGGCTCGGCGATTGCCGGGTTGCGGCCGAACCGTCGCAGCAGCCACAGCCTCAGCGGCCAGCCGGCGATGATGGACAACACCACCGCCGCGGCGACGGTCGAGAACGACGCGTACAACCGCTCGCTGACGTCGACGGACCGCCACCAGTCGATGGGCGCGGTGACGAACAGGGACTGCAGCTTCAGGAATTCGGGGATGGCGACCGCCCACACCGAGGGCAGCAGCGGCGACGGCCCGCGGCGGACCAAGTGGTCGAGCCACCGGGTCTTGCGCTCGGCCGCGAAGTCCTTGAGCACGTTCTCGGCGCGGACCACGGTGACCACCGCCTGCTTCTCGCGGCCCTGCACCGCGGCCAGGGCGGCGGAAAGCTCCTCGCGCTGGCTGGCGACCTCCTCGGTCTCCGGCGGCTGGCCCTCCTCGGGCGGCGGTCCCAGGGCGTCCAGCAATTCCTTTATGGACACCGACTCGGCCCGCGCCGTCTCGACGGCGGTCCGCGCCTCGCCCAGGACGTACTCGGTCTGCCGCCGCAGCAGGGCCTCCTCGGCCGACGACAGGTCGGGTTGGTGCACCTTGTCCTCGACACCCTGCAGCATCTGCTGCCAGGAGGCGAAATTGACGCTGAAGGATTGCTCGGCGACCGGGGCCTGCGCCCCGGCGACGGCGGGACACAGGAGAACGGCGAGGACAAGGAGCAGACCGAGAGGTCTCGCGAGCGGCGACATCGGCAAAGTCCACACCCCATCGACGGACCCGTCGGCCGGTGCCGTCCAGCATAGCCGCCGCGCCGCACCGTGGCAACGCGGCCCCGGACGCGGCGCGCCAGGGGCGCCGGTCCGGTATCGGGAAGGGCGACGGGGCAGGTGACCGCCTGCGGTCAGGCGGTCACTCGTCGTCCTCCCAGTCCTCGGGGAGGCTGTGGGCAATGCCCTTGTGGCAGTTGATGCAGGTCTTGCCCTGTTCCATGGCCCGCGGGTGCTTGCGCTGGGGGCGCCGGTGCTGCTTCTTGAAGTCCATGGCCTCGAAGTTGTGGCAGTTGCGGCATTCCCGGGAGCCGTTGTCCTCCATGGACTCCCAGACGTGCTCCGCCATTTCCAGACGCCGGGCCTCGAACTTCTCCGGCGTGTCGATGGTCCCCATCACCTTGTGGATGAGCTCGTTGGAGGCGCGGACCTTGCGCACCAGCTTGGCCGTCCACTCCTTGGGCACGTGGCAGTCGGAGCAGGTCACGCGGATCCCGGTGCGGTTCTTGTAGTGCACCGTCTTCTTGTATTCCTGGTACACCATCTGCTCCATCTCGTGACACGAGACGCAGAATTCCAAGGTGTTGGAATACTCCATGAAGGTATTGAAGCCGCCCCAGGCGACGACGCCGCCGACGCCGCCGGCCATCAGGATCGCCCCCCAGCCGAACCGGCTGGTGGGACTCCAGAACCATTTCCACAGTCGCCGGATCACGTTTCCTTCCCCCGTTTTGTTGAGGGACCCAGCCGCCCCCGTTCCGTGACGGGTGCGACGGTGTCCCCGGCGGGCCGGCCGGCGCCCGTCCCGCGGCGGCGGGACGGGAGCGCCGATGCCGGTCCCGGCTCGGCGGTTACCGTTCCTTGGGCAGACTCACCATGTGGGCCATGATGTCGACGGCGATCTGGGTGTCCAGCGCCCGCAGGCCCGGCATCTCGTCTTCGCCGGCTTGCCCGTTGAGGATCTTGTGCAGCACCTCCCACGGGTCCTTGGCCATCTGTTCGCCGAACGGCTTCATCTCCTTGGGCTTGAGGCCGTCCTCGCCGTGGCAGCCGGCGCAGATGGTGTTGTAGTAGCCGGCCCCTTTGGCGGCGTCCCCCTTCGGCGCCAGGGTGCCCGGATCGATGTACTGGGTCATGTCGACCTGGCCGCCGCTGACGAAGGCCGCCAGGTGGGCCAGGTCCGCGTCATCGATCTTGCCGCCGTAGGCGTGGGTGTCGTCCTTCATGATGGCGACGATGGCCGACGGGTCCTTGCCCGCGGCGCCCGCGATCCCCTTGATGCCGGTCTTGAAGGAGCCCTTGCCGTAGGCGCCCTCGGCGCCCTTGTAGTCCCAGCCGTGGCAGGATTTGCAGCGCCAGGTGGTCTTGCCCTTCTTCTTGCTGTCGGACGGCCAGCTTGGGTGGGTGTCCTCCGGCGCGTCCATCTTCAGGGTCTTGGCCCAGTTGTCGTAGAGATGGCCGCCGCGGGCCATGGCGCCGATGGGATCCATGTCGGCCATGGCCGGGGTCGGGACGATCAGCCCGGTGACCACCGCGGCGCCTGTCAACACGACGAGCCCCCGGACGGCGCCAAGGGCTCGCAGGTAACGGTGCAGGTGCATCGAGATTCCTCATTTGTCATTGGCTTCCGCGGGCCCCCTGCCCCCGGGAAGGGCGGCATATTACCCGATCCCGAAATGATTACAAACGGCAAAACCGCAGGTTTCGGCCCTCTCCGAGCGGTACAGGGGGCCGGGCTCAGCGCTCGCGCAGCGCCGTGCCCATGGAGCCCATGAAGGGATCGGCCAGGTACTCCAGAACCGAGCGGTCGCCGGTATGGATGCTGGTGAAGACCTGCACCCCGGGGACCAGCCGGTAGCGCAGCGAGCGCCGCTCGAAGTAGTCCTGCCCGGTCTCGATGCGGACCCTGTAGTAGGGAATGCCGTCCGCCGTCTCCAGGGCGTCGGGGCTGACGTGGACCACCTCGCCGGTGAGGTTGCCGAAGCGGTTGGCGTCGGCCGAGGCCAGCTTGACGGTGGCCATCTGGCCGGGGTGGACGTAGCCCACGTCCTGGACCGGCAGCTTGGCCTCGATCACCAGGCGGTCCTCGCCGGGCACCACGTCGGCGACGGTGTCGCCGGGCCGCACCACGCCGCCGACGGTGAACACGTAGAGCGACCGCACCACCCCGTCCACGGGCGAGCGCAGCACCGTGCGGTTGAAGCTGTCCTCGAACTTACGCAGGCGCTCGGTCAGCTCCTCCAGGGAGCGGCGCTTGTCGTCGAGCTCCTTGCGGGCCTGCTCGTCGAAGGCGTCGCGGATGGCCCCCAGCTTGGATTCCGCCGCGCTCTGGGCGGCCTGCGCCCGGGGCAGCGCCGCCATATCCTCGTCGATGCGGCTTTGCAGGTTGGCGGCGTCGCGCAGCAGATCGATATGCAGCATGCGGTTGGTGAGGTCGTCCTTGAGCAGCTCCTCGCTGATGGCGATCTGCTCGCGCAGGAGATTCAAGCTGTTCCGCGAGTTGCGCAGGCGGGCCGAGACCTCCTGGATCTCCTGGTGGCGCTGGGTGATCTCCTGGCGCTGGCTGGCCAGCTCGTTGTCCAGCCGGCTGCGCCGGGTGCGGAAGCGCTCGGTGGCCTCGTGCACCAGATCGGGATGGTCGGCGCGGATGTCTTCGGGGAAGTCCGGCGCTTCGGCGCCGGTGGCCTCGGCCTCCAGGCGGGCCACGTCGGCGCGCAGCGAGGTCATGCGCACGGTGAGCTCCTGGACGTCGGCGCTGCTGACCGTGGGCTCGAGGACCACCAGCGGCTGGCCCTGGGTGACGCGGTCGCCCTCGCGCACCTTGATCTCGCGGACGATGCCGCCCTCCAGGTGCTGCACCTCCTTGACCTGGCTCGACGGGATGACCTCGCCGTTGGCCATGCTGACGATGTCGATGCGGCCGAAGTGGGCCCAGATCAGGAAACCGACCACCAGGGCGGTGCACAGGCCCAGGAACAGGTGCGTCGCCGCACCCACCTGGATGGCCTCCGCCGGCCGGGAGCGCGGCGCGCCGTTCATGATCCCCCTCCGTCGCCGGCGGCGGCGACCCGCACCGCGGCGGGCGAGGTCTCGTCCTTGGCCTCATCGGACGCAACGGCGGTGTCGCCCTCGGCCGGCGCCGGCACCACCCGTCCGAGGCGGGGCACCGGCTTGACGTTGAGGTCGAGAACCAGGTGGGCGCCGCCAACGGCCCGGGTGTCGTGGGCGAAGACGACGATGGTGCGGCCGCGCCGGGTCAGGTCGTTGAGCACCGCGTAGACCTGGCGCGTGCCCTCGGCGTCCAGGCCCTCGGTGGGCTCGTCGAAGATGGCCAGGCGGCCGTCGTTGACCAGGGCGCGCGCCAGGGCCAGCCGCCGGCGGATGCCCAGGGACAGATTCTCGCCGTTGCGGATCACCGGCGCGTCCAGGCCCTGCGGGCTCTCGTCGATGAAGGCGCGCAGTCCGGCCGCGCTGACCAGGCTGTCCAGCGCGCGATCGTCCAGGGCCTCGTTGGCGGCGAGAAGGTTTTCGCGCAGGGTGCCGTTGAGCAGCCGCGGCTCCTGCGGGAAGTACACCACCTGCTTGCGCCACCACTCGGGGGCCACCTGGGCCAGGTCGACGCCGTCCACCAGGATCTGGCCGCGGGTCGGCTCCAGCAGGCCGACCAGCAGGCGGGCCAGCGTGGTCTTGCCGGTGCCGTTGCCGCCCGAGACCAGCAGGACGGAGCCCGGCGCCAGGGTCATGGACAGCGACTCGAACAGCGGCGTGTTGGCGCCGCGGTGGGTGAAGGCGACGTCCTTGAACTCGACCCGGCCCTTGTACTCCCGCAGGCCGGTGCCCTGGGTCGGCTCCAGGGGCAGGCGGGCGAACTCGCGGAACATGTCCAGGGCCTGCCGGGCCTTGGCGAACGGCTCGCTGAGCTGGGCCACCTTGACGATCGGCCCGAGGGCCCGCGCGGCCAGGATGTTGGCGCCGATCATGGCGCCCACGTCCAGGCTGCCGGTGACCACCTGGGTGGCGCCGACGGCGATGACGGTGACGCTCATCAGTCCCTGGGCGCCCTGGGTCAGGGACTGGATGGTCCCCTGGCGGCCGAACAGGCGCCGGCGCAGGGTGTGGAACACCTGCCCTTCCTTCTGCCACAGCCGCCGCATGAAGCCGGCCGAGTTGAAGGCGCGCACGGTGTCGCCGGCGACCATGGCCGAGCCCGCGAGGGCGCTGCGCCGACCCGACGACGCGGCCAATTCCTTGGTCGGGCCGCGCATGGACGCCATGGCGGTCACCGCCACCAGGAACACGCCGAGGAGGAACACCAGCGCGATGATGGCCAGCACCGGGCTGAGCAGGAACAGGGCGACGACGAACAGCAGCGCGAAGGGCACGTCCAGGATGGCGGCCACGTTGGGCGCGCTGTAGGCGGTCTGGATGGCATCGCCGCCGGTGAGGAACTCCTGTCGCAGGCCCGGCGGCAGCAGGTCCATGGCCGCCGCCTTGGCGCCGGTGAGCACGGTGAAGCCGCCCACCGACAGGGCCTCGTCGAAGGGCGCGTTGATGGCCGCCGCGATCTTCAGCCGCGCCTGGCGGAACCCGAACTCGAGCGTGATGGCGAAGATGACGCCGACGGTGAGGGTGGCCAGGGTGGAGTCCACCCCGTGGGCTACGTAGCGGTTGAGGACCTGGATGACGAACAGCGGGCTGGCCAGGGCCAGCAGGTTGGCGAACAGGGACGCCGCGATCAGCTCGGCGGCGATCTCCGGGCGGGCGAACAGGCGGGCCAGCAGTTCCTTCATGGGATGTCCCGTGACCCCATCACGGGGCGCGGACCCCAACGCCCCGCGCCGGGGCGAAGCATATCACAGGGCGGCGCGGGCAATCACCGGAGAAGGGGACGGGCGCAGAAGGCACTCAGGTGAAGGAGCCGAAATCGGTGGCGTCGACGTCGTCGATATCCACGTTCTGCAACTCGATCTCCATTTCCGCGGCGCCGTTGCCGTCGGTGTCGACCTGGATCAGGACGTTGGAGCCCGAGACCTGCTTGCGGATCTCCGGGTCGCTGCCGCCAAAGGAGGCGGTGCCGATGAAGGTCAAGCTGCCGAGGCCGCTGGCGAACTGGATCTGCTCGGACGAATCGGTGGCGTCGAAATCGGTGATCATATCGCGGTTGCCGGCACCGTCCTCGGAATCGGAGACCGCCGCATAGCGGAACACGTCCGATCCGCCCTTGCCCCTCATGGTATCCTGGCCGCCGCCGCCGGTGATGGTGTTGACGCCGTTGTCGCCGGTGATGGTGTCGCCGAAGGCCGAGCCGATCACGTTCTCGAAGTTGGTAACGGACTCGCTGTTGCCGAAGCCGTCGGTGCCGGTACCGTCGAGAAGGCTCACGTTCACGCCGGCGCTGTCGCCGGCGTATTCGACGGTATCGGTGCCGTCACCGCCGTCCAGCACGTCAAGTCCCGATCCGCCTTCGATGACATCGTTGCCGCTGCCGCCCTTGAGGGTGTCGCCACTGGCGTTGCCGTCGATGTCGTCGTTGCCGCTGCCGCCATCGATGACGTCGTAACCGGCGTCCCCGTTGATTTCGTCGTTGCCGCTGCCGCCGTTGATGATGTCGTTGCCGGCACCGCCGTCGATGACGTCGGAGCCCGTGCCGCCGTCGATGAGGTCGTTGCCGCCCGTGCCGGTGAGGTTGTCCACGCCGCCGGCGCCGAAAATGATGGAGCCGCTGGCTAAGGCGTCATCGAAGGTGAAGGTCTCGTTGTCGTCGTCGCCGACGACGATCCAAACCCTGTCGGCATCGGACAGCGGGAACGGCAGGTCCCCGGTCACCGGGTTGGCCGACGTGGCCCGCAGGGTCTCCACGTCGTTGTCGTAGATGAACAGGGTACTGACCTGAGTGCCTTCGCTGCCGAAGGCGCCGTCCGACAGGTCGTTGTCCTCGCCGCCGTTGATGTGGCTGTACATCTGGAACGAGATGCCCGAGGAGCCCTCGATCCCGCGGATGGTCATGTTCTCCAGGTCTTGGAAATGCAGGAGGTCGTTGCCGCCCGAATCCATGATCCAGTCGTTGTCGACGACGGTCCCGCCGATCTTGCCGAACTTGTTCTGGCTGAAGTTGTAGGTCGTGTTTGACGAACTACCGGTGAAGTTGTCGTCGTTGATGGTGTTGTTGAAGACCTCCTCGGAGTCCGGCTCCGGTGGGATATCGTCGTCGTCTTCGTCCCCTGCAACTCCGTCGTCCACACCCTCTCCATCTGTCCCGCCGTCGTCCGTTCCGTCGGTCGTGCCCGCATCCTCTTGATTGGATCCCGTGTCCGAGGCAGGGCCGCCGCTCGTTGCCTGGTTCGTCGTGTCAATCGCGTTGTCATCGCCGTCACCGGCGCTCAGCGGATCACCTGCATCACCCAGGCCGCCGACGGACTTCCGGGTGATGGAGTCGAGGGCATCGTTGGTTCCCTGCCCCACGGGCGTGGGATTGGCCAGGGCCTCGGCGATGGCCACGTCCTGGGCCGCGGCGACCCCGGCGTTGATGGCGTCGTCCAGAGACGCGCCCTGCTCCAGCGCATTGACGATGGCCTCCTCGGCCGCTTGTTGGGCCGGATCCTGGGCCGGAGCGTCGCCACCACCCTCGTCGCCACCGCCGGGTCCTTGATCGTCGCCGCCCGGAGGCGCCGGCCGGGCGATCTGCGTCGCCGTCTGGGTGACCCCACCGTACAGCCGGTCGATCACCGAGGCCGGCACCCGTATGGTGAACGACGGCGGCAGGAAGGCGCTGGTCACCTGGGTGGTCTGGAACGGGATGTTGAGAACCTCCGCCCCCACCGAGTTGCGGACGATGATCTCGCCGGTGTCGTTGTTGATGTCCACCAGCAAGGTGATGGTGTTGCGCGTACCCTCGGGCCCCACCGAGCCGGCCCCCGTCGAGCCGCGGACGCCGATGGTCGCCACCGGGGTCTCGATGACCATGGACTCGGGACCGGTCTTGGCGATCTGGCCGCTGACGAAGGTGAACACCCCCTGGACCACGTTGAACACGGCCTTGCCGTCCTGGGTGCCGGGGTCGTAGACCAGCTCGTCGATGACCATGCGGCCCTCGGCGCCCAGCGCGAACGTCGTGTCGTCGGCGAAAATGATGCCCAGTTGGGCGCCCGGGCCGGTCTCCACCACGTCGCCCTGGAACACCGGCGTGCCCTGCTCCGCCGTCACCTGGGTGCCGTCGGTGCGGGTGATGGTCACGGTGCCGTCCAGGATTTCCACCTGGCCGATGGCTTCGCCGGCGGCGCCCACCGCGTCGGCGCCCGCCTGGGCCAGTTGCCCCGGCGCGGCCGGACCGGCCAGCCGCATCGCCAGCTCCGCCGAAATCCGCGCGCCGTCGGGCGTCACCAGATCGGGGGCATCGGCGAGCGAGAAGAAGCCGCGCACCAGCACGGTCTCGCCGTCGGCCCCGATCAGCAGCAGGTCGGGCCCCTGGCGGACATAGTCGGCGGTGACCAGGAGATTGCCGTCGGGAACGATGACCGGCCCGTCGCCGGTGGCCTCCAGGATGACCGGAGGCGTTTCGCCGAGGGGCGTCCCGAACGTGACGCCTGGACCGTGAACTGCCATCGAACTCGTGCCCGGCGGGCGGTGCCGCCGGTCTTCCAAAACCCAATCTCCGTGCCGTCGCCAGAAGGCCACGGCGCGGAAATCCTCCTATGCAGTAATAGTATGCGTGTCAGTGCCTTAGTGTAAACTCCGTTGTCGCAGCAATGCGGTGACAAAAGGGCGCTGATTCGGCCGTTCCGCAGGTGTTGCGGGGCCGGTTCGACCGCAATCGACCAGCATTCCCCTACGTTTTTCGGATATCACCCGGATTTACGACTGAAAAAGGGGCTGCCGCGGGTCTGCCGCGTCAACAGACACATTCCGTTTCGTCAATTCCATCTTTGATTGCGCCAGGGCGTGACCAGGGCGTCTATTGCGCGTTCATGGCCCGGCCGCCGCCGGCCGGCCGGCGGCATGGGCCTCGTGGAAGTGGGTCATGGTCTCCAGCAGGATGTCGTCCAGCGGCACCTTCGGCGACCATCCGAGGAGCCGTTCCGCCTTGGTCAGGTCCGGCATGCGCCGGTCGCAGTCCTCGTATCCGGCGCCGTAGAAGTCCTCGGCGCTGGTCTCGACGATGGGGTGGTCGTTGTAGCGGGCGTCGCCGGTAATGCGCGCGTAGGTCTTGCGCATGCGGTCGGCCAGCTCGGCGATGGTCACCTCGTTGTCGCGGTTGCCGATGTTGAAGATCTCGCCCTGCGCCGCCTGCGGCCGCTCCAGGATGCGGCAGATGGCGTCCACCGCCTCGTGGATGGAGACGATGGTGCGGCGCGCCCGCCCCCCGTCCACCAGGCGCATGGGCTCGCCGGCGAGCAACGCCGCCATGAAGCAGGCCAGCACCCGTGGCACGCCGTCGCCGTCGCGCGACGGGATGTAGTCCATGCGCGGCCCGAAGAAGTTCAGCGGCCGGATGATGGTGAAGGGCAGCCCATCCTCCATGTGATGGGCATAGATCAGGCGCTCCACCATCTGCTTGGCGCAGGCGTAGGTCCAGCGCTGATTGCGCACCGGCCCCAGGACCAGCGGCGTCTCGTCCTCGCGCAGCTCGTAGAGGTCCGGGTCGTCGTAGCCGCCGCCGGGCAGGTAGCCGGCGATGGTGCGGCCGTAGACCTCGCTGGTCGACAGGTTGACCAGCCAGCGGCCGTGCTCGGCGCACAATAGGATGACCGGGTAGACGTCGAACAGGTTGGCGTGGATGACGCTCAGCGGCCGCGTGTTGTACTCGGACGGATTGCAGATGGCGGCCAGGTTGATCACCGCGTCCGCCGACCGCACGGCCTGCTCCAGCTCGGCCCGGGTCTCCGGCGCGTTGGCCGGCCGGCGGTGCAGCCGGAACCGGGGATTGCCCAGGTGGGCTTGGATCTTGCCGTCCTCGGGGTCCCAGCCGTCCACCCGGAACCGGCCGTCGCCCAGCATGCGGTCGAGCAGATGGCTGCCGATGAACCCGCCGCACCCCAGCATCACAACACGCACGGTCGAATCCCCGGTTTCTTGGCTCCGTGATCCGCGGCATCGCGGCAGGCCGTCCTAGTATCACGGAATCGCGGGATTGGGTACCGGTCCCCACGGCGCCGGGTCGTCAGGACCGGACGCCGTCCTCGACCCGGATGCGAGGGTCCGGCGCGCCCTCCCAGGTCATTCGGTAGGTCGACCCGAGCCGGACGTTGCCCACGAGAGCCGGGCGGAAACAGGCGAGATTGGTGCCGCCGGCGCGACGGACGCTGGGATAGACGACACCGAGTGAGCCCGCGTCGAGCAGGCGCTCGGCGAGCGCTTGCGCGGCGACATAGCTGTCCGGCGCCAGGCAGTCCGCGTACGCCGCGTCATGCCGGATGTCGTGGAACGCCCCGCCGAAATCGGCCAGGTAGTCGTCGTAGGTGACGCTGTCTTCGAAGTCGTCGATTTCCGCCAGCGCCAGGGTCTTGTGATAGACCACTTCGGCCTGGGCGGTCTCGATCTCGAAAGCCGCGTACCAGGCGCCCCGGTCCGGGCCATTGAACCGGCTGCCTTGCGGATGGGCGTGGCAGAAGGCGGCGTTGACGACCCGATAATAGGGAACGCCGAACACCAGCTCTTCGACCGCGAGTCCCGGCAGGAGGCCGAGACCGTTCTCCGCCAGGTGCCGGTCGTTGGTCGCATGGTCGAGATCGAAGATGTCCTGCAGATGCGCATCGTCGTCCGCGATGCGCGCGAGAACGCTCTCGCCTTGCGGTGTGTGTCTGGAGGGGATCAGCCGGTGCGTGTCGGCCTGCCGGACCGGCGCGGTCGCGGGCAGCGTCACAACCCGCCGCGCCTGGCGCTGAGCAGGCGACGCACGACCTGCATCGATTGAACGCCGCCGCGGATCATGTATTCCAGCGGCGTCCTGCCGCCGAAGATCCTGTTCCTGTTCGGCAGCGACACCCACCGGTCGGCAATCGCTTCGCCGTGAAGGATGTTCAGGTCCTTGAAGATGCCGATCAGGTACGAAATCCGCGTCAGCTTGTCCTGGTCCAGACGTCGATCCGGGGTCTTCTTGTAGGCGTAGAACGTGCTCGCGGCGATGTCGCCGAGCAGCTTTCGCGCATCCTCGTCGCGCACCGACCATCGATCGACGATATTGAAGAAGGCGCGCAGCGCCGACCGGCTCAGCCGGTCCCGCTCGCCTCTTTCGGAGAGGTCGACCAGTGGCGCCGGGTCGTATCGCGTCGCGGGGTAGTCCAGTCCCATGGCACACAGAGATTTCGATAATGAAGTAATTTAACTCCGATTTCGGAGTTTTCAACCCGGAATGAACCGCCGCGCCTTTGAGCCGACTCAGGCATCGCCGTCATGGCGGCCGGACTCAGTCCACGGCGACGGGGCGCGGCGGCGCCCCGGACAGATGGACGTCCCACATGGCCTCGTAGACCCGCTCCAGGTTGGCGACGAACCGCGGTGGGTCGAACAGCGGCGCCGTCGTGCGGGTGGCCGCCAGCCGGTCCTTGAGCCGGCGCAGCCGATCGGGCGCCCGCGCCAGCCCGATGGCCAGGTCCCGGTAGCGGTCCAGGTCCGTGGTGATCAGCTCGGGCAGGCCGGCTGCCGTCAACACGCCGGCCGACAGCCGCGAGACATGCCGTTCTCCCGCCACCGCGACCACCGGGACCCCGGCCCACAGGATGTCGCAGGTGGTGATGTGGCCGTGGTAGATGCGGGTATCCAACGCCAGGTCGGCGAGGCCGATGCGGGCCAAGTGCCGGTCCTTGGGCACGCGGTCGGCGAACACCAGCCGGGCCGGGTCCATGCCCCGCGCCGATGCCTCCCGCCGCAGGTTGGCCTCCACCACCGGGTCGTTGGCGAACAGCCACAGCACGCTGCCCTCGACCGCGCGCAGGACCTCCATCCACACGTCGAAGATGACCGGCTCGATCTTGTAGACCTGGTTGAAGCCGCAGAAGACCACGCCGTGCTCCGGCAGACCCGCCTCGGTCCGGCTGGCCGGCCGTTCGGCGATGGGCTGGCCGCGGTCGGGGACCAGCGAGGGGGGCGGCAGGGTGGCGAACTTCTCGCTGAAATGGGCCGCGTGCCCGGGCGGCGTGACCACCGGGTCGGTGATCAGGTAGTCGATGAAGTCGCTGCCGCTGGTCCCCGGAAAGCCCAGGTAGTGGGCCTGCACGGGGGCCGGGCGCAGGGCGCAGATCTCCAGGCGGTTGCCCTTGGTATGGCCCATCAGGTCGACCAGGATGTCGACGCCGTCGAGGCGGATGCGCCGCGCCGCCTCGGGGGGCGCCAGGCGGGCGATGTCGTTGAAGGACTCGCAGCTCCCCTCGATGCGCCGGCGATAGGCGCTGCCGTCGTCGGGTCCGGTGGAATAGGCGAGGACGCGGAAGCGGTCCCGGTCGTGGCCTTCGATGACGCCGCCGATCTGGTGGCCGATGGCGTGATCGCGGAAGTCGTGGGACAGGTAGCCGATGGTGATCCGGGGATCGCCGGACGGCGGCGGGCGCGGCGGCAGCGTTCCCTGCCACGACGCCACCGCCGCCGTGACGGTGCGGCTCCAGGCGGCGGCGACCGCGCGGTTCTCCGCCGGGTCCTCGTTGAGCAGGAGGTTGATCATCGGCATCTCGCCGGGCCGCCGCCCGGCGGCCAGCGCCGCCCGGGTCTGGTCCCGGGCGCGGGCCTTGAGGGACTCCAGTTGGGACCACTCGCAGGCATGCTGGAGCTGGTGGGCCAGCAGGGCCGTGGCGCCCGCGTGGTCTTGGTCCAGGTCCACCGCCCGGCGCAGGGCGGCGACGGACTCGTCGGTCGCGCCCGCCAGCCCCGATGAGAGCCCGAGATGGTAGGCATAGGTGGCGCTTCGTGGCGCCGCCGCCACGGCCTTCCGGTGGCACTCGACGGCCCGCGCCGGATGTCCGGCCAACATCCACACCAGGCCGAGAACGTTGAAGGCCTCGGCATGGCCGGGGTCGATCTCCAGGGCGCGCCGGCAGCAGGCGGCGGCGTCCCGCCATTGCCACTGGTCGCCGAGGGCGGTGCCGAGAAGGGTGTGGGCGTCGGCGTCGTCGGGATCGAGGGTCAGCGCACGGCGCAGGTGGTCGATGGCCTGGTCCGTCTGACCCAGCTTCCGCAGCACCGCCCCCAGGTTCACGTGGGCCGCCACCAGCCGCGGGTCGAGCGCCAGGGCGCGGCGGAAACAGGCGGCGGCGCCCTCGGGGTCGTCGGCGCCGGCCAGGGTCTTGCCCAGGTTGAGGTGGGCGTCGAGGAAATCCGGGTCGATGGCCAGGGCGCGCCGGTAGCCCTCCATGGCCTCGGCCGCGCGGCCCAGCGCCAGGTGGGCGTTGGCCAGGCTGGTCAGGTACACCGGGCGCCCGGGAGCCTTGGCCACGGCGCGGCCGATGAGGTCCGCCGCGCGCTCCGGCCGCCCCGCCTGATGGACGAGGACGCCCAGCAGGTGAAGGGCGTCCGGGTGGTCCGGATGGGCCTCGAGGACCCGGCGGTAGACCGATTCCGCTTCCGAAAGCCGCCCGGCCCGGTGATGATCGACCGCCGTCCGCAAAGCGTCTTGCGTGCGCTCCGATTCGGCCATGGGACGCCGGGCTCAGTCGACGGCGAAGGGGCGCGGCGTCGCCCCCGATTCGAACCGGTCCCACATGGCCCGGTAGGCTTCCTCCAGGCAGGCGACGATTCCGGCCGTGTCGAACAAGGGCGCGGTGGTGCGGGCGGCGGCCAGCCGCTCCCTCAGCCGGCGGCGCTCATCGGGCGAGTGCGCCAGACCGATGGCCAGGGCCCGGTAACCGTCCGGGTCCGCGGCGATCAGCTCCGGCACCCCGGCCGCCGTCAGCACGCTGGCCGAAAGCCGCGAGATCAGGCGGCCTCCCCGGACGGCGACCACCGGGACGCCCGCCCACAGGGTGTCGGCGGTGGTGACGTGGCCGTTGCACGGTCCGGTGTCGAGGCCCAGGTCGACCAACCGGAGCCGGGCCAGGTGCTGCTCCTTGGGCACCCGGCCGGCGAACACCAGGCGGCCCGGGTCCACCCCCCGGGCCGCCGCCTCCCGCCGCAGGGTGTCGGGCGCCTCGGGGTCGCTGGCGTAGAGCCACAGCACGCTGTCCGTGACCGCGCGCAGGATGTCCATCCAGGCGCCGAACACCTCCGGCTCGATCTTCTGGGCGCGGTTGAAGCTGCAGAAGACGATCCCGTCCTCGGGCAGGCCCGCCTCGGCGCGGGCCGGCATCCGGGGGCCGGCCGCCTGATCGCGATCGAGGACCAGGGACGCGGACGGCAGGGTGACCAGGGTCTCGCCGAAGTGGGGCGCGTCCTCGGGGTTCGTGAGCACCCGGTCGGTGATCAGGTAATCGATGAAATCGCTGCCCGTGGTCCCCGGGAACCCCAGGTAGTGGACCTGCACCGGCGCCGGGCGCAGCGCCACGATGTCCAGCCGGTTGCCTTTGGTGTGGCCCATGAGGTCGACCAGGATGTCGACGCCGTCGAGGCGGATGCGGCGCGCCGCGTCGAGGGGCGGCAGGCCGGCGATGTCGACGAAGGCCTCGCAGGCCCCCTCGATGCGCCGGCGGTAGGCGCTGCCGTCGTCGGGTCCGGCGGAATAAGCGAGCACGCGGAAACGGCCCCGGTCGTGTGTTTCCAGCAATTTGCCGATCAAGTGACCCATGGCATGGTCGCGGAAATCGTAGGACAGGTAGCCCACCGTGAGCCGCGACCCGGGTGTCCGCGGCGGGGTCGCGGGAAGCCGTCCGCGCCACGGCGCCACCCGCGCCGCGATGTCCCGGCTCCAGGCGGCGGCGACGGCGCGGTTCTCGGCCGGGTCGTCACGCAGATACAGATTGAGCAGCGGCATTTCGCCGGGGCGCCGTCCCGCCGCCAGGGCGGCCCGGGTCTGCGCCCGCACCGCGGCCGCCGCCGATCCCAGCTCGGGCCACGCGCACGCCCGCTGGAGCTGATGCGCCAGCAGGGCCATGGCGTCCGCGTGCTCGGGATCCAGGTCCACGGCCCGGTGAAGGGCGCCGATGGACTCGGCGGTGGCGCCCAGGTCCAGCAGGGCGGCGCCGAGGTTGTAGCGGTAGGCCGCGCATCGGGGCGCCCCGGTGATGGCGCGCCGGTAGCACGCGGCGGCGGCATCCGCGGCGCCTTCGGCCGCCCGCACCGTGCCCAGGATGTTGAGGGCCTCGGCATGGCCCGGCGCCATGTCCAGGGCGCGTCGGCAGCACGCAGCGGCGTCCTGCCACCATCCCAGATCGGCCAAGGCGGCGCCCAGGCTGGCGTGGGTGTCGGCGTTGTCGGGCGCCAGGGCCACGGCGCGGCGCAGGTGGGCGACCGCATGGTCCGAGCGCCCCAACTGCCTGAGCACCGTGCCCAGGTTCCTGTGGGCGGCCACCAGCCGCGGGCGCAGCGCCAAGGCGCGGCGGAAGCAGGCGACGGCGCCGTCAAGGTCGCCGGAATCGGCCAATGCGGTGCCCAGGTTGAGGTGGCCGGCGGCGAAGGCGGGATCGGCGGCCAGGGCCTGCCGGTAGCAGGCGATGGCGTGGTCCGTCTGTCCCAGGGCCGCGTAGGCGTTGGCCAGGTTGCTCAGGTAGGCGGGGCGTCCGGGGGCCCGGGCCAGGGCGCGGCCGATCAGGTCCACGGCGCGGTCCGGCGCTCCCGACTGACGGGCGAGAACGCCCAGCATGTTGAGGGCCTCGGCGTGGTCGGGATCGGCATCCAGGATGCGGCGGTAGAGGGCCTCCGCCTCGGCCAGCCGGCCCGCCCGATGGTGTCCGGTCGCCGCCCGCAGGGTGGCTGGGATGCCGGCCGTTTCGGTCACGCGGCGCCGGTGGCGCGGACTACTGACGGAAGATCTCGATGTCCAGGATGCCCATGGAGGCCAGCAGGGTGAAGGCGGCGATGGACACGTCGGTCTCCGCCGAGGCGGCGTCGCTGCTGGCGTTGATCAGGGCGGTCTCGCCGGCCAGCACGTCGATCAGGGACCGGCGGCCCAACTGCCGCTCCTTGCGGGCCAGCTCCAGGAACTCGCCGGCGATGTTGGCCTGGTTGAGCAGATGCTCGGCGTTGGCCTTGGCCGTCTCCAGGTCCTGCCAGGCGTTGCGGACCTGCTCTTCGATCAGGTCGCGCGAATCGCCGAACCGGCTGGCGGTCGCCGAGTGGGTCAGCCGCGAGGCACGCAGCGTGTTGACCGCGGTGAAGCCGAGGTCGAAGTTGTAGTTGAGCTCCACCTTGAGGATCTGCTCGGCCTGGCTGCCGACGGTGCCGTCCACGTCCAGCTTGTACTTGTGCTGGGCGACGGCGTTGAGGGTGGGGAAGAAGCCGTCGGCGCGCGCCGACTTGACGTCCTGGCGGGCGATCTCGGCGGCCAGATGGGCCGCGGCCAGTTCCGGATTCTTCTCGAAGGCGGTCCTGACCGCTTCGTCCACCTCCTGGGGCAGGGAGTCGACCGGGAGACGCGGCTTGACCAGGCCCTCTGCATCGCCGGCCGGCTTGCCGAACACCGTCTTGTAGCGGTTGCGGGCGACGGCCAAGTCCCCTTCCGCCTGGACCAGGCGCGCCTGGGCGCCGGCCAACTGGGTCTTGGCCTGGAGCACATCGGTGGAGAAGCCGGACCCGCGCATCACGCGGGCGTCCTCGAGCTCGGTCTGGCGCTTGATGTTGGCGACCGAACCGCGGGCGAACTTGACGATCTGGGCGGCATTGATGAGCTGCAGGTGGGCGGAGACGCCCTCCAGCAGCAACGCCTGCTCGGTGGCCTTGAGGGTCTGGCGGGATTGGGCCGAGGTCAGGCGCGAACGGTTGATGCCGGCCCGCGAGCCGCCGAAATCGCTGAGCAACTGGGTGACCTTGACGTCGATCTGGCGGCTGACCATGTCGGTGTCGGCGACGCCTTGGCCCTTGTTCTGGCGCTCGGGCCCGATGTGGGCGGTGACGTCCAGATCCGGATACCAGTTGCCGCGCGAGACCTCGATCTGCTCGCGCGCCGCCCCCATGTCCATTTGGGCGGCCCTGATTCTCTTGTGGGACAGGACCAGCTCGGACAGCTCCTCGTAGAGCGAACCGGCCGACGCCGGCGGCGACTGCACGCAAAAAAGACCTACCGCGATGGCCATCACCCCCGCGGCTCGCCAAACCCGCGCCTTCATGTCAGCAATCCCCAATACCGCATCACCCTGTAAAGGGCGTTAATTGCCAAGTATTAGCCACGGCCGGTGTTAATTGCAATACGGACGTGACCGGCGTGCGACGGGGTGTGGCCGGATGGCAACACTTGAATTCCCGCCCGTTCCCGGCGCGGCGGGCCCGCGGAGTCCCCCGCCGGCCCCGCCGAACCCAATTCTCGGTTGACGAAGCCCCGGCAACAATCGATACCTGCCCCGTCACGCCCCCGGCCGCCCGCGGAGCCCGCCCGTCCCCATGCGCGTCTTGCTGCTGACCAACGAGTATCCCCCCAATATTTACGGCGGCGCCGGCGTGCACGTGGAGTATCTGTCGCGGGAGCTGGCCCGCCTGACGGACGTCGAAGTGCGCACCTTCCACGACCACGACATCGTCGACGGGCGGCTCAGCGTGCGCGGCACCCGACTCGACGGCGCGCAGTTCGCCGGCTGCCCCCCGCACCTGGTGTCGCCGCTCAAGGCCATCGGCACCTGCCTCGCCTTCAACGGCCAGGGGATCGAGGCCGACATCGTCCACTGCCACACCTGGTACACCCATTTCGGCGGCGTGCTGGCCAAGATGCTGTACGGCATCCCGATGGTCATCACCGTCCATTCCCTGGAGCCGCTCAGGCCGTGGAAGCGCGAACAGATCGGCCGCGGCTACGACTTCTCCACCTGGGTGGAGCGCACGGCGCTGGAGCTGGCGGACGCGGTGATCTCGGTATCCGGCAGCACCCGCGACGACCTGTTGCGGCTTTACGCCATCGAGCCCCAGCGCATCGAGGTCATCCCCAACGGCATCGACACCGACGAGTACAGCCCGGTGAGCGAACCCGAGACCCTGGCCCGCTACGGCATCGATCCGGCACGGCCCTACGTGCTGTTCGTCGGGCGCATGACCCGGCAGAAGGGACTCTACTACCTGCTCCGCGCCATTCCCCAGCTCGACCCGGAGGTTCAGGTGGTGCTGTGCGCCGGCGAATCCGACACCCCGGCGCTGCAGGGAGAGCTCGAGGACCTGGTCGCCAGCCTGCAGTCCCAACGGCCCCATATCGTGTGGATTCCGGAAATGGTGAGCCGTAGCACGGCCATCGCCCTCTATGCCCACGCCGCCGTGTTCTGCTGCCCGTCCATCTACGAGCCCTTCGGCATCATCAATCTGGAGGCCATGGCCTGCGGCACGCCGGTGGTGGGCAGCGCCGTCGGCGGCATCAAGGAGGTGGTGGTGGAGGGCGAGACCGGGTTCCTGGTGGACGCCAAGCTGTCGCCCTCGCCCCCGCACGACCCGACCGACCCGGAGGGCTTCGCCCGGGGCCTGGCCGAGGCCGTCAACCGGGTCGCCGGCAACGCCCAGATGGCCGAGGACATGGGCCGCAAGGGCCGGCAGCGGGTGATCGACAACTACAGTTGGAAGAGCGTCGCTCAACAGACCCTCAATCTCTACGAGCGTCTGTAGGCGGCGAGAGGAGGTGCAGTGAACGGGCACGCCCAGGGACCGCGCGTCTACAACATGTTTCCGCTGCTGGTCGGCACGGTCGCCGACTGGCACGGCCATCTCGACCGCATCGCCGCCATGGGCTTCGACTGGATCTACGTCAACCCGTTCCACTACCCGGGGTTCTCGGGAAGCCTCTATGCCATCAAACAGTACGACCGGCTCAACCCCATCTTCCAGGGGAGCTCCAGGAAATCCCCCGACAAGCTGATCGCCGACTACGTGGCGGCGGCCCGCGAACGCGGCATCTCGGTGATGATGGACCTGGTGATCAACCACACGTCCAAGGATTCGCTGCTCGCCGAGGAGCATCCCGAATGGTTCCAGCGCGAGCCCGACGGCTCCCTGCACTCGCCGTCGGCCATCGATCCGGCCGACGCCCGCAACGTCACCGTTTGGGAGGACCTGGCGGCCATCGAGTACAACATCGGCGACGGCCGCGACGCCCTGATCAGCTACTGGGAGGACCTGGTCGACCACTACCTGAGCCTCGGCATCCGCGGTTTCCGGTGCGATGCGGCCTATCAGGTCCCCGGCGACGTCTGGCAAAGGGTCATCGAGAGCGCCCGCGACACCAGCCCCGACGCCGTGTTCATCGCCGAGACCCTGGGCGCCCGCCTGGACCAGGTGGAGGGCCTGCGCTGGGCCGGGTTCGACTTCCTCTACAACAGCTCCAAGTGGTGGGACTTCGCGCAGGGCTGGCTGCTCGACCAGTACGAGGAGTTCCGCAGCATCGCGCCCTCCATCGCCTTCCCCGAAAGCCATGACACCGACCGCCTGGTGGTCGATCTGGCCGCCGACGGGATTACGGACCCGCGCGAGGTGGAGCGCGCCTACCGTTTGCGCTACCTGTTCTCGGCCGTGTTCTCGGCCGGGCTGATGATGCCCATCGGCTACGAGTACGGGTTCCGGAGCAAGCTCCACGTGGTGCGGACCCGGCCCGAGAACTGGGAGGATCCGGCCTTCGACCTGACCGATTTCATCGCCGAGACCAACCGCATGAAGGCCGCCGTGCCGGCGTTCAACGAGGAGGGTCCGCAGCGCATGATCCACCTCGGCGAGGGGCCGTTCATCTGCCTGGAACGGCGCTGCGACGGCAGCCCCGACTGGGCGGTCACGCTGGTCAACGCCGACCTCCACCAGGGGGCGACGGCGCGCCTCGAGGGACTGGACGAAGCCATGGCCGGTGCCCGGCGGGTGACGCACGGCGGCGACGAGGGCGAGACCCTCAGGCCCGGCGGCATGGTCACCGTGGACCCCGGCGAAGTGAGGGTCTACGTCAAACCCGACTGACGGCAAGCAAGAAGAGGGGGGCAGCCCATGACACCGGCCAAGGACACCGTCACCGAGGGCACCGGCGCGGCCGGGCTCGCCGCCGGCGTGCAGAGCCGCGTCATCGTCATCCAGAACGTGAGCCCCGAGCTCGACGGCGGGCGCTACGCCGTCAAGCGCGAGGCGGGCGACACGTTGACGGTGGAGGCCGACATCTTCCGCGACGGCCACGGCAAGCTGTCCGCGGTGGTTCTCTACAAGAGAAAGGACGAGGCGGACTGGCGCGAGGCGCCTCTGACCCTGGCCAATCCGGGGCTCGACCGCTGGAGCGGCGAGGTCGAGCTGACCGAAAACGCCCCCTACCTCTATACGGTCGAGGCCTGGGACGACGAGTTCGAATCGTGGCGCGACGGCGCCGGCAAGAAGCTGGACGCCGGCCAGGACATCCCCCTGGAGCTGACCGAGGGCCGCGAGCTGGTGGCGCAGGCCGCCGCCCGCGCCGGCGGCCCCGACGCCAAGGCCCTTGAGAAGACCCTGAAGGACCTGGACGGGGCGCGGGACGACCGGCGGGCCGAGATCATGATGTCCGATGCGGTGCGGGACCTGATGGCCCGCTGGCCGGACCGCAGCCGGGCGGTGCGCTACGACCGCACGCTGGAGGTGTTCGTCGACCGCGTCGCCGCCCGCTTCGCCGCCTGGTACGAGATGTTCCACCGCTCCCAGGGCACCGTCGAGGGCCAGTGGGGGACGTTCGATGACTGCCGGCGCCGGCTGCCGGAGATCAAGGCCCTGGGCTTCGACGTCATCTACTTCATCCCCATCCATCCCATCGGCCGCACCCACCGCAAGGGACCCGACAACACGCTGGTGGCGGGGCCCGACGACCCCGGCAGCCCCTACGCCATCGGCGCCGAGGAAGGCGGCCACACCGCCATCCACCCGGAGCTGGGGACGCTGGAGGACTTCCGCCGCTTCGTCGCCGCGTGCCACGAGCACGGCATGGAGGTGGCGCTCGACTTCGCCATCCAGTGCTCGCCCGACCACCCGTG
This sequence comes from Rhodospirillales bacterium, assembly GCA_028277795.1. GTDB lineage: Bacteria > Pseudomonadota > Alphaproteobacteria > Rhodospirillales > JANQFP01 > JANQFP01. The sequence goes on from JANQFP010000140.1 coordinate 26,689, forward strand.
GATCAAGGAGCATCCCGAGTGGTTCCGCTTTCGCCCCGACGGCACCATCAAGTACGCCGAGAACCCACCCAAGAAGTACCAGGACATCGTCAACGTGGAGTTCTACGGCGACCACCAGGACGCCCTGTGGCAGGAGCTGCTGTCGGTGGTCCTGTTCTGGGTCGAGAACGGGGTCAAGATCTTCCGCGTCGACAACCCCCACACCAAGCCGGTGCCCTTCTGGGAGTGGCTGATCCGCGAGGTGCGCCGCGACCACCCGGACGTCATCTTCCTGGCCGAGGCCTTCACCCGGCCGCCCATGCTCAAGATGCTGGCCAAGGTGGGGTTCAGCCAGTCCTACACCTACTTCACCTGGCGCGATTTCAAGGGCGAGCTGACCGACTACCTGACCGAGCTCACCCAGTCCGCGGACAAGGAGTTCCTGCGCCCCAACTTCTTCGCCAACACCCCGGACATCCTGCCCGGCTACCTCCAGAAGGGTGGCCGCACCGCCTTCATGGTCCGCTTCGTCCTGGCGGCGACGCTGTCCAGCGTCTACGGCATCTACAACGGCTTCGAGCTGTGCGAGAACGAGGCGGTGCCGGGCACCGAGGAGTACCTGCACTCCGAGAAGTACCAGTTCAAGGTTTGGAACTGGAGGCGGCGCGGCCACATCAAGGACCTGATCGCCAAGGTCAACCGTATCCGCCGCGAGAACCCGGCCCTGCAGGAGCTGGACAACCTGCGCTTCTACGAGGCCGACGACGACAACGTGCTGTTCTACGGCAAGATGTCGGCGGACAGACGCAACATGGTGTTCGTGGCCGTCAACCTGGACCCCTTCGATGCCCACGAGGCGACCCTGACGTTCCCCCTCGAGGACATGGCCATGGAGGACACCGAGTCCTTCGCCGTCGAGGACCTGCTGACCGGCAAGAAGCACCTTTGGACCGGGCCCGACCACGCCGTCCGCCTCGACCCCAAAAGGAATCCGGCCGTGTTGTTCCGCGTCGTGCCGTGGCATCATGTGGACTTCGTCGCCCCCAGCTTCTGAGGCCCGGCCATGCGAGTGAGCGGTCATTGCTTGATCAGGCCATGGTGCGCAAAACCCCTCTCGCCCGTCATTCCCGCGCAGGCGGGAATCCAGAAACACCGCGGGCCTCCTGGACTCCCGCCTGCGCGGGAGTGACGATTCGGGGTGGGCTTCTTTGGCTATCGCGGATCGGATCCCGTGGTTTCGTTTCGGGACAAACATTGAGGATTCGCCATGCTCGATGATGATCCGCTTTGGTATCGGGAAGCGGTCATCTACCAGCTCCACGTCAAGGCGTTCTTCGATTCGTCGGGGGACGGCATGGGCGATTTCCTCGGCCTGACCCGCAAGCTCGACTACCTGGTCGACCTGGGCGTCACCTCGGTGTGGCTGCTGCCGTTCTACCCCTCGCCCCTGCGCGACGACGGGTACGACATCGCGGACTACCGCAACGTGCATTCGGTCTACGGCGACATGCGCGCCTTCCGCCTGTTCGTGCGCGAGGCCCATCGCCGGGGCCTGCGCGTGATCACCGAGCTGGTCATCAACCACACCTCCGACCAGCACCCGTGGTTCCAGCGGGCGCGGCAGGCCAAGCCGGGCTCGGTGATGCGCGATTTCTACGTGTGGAGCGACACCAAGAAGCGCTACGAAGGCACCCGCATCATCTTCCTCGACACCGAGACCTCCAACTGGACCTGGGACACGGAGGCCGAGGCCTACTACTGGCACCGCTTCTTCTCGCACCAGCCGGACCTCAACTACGACAACCCGCGGGTGTTCAAGGAGGTGACGCGGGTGATGAAGTTCTGGCTCGACGCCGGGGTCGACGGGCTCAGGCTCGACGCCATCCCCTACCTGTGCGAGCGCGAGGGCACCAACAACGAGAACCTGCCCGAGACCCACGACGTCATCAAACGCCTGCGCGCCTGGCTGGACGACAACTACACCGGCCGCATGTTCCTGGGCGAGGCCAACCAGTGGCCGGAGGACGTGCGCCCCTACTTCGGCGACGGCGACGAATGCCACATGGCCTTCCACTTCCCCCTGATGCCGCGCATCTACATGGCCCTGGCCCAGGAGGACCGCCACCCCATCACCGACATCATGCGGCAGACGCCGGAGATCCCGGACACCTGCCAGTGGGCCATCTTCCTGCGCAACCACGACGAGCTGACCCTGGAGATGGTCACCGACCGGGAGCGCGACTACCTGTGGCAGTTCTACGCCGCCGACAAGCGGGCCCGCATCAACCTCGGCATCCGCCGCCGCCTGGCGCCGCTGCTGGAGAACGACCGCCGCAAGATCGAGCTCCTCAACAGCCTGCTGATGTCCATGCCGGGCACGCCGATCGTCTACTACGGCGACGAGATCGGCATGGGCGACAACATCTACCTGGGCGACCGGGACGCCGTGCGCACCCCCATGCAATGGTCGCCCGACCGCAACGGCGGCTTCTCCCAGGCCGACCCGGAGCGCCTGTACCTGCCGCCCATCATGGACACCATCTACGGCTACGAGGCGGTCAACGTGGAGGCCCAGAGCCGCAACTCGTCGTCGCTGCTCAACTGGATGAAGCGCCTGATCGCGGTGCGCAAGGCCCACCCCGCCTTCGGCCGCGGCGCGCTGAACTTCCTCTATCCGGGCAACCGCAAGGTGTTCGCGTACCTGCGCAGCGACGACCGCGAGACCATCCTGTGCGTCGCCAACCTGTCGCGGGCGCCGCAGCCGGTGGAGCTGGACCTGTCGGCCTATCAGGGGCGCGTCCCCCTGGAGCTGCTGGGCCAGAGCGTGTTCCCGCCCATCGGCGAGCTGCCCTACTTCGTCACCCTGCCCGCCTACGGCTTCTACTGGTTCCTGCTGGCCGAGGAGACCAACGCCCCGAGCTGGTACGAGCCCCACGTGACGCCGATGCCCGAGCTGCTCACCCTGGTGCTGCCGGACCTGTGGCACAGCCTGGTGGCCGGGCCCGCCGCCCAGACCCTGCGCGAGAACATCCTGCCCGAGTTCCTGCCCAAGCAGCGCTGGTTCGCCGCCAAGGAACGGGACGTGGCGGCGGTGTCGCTGGCCGAGTACGTGGTGGTGCCCGGCAAGACCGATGGCTGGCTGCTCGCCTTCTGCGACACCTCCATGGGCGACGGCACCTGGCAGCGTTATCTGCTGCCCACCGCCATCGCCTGGGAGACGGCGACCACCGATCCGCTGGCGACGCTTCAGCCCTATACCCTGGCCCGGGTGCGCAAGGGCAGCTTCGTCGGCCTCCTGCACGACGCCCTGGCCACCGAGTCCCTGACCGCGGCCATCGTCGAGGCCATCCGCCAGGAGAAGGAATTGCCGACGGCCGGCGGCGGCCGCATCGTGTGCCGCACCACCCAGGCCCTGGCCGACATGGAGATGCCCGACGAGAAGGCCATCCACCGCCTCGGCCGCGAGCAGAGCAACACGTCGATGCTGGTCGGCGAACAGATGATCCTCAAGGTGTTCCGGCGCCTGGAGACTGGCGTCCACCCGGAGATCGAGATCGGCCGCTACCTCACCGACGTGGCCGGATTCGGCAACGCGCCGCCGCTGCTCGGCTCCATGGAGCTCATCGACCACGAGGGCACGCCGACGGCGCTGGCCGTGCTGCAGGGCTTCGTGCGCAACCAGGGCGACGGCTGGACCCTGACCCTCGACCATCTGCATCGCTTCCTGGGTGAGCTGGACATCCTGCCCCGGGAGGACGCCGACACCCACGAGGACGAGCACGCCATGTACCTCAGCCTGGCGCGCGTCCTGGGGCTGCGGGTGGCCCAGCTCCACGCCGCCTTCGCCATGGACACCGAGGATGCGGCGTTCCGCCCGCAGCCGGTGGAGCGCCAGGATCTGGACGACCTCGTCGAGCAGGTGCGCGGGCAGGCCGTCCGCGCCCGCGATGCCCTGGCGCGCACCCGCGACACCCTGCCCCCCGAGGCGATGGTCCAGGCCGACGACCTGCTGGCCAACTGGGATCGGGTCGAGGCGCGCATCGACACGGCGATGCCGGCCAAGCCCGATTTCGTCAGGACCCGGGTCCACGGCGACCTCCACCTGGGCCAGGTGGTGGTGGTCGAGGACGACTTCTACATCCTCGATTTCGAGGGCGAGCCGGTCAAATCCATGGACGAGCGCCGGGCCCGCGGCCTGCCGCTGAAGGACGTGGCGGGCATGGTGCGGTCCTTCAACTACGCCGCCTGGGCCGCCCTGTTCACCCGCGGCGCCGACCGGCCCCAGGCCATCGACGAGCTGCGCCCCTGGGCCGAGGAATGGGAGCGGCTGGCCGTCGCGTCGTTCCTCGACGGCTACTGCGAGGGCAATCAGGGCTGCCCGTCGGTGCCCGCCGACCAGGAGGCCTTTCAGGCCCTTCTCGACCTGTTCGTCCTCGACAAGGCGCTCTACGAGATCTGCTACGAGGCGGCCAACCGCCCCGACTGGCTGCGCATCCCCGTCCAGGGCGTGCACCGCCTGATCCTCGGCTGATCCGGGATCCTCATACATACGACTTCGCGGCGGCTCATCCCTCGACACGCTCGGGATGAGGAAACCTATTGTCTTTCAATAACATGCCTCGCGCTGAGCAGGCGCGTCAGCGCCGTGTCGAAGCGCGCCGGGCCCCGGCACGGTGAATCGAGAACGGATGGACAGGACACGATTGAACGCCGAGGACGCCAAGGTACGCGGAGGAAAAGAAATGCGCCGCGAAGCGGCGCGGGACTCCTCCTCCGCGCCCTCTGCGTCCACTGCGTTCAACAAATCACGTGGACGACAGGACCGGCACCTCCGAAACGTCCATCCGTTCATCCGTGTCGATTTCCCTCGCCCCTGGGGCCGCGGTGGCACCAACGCGATGCCACCAATTTCTCTAAAATAACAGCTAAACAATAAACAAAAATACTGGCAAATCTATTTCAATACAATTTGCCGGCAAATTATTAATTTGCAAGTCTTCATACAGTATCGTATCCATGTTCTGCCAACTCCCCATTGGCAGCGGACAAACAACGACTTCGCATTCGACGGACCCCGCCAACGCGCACCAGGAGGACGCCATGGCCACGTCGACCCGATCCCCCGCCGGTCCCGCCCGACCGCACGACCCCGCCGACCCGGCGGCCCTGCTGTTCGGCGACGGTGACGCGCCGCTCGACCCCCTCGCCCCGGCGTCCCGTGTCGGGGCCCAGAGCGAGGCGGACGGCGGCTCGGCGATCCCGCCGGCGGACGGGATCCCGGGTGTCGACGCGGATCCGGCCGGGGCGTTCGATCCCCTGGGCGCCGACGCTGCGGCGGACGGCGCCGACGCCGCGCCCCCGTCCGACCGTGCGCCGGACAGCGGCTTGGACGCGCCCTCCCTGGATGGCGCCGTCGGCGGCACGGAGGCGGGTAGCGCGCCCGCTCCGGGCGCGGCCCGTTTCAACAGTTTCGACGAGCCGGGCGATGGCGGTCGCGGCCCGGCCTCGCGGTCCGCGCTGGCCGACGATGCCGCGCCCTTCAGGCCGAATGGCGAGCGCACCGGCCCCGGCGACGTCCTGGCCCGCCGTGGGCGCGGCGACGACGGCGATGACGGCACCGATCCCGCCCCGACCGGCAACGCGCCGACGGGCAACGGCGCTCAAGGGAGCGGCGGCCCCGGCGGCAGCGATCCCGGTGGCAGCGATCCCGGCGGCGGCGATCCTGGCGGCAGCGATCCGGGAGGAAGTGACCCGGGCGGCAGCGATCCGGGCGGCAGCGACCCCGGCGGCAGCGACCCGGCCGGCGAAACCCTGACCGGAACCGACGGCGACGATTCGCTGACCGGCGGCGGCGGGGCCGACACCATCACCGGCGGCCGTGGCGACGACACCCTGTTCGGCGGCGACGGCGGCGACACCATGGACGGCGGCCACGACGACGACGTGCTCCACGGCGAGGGCGGCGACGACACCCTCGACGGCTCCCTCGGCAACGATTCGCTCTCCGGCGGGGCCGGCAACGACGACCTCGACGGCGGCACCGGCAACGACACCCTCGACGGCGGCGACGGCGACGACACCCTGTTCGGCAGCTCGGGCAGCGACGTGCTCGACGGCGGCGACGGCGACGACGTGCTCACCGGCTGGTCCGCCGACGACATCCTGAACGGCGGTGCCGGCGCCGACGTCCTCGACGGCGGCAGCGGCGACGACATCCTCGACGGCGGCGACGGCGACGACACGCTGGAGGGCGGCCGCGACAGCGACGTCCTGACGGGCGGCGCCGGCAACGACACCCTGGTCGGCGGCGACGACAACGACACCCTGAACGGCGGCGCCGGCAGCGATACCCTCAGCGACGCCGAGGGCGACGACCTCTACATCTTCGACGGCGGACTCACCGACGACGACACCATCACCGACACCGCCGGGTTCGACACCCTGCGCTTCGACGGGGTCGACCCCTTCACGGCGGTGGCCCAGGTGTCCCGCGTCGGCAACGACCTGATCTTCACCTACCAGGCCGGCGGCTCCCTCACCATCACCGGCTTCTTCGCCGGCGGCGCCATCGAGAACCTGGAGGCGAACGGCGAGGCCTACACCCTCGACCTGGACTTCACCGGCACCGCCAGCTTCGCCGACTTCATCGGCGGCGGCGCGGTCAGCGTCAACCTCACCGGCACCGACGGCGACGACGTGCTCGACGGCGGCGCCGGCAACGACAGCCTGGACGGCCTCGGCGGTGCCGACACGTTGACCGGCGGCGCCGGCACGGACGAGCTGCTGGGCGGCCTGGGCGACGACGTCCTCCACGGCGGCGACGGCACCGACACCCTGCGCGGCGACGACGGGGCCGACACCCTCAACGGCGACGGCGACGACGACCTGCTGTACGGCGACGACGGCGACGACGTGCTCGACGGCGGCGGCGGCAACGACTCGCTCTCCGGCGGCGACGGCGACGACACCCTCACCGGCGGCCTCGGCGACGACTGGTTCGACGGCGGCAAGGGCGACGACGAGCTGCACGGCGGCGACGGGGCCGACACCCTGAGCGGCGGCCGCGACGACGACGTGCTGTACGGCGAGGACGGAGACGACTCGCTGAACGGCTTCACCGGCAACGACACGCTCTACGGCGGCGACGGCGACGACGACCTGGACGGCAGCTCGGGCCACGACGTGCTCTACGGCGGCGCCGGCGACGACGAGCTCAACGGCAGCACCGGCAACGACACCCTCTACGGCGGCGACGGCAACGACTGGGTGCGCGGCAGCTCGGGCAACGACGCGGTCTACGGTGAGGACGGCGACGACCTCATCACCGGCTACCGGGGCACCGACACCCTGGACGGCGGCCGCGGCAACGACTCGCTGGACGGCGGCCGGGAGGACGACGTGCTCGACGGCGGCGAGGATGACGACACCCTGACCGGCGGCGACGGCAACGACACCTTCGTCGTGCGCCGGGGCGGCGGCCACGACGTCATCATGGACTTCACCGCCGCCAGCCTGGGCGCCGCCTACGTGGACACCATCGACCTGCGCGACTTCGGCATCGCCGACTTCGCCGCCCTCGACATCGCCGACAACGCGGACGGCAACGCCGTGGTCGACATGGGCGACGAGGAGGTGACCCTGGTCGGCGTCCAGTCGGCGGACCTGCAGGCCGAGGACTTCGTTCTTCAATAGGACAGACACGGGAACGCCCCCATGACCCCAACACACCCCATCCCGGGCGAAAGCCGCGAGCCCGAGTCCGGCTCGCCCCTCGACGAGGCCATGGCCGCCTGCCGGCGCGCTTTGGTCACCGTCGGGGCCTTCAGCTTCTGCATCAACCTGCTGGTGCTCACCGTGCCGGTCTACATGGTGCAGGTGTTCGACCGGGTGATGACCAGCCACAGCGGCGACACCTTGGCCGTCCTCACCCTGGCCGCCTTCGCCGCCTTCGTGGTCATGGGCCTGCTCGAGGTGGTGCGCTCGCGCATCCTGGTGCGGGTCGGCCTGTGGCTGGACGCCCGGCTCGCCCGCCCGGTGTTCGCCGCCATGGTGGCCGGCGGCGGCGCGCCTTCGGCCCAGGGCCTGCGCGACCTGGCCCGGGTGCGGGGCTTCCTCACCGGGGCCGGGGTGTTCGCCGTCCTCGACGCCCCGTGGGTTCCGGTGTTCGTGCTGCTGATCTTCCTGCTGCACCCGGCCCTGGGTGTGGCCGCGGTGGCCGGCGCCGGCCTGCTGTTCGCGCTGGCCTGGGTCAACGACGCCACCACCCGGGCACCGCTCAAGGCGGCCAACGACGCCGCCGTCGGCACCATGGCCGCGGCCGACGCCATGGCCCGCCAGTCGCCGACGGTGGAGGGGCTGGGCATGGCCCCGGCGCTGTCGCGCTGGTGGGCGGTGCGCAACGCCCGGGCGCTGGCCTTGCAGGCCACCGCCAGCGACCGCGCCGGCCTGATCATGGCCGTCAGCCGGTCCCTGCGCCTGGCCCTGCAGGTGGGCCTGCTCGGTCTCGCCGCCTGGCTGGTGCTGCACCAGCAGCTCACCGTCGGCGCCATGATCGCCGCCTCCATCATCCTCGCCCGCGCCCTGGCGCCGGTGGAGCAGTCCATCGGCGTGTGGCGCAGCGTCACCGCCGCCCGCGCCGCCTTCGACCGCATCCGCGGCCTGCTGGCCAACGACCCCGGCGACGAGGCGCGCACCCCGCTGCCGCGGCCGCGCGGCCAGGTGCGGGTGAAAGGCGTCTCGTTCCTGCCCGAGGGCGCGGGGAACCCGGTGTTCCGCCGCGTCACCATGACCGCGACCCCGGGCAAGATGGTGGCCATCACCGGCCCCTGCGGCGCCGGCAAGTCGACCCTGGCCGAGATGATGGTGGGCATCCGCGTGCCCGACGCCGGCCGGGTCACCCTGGACGGCGCCGACGTGCACGCCTGGCCGGTCGCCGAGCGCGGCCGCCACGTGGGCTACGTGCCCCAGTCGGCCGAGCTGCTGCCGGGGACCGTGCGCGACAACATCGCCCGCTTCGACCCTTCGGCGCCGGCCGAGGCGGTCATCGCGGCGGCCCGCCTGGCCGGCGTCCACGACCGCATCATGGGCCTGCCGTCGGCCTACGACACCCTCGTCGGCGGCCCCGCCGACCGGCTGTCGGCCGGCGCCCGCCAGCAGATCGCCCTCGCCCGCGCCCTGTTCGGCGACCCGCGGCTGGTGGTGCTGGACGAGCCCTACTCCAACCTGGACGCCGAGGGCGTGCTGGCCCTGATGGCCGCCATCGACGCCATGAAGGCGCGCGGCGCCGCCGTGGTCATGGTCGCCCACCGGCCCAGCATCCTGGCCCACGCCGACCGCGTCATCCTGCTGGAGGGCGGCGGCAGCCGGCTGGTCCAGCGGTCCCGCCGCGTCGACCTCAAGCTGCTTACGGGCGGCGAGGCCAAGCCCATGTCGTCCACCCCGCCGGCCCGGCGCCGGCGCCCCAGGGAGGCCCTGCAATGAAGACCCCGGACCTGAGCGGACTCAAATCCCGCATCGTCGACCAACTCACGTCCCGCATCGACACCCTGCGGCCCGCCGCCGCCCGCCTGTGGGACTCGGCACGGCGCTGGCGGCCGGCCTCGGAGCGGCGCCCGGCCGCCGACGGCTCGCTCGCGGTCATGCTGCGGCCTTGGCAGCGCCTCGGCTGGGGCGTGGTGGTGGCGTTCCTCGGCGGCTCGGTGCTGTGGGCGGCCCAGGCCCGGCTCGATGCCGCCGCCATCGCCCCCGGCGTGGTGGGCGTCGAGACCAACCGCAAGACGGTCCAGCACCTGGAGGGCGGCATCATCGAGGAGATCCGCATCGCCGAGGGCGACCACGTGGACGCCGGCGAGATCCTGGTGGTGTTCGACGCCACCTACGCCCGGGCGTCCCTGGACATGCTGACCGGCCAGCACGACGCGGCCCTGGCCCTCCAGGCCCGCCTGGTGGCCGAGCGCGACGGCAAGCCCGAGATCCGGTTCCCCGAGTCGTTGATGAGGCGCGCCGACGACCCCAAGGTGAGCGAGGTGATCGTCGGCCAGATCGACATCTTCGAGTCCCGCCGCGCGCGCATCGCCAACCAGGAGTCCATCCTGCGCGAGCGCATCGCCAAGCACCGCCAGGAGATTGCCGGCCTCAGGGCCCAGGCGGCGGCCGGCCGGCGCCAGCTCGAGCTTCTGGCCGAAGAGATCGAGACCGCGGAGGAGCTGCTGAAGGAGGGCCTGATCACCAAGTCGCGGCTGCTGGCGCTGAAGCGCAACGCTGCCGAGATCACCGGCGACGTGGGCGACTATGCCGCCCGCATCGCGCGCGCCGAGGAGAGCATCGCCGAGGTGCGCCTGCAGTTGACCCTGCCCCGCAACCGCCACATGAACCAGGTCACCGAGATGGTGCAGGAGGTCCAGGGCCGCATCGCCGACCTGGAAGAGAAGATCCGCGCCGCCCGCGACGTGCTCAGCCGCACCGCCGTGACCGCCCCGGTGGCCGGCATCGTCGTCGACCTCCAGGTCCACACCCCCGGCGGCGTGGTGCAGCCGGGGCAGACGCTCATGGACCTGGTGCCCGACCGCGACCGGCTGGTGGTCCAGGCCCGCGTCCATCCGCGGGACATCGATGCCGTCTTCGTGGACATGCCGGCACGGGTGCGCCTGAGCGCCTTCAACGCCCGCACCACGCCGCCCCTGGAGGGCGTGGTGACGTCGGTGTCCGCCGACCGGGTGACCGACCCCGCGACCGGCGTCCCCTACTTCGCCGTCCGCGTCGTGCCGCGGGAGACCCCCGGCTTCGACCTCGCGGCCCTGAAGCCGGGCATGCAGGCGGAGGTGTTCCTGGTCACCGCCGAGCGCACGGCGCTCGACTACGTGCTGGAGCCCGTCACCCGCAGCTTCGAGCGCGCCGGCCGCGAGCGTTAACCTTTCCGTCCTTGCCGGGCTTGACCCGGCAATCCATGGACCCCCGGGTCAAGCCCACGGCTGTCCGGTTCAGCAAAACCGGTGGTGTCCCTGCGAGGTCGAACAAGCAGAAGTCGTCATGCCCGTGCTTGTCACGGGCATCCACGTCCTT
>JANQFP010000142.1 GCA_028277795.1 Rhodospirillales bacterium
CAGGACGTGCTGTTCTTCGTCGACAACATCTTCCGCTTCACCCAGGCGGGTTCCGAGGTGTCGGCGCTGCTCGGCCGCATCCCGTCGGCGGTGGGCTACCAACCGACCCTGGCCACCGACATGGGCATCCTCCAGGAGCGCATCACGTCGACCAAGAAGGGCTCGATCACCTCGGTGCAGGCCATCTACGTGCCCGCCGACGACCTCACCGACCCGGCGCCGGCCACCTCGTTCTCGCATCTGGACGCGACCACGGTGCTGAGCCGCCAGATCGCCGAGCTCGGCATCTACCCGGCGGTGGACCCGCTGGATTCCACGTCCCGGGTCCTCGACCCGCGGGTGGTGGGCGACGAGCACTACTCGGTGGCCCGCGAGGTCCAGCGCATCCTGCAGACCTACAAGTCCCTGCAGGACATCATCGCCATCCTGGGCATGGACGAGCTCAGCGAGGAGGACAAGCTGACCGTCGCCCGGGCGCGCAAGCTCCAGCGTTTCCTCAGCCAGCCCTTCCACGTGGCCGAGGTGTTCACCGGGTCGCCGGGCGTCTTCGTCAACCTCGAGGACACCATCAAGGGCTTCAAGGCCATCTGTGCCGGCGAGTACGACCACCTGCCGGAAGCCGCCTTCTACATGGTCGGGACCATCGAAGAGGCCATCGAGAAGGCCAAGAAGATGGCGACCGAGGCGGCCTGAGCGGCTAGCGGCGAGCGCACGGGGGTCAACCATGGCGGAACTGCCCGACCGAATCAGTTTCGAGGTCATCACCCCGTCCCGGGTCCTGGTCCAGCGGGAGGTTCATCTGGTGGTCATTCCGGGCGGCGACGGCAATTTCGGCGTCTTGCCGGGGCACGCGCCGCTCTTGTCCACGGTGCGCCCCGGGACCGTCGAGATCTACGACGGCGACATGAAGGTGGTGGAGCGCATCTTTGTCGAGGGTGGCTTCGCCGAAGTGATCCCCGAACGCTGCACCTTGCTGGCCGAGCACGCGATCGACGTGCGCGAGATCACCCGCGACGAGGCGGATACCCGCCTGCAAAAGGCCGATCAGGCGTTGCTGGCAGCGGAAGATCCGGGAGTGCGCCTCGGGGCGGAGCGCGAGCTCAAGGCGGCGGAGGCCATGTGCGAGGCCGTCGACGCCCGCGATCGTTGAAGCCGTTCCCGCTCGGGTAACGGGGCGCTGGTGGGGGTAGAGGACGGGGACCATGAGACTGTATCTCGTCCAGCACGGCGAAGCCCTGCCCAAGGAGCGGGACCACGAGCGGCACCTGAGTTCCGACGGCGCCTATGAGGTGCGGCGCATGGCGCTGTTCCTGTCGCGGCGCGGCGTCACCGCCGGTCGCGTCGTGCACAGCGGCAAGGCGCGGGCCGAGCAGACGGCGCTGGCCCTGGCCGAAGCGGTGGGCGGCCGCGGTGTGCCGGTCGAAGCTGTCGAAGGGCTCGCGCCCAACGACTCCACCGATGCCCTCACCGACCTCGTGGCGCGCATCGGTGCCGAGGACCCGCAGGGCAGCCTGATGGCCGTCGGTCACCTGCCGTTCATGGGCAAGATGGCGGCGCGGCTGGTGGCCGGCGACGAGGACGCGTCCGTGGTCGGTTTCCGCCCCGGCACCGTGGTGTGCCTGGAGGATTCGGGCCAAGGCACCTGGGTCGTCGCCTGGATGATCCGTCCCGAGTTGCTGGTGAGCTGACGGCGCGACCGCATTCAGCTGGTCATGAAATGACTGCCGCGGCCGATCCTCGATCGACCGCGGCATCGTCTTTGGCCGTGTCTTCAAACGTGCAGCGGATGCCGGCGCGTGGACGCCGGGTCCGTCAATCGGTTCAGCCGCCGCCACCCTCCGGTGCGGCGGGCGCTGTCGGCGCCACCGGCATGACGCCCATGGGATATCCGCCGTAGGGGCCCCACGGGCCGCCCCAGCCGTAGCCGCCCCACGGGCCGCCCCAGCCGTGACGCCACGGGCCGCCCCAGCCGTAGCCGCCCCATGGGCCGCCCCAGCCGTAGCCACCCCACGGGCCACCCCAGCCGTAGCCGCCCCACGGGCCGCCCCAGCCGTAGCCGCCCCATGGGCCGCCCCAGCCCCACCAGGCGTCGGCGGACGTCGACGCCAGTCCGGAGAACGCGGCAACGATGGCCGCCGCAAGGACCAATCTGATCTTTTTCATATCCCCTCCTTTGCAGCCCGGCGCGTTGGCCGGGTCCCTTCGGAAAAAGATCAACACCGTCGGTCTGTAGTATTATCATGATGGCGGGGCGCCGTCAATTTCGCGGCCCGAGTTCGGCCCCGTGTTGACGGCGCGCAGAGCCGGTCGGGTGCGGCATTAACCGGCCTTAAAGACTCGACGCCCATACTGTTGGGAATCACGCCAACGCGTGTGCCAGGGGTCATGACGGTTCTCGCCAACACCATCGTCAACGAGGTCACGCGCCTGCCCGACTACGGCGTCTACGGCCGGGTCACCGCCATCGTCGGCCTGCTGGTCGAGGTGGACGGCGTGCAGGGCAGCCTGTCCATCGGCGACCATTGCCGCATCGTCGGCCGCGGCGACCGCCGGGTGATGTGCGAGGTTGTCGGCTTCCGCGACGGCCGCGCGCTGGTGATGCCCTTCGGCACCCTGGAGGGCATCGGCCTCGGCTGCCGGGCCGAGGTGGGCTCCCGCGATCCCGTGCTCTATCCCGACGACGGTTGGCTGGGGCGGGTGGTGGACGCCTTCGGCCGGCCCATCGACGGCAAGGGGCCGCTGCCCACGGGGCGTCTCCCCTACCCGGTGCAGAACCGGCCGCCGCCGGCCCACGGGCGCAAGCGGGTGGGGACCAAGATCGATCTCGGCGTGCGGGCCATGAACACGTTCCTCACCTGCTGCCGGGGCCAGCGCATGGGCATCTTCTCAGGCTCCGGGGTCGGCAAGTCGACCCTGCTGTCCATGATGGCGCGCCATACGGAGGCCGAGGTGAGCGTCATCGGCCTCATCGGCGAGCGCGGCCGGGAGGCCCGGGAGTTCATCGAGGACGACCTGGGCCCCGACGGGATGGCCCGCAGCGTGGTGGTGGTCGCCACCTCGGACGAGCCGCCCCTGGTGCGGCGCCAGGCCGCCTACGCCATGATCACCATCTCCGAGTATTTCCGCGACCGGGGCCGCGACGTGCTGGTCCTGATGGACAGCGTCACCCGCTTCGCCATGGCCCAGCGCGAGATCAGCCTGTCGGCCGGTGAGCCCCCCGCCAGCAAGGGCTATACCCCCACCGTGTTCGCCGAGCTGCCGCGGCTGCTGGAGCGGGCCGGGCCGGGCGCCGAGGGCCAGGGCAGCATCACCGGTCTGTTCACGGTGCTGGTCGAGGGCGACGATCACAACGAACCGGTCTCCGACGCCGTGCGCGGCATTCTCGACGGCCACGTGGTCCTCGACCGGGCCATCGCCGAGCGGGGCCGCTACCCGCCGGTCAACGTGCTGCGCAGCGTTTCCCGGACCATGCCCGCCTGCAACACCGAAGCCGAGAACGCGGTGGTCGACCGGGCCCGACAACTGATTTCGACCTACGAGGACATGGCCGAGCTGATCCGCCTGGGCGCCTATCGCCAGGGCAGCGACCCCATGGTCGACGAGGCCATCGAGGTCTATCCCGCCATCGAGGAGTTCCTGCGCCAGACCAAGGCCGATAAGACCACTCTCACCGACTGCTATCCCTTGTTGGCGGGGGCCCTCAACATGCCGTACGGGGAGGCCGAGGAGGCGCCGGCCGAGGGCACGGCCCCGGCGCCCGACGAGGCGGCCGCGTCATGACCAAAGGGGGGTGGTGAGCGATGGCCGCGGGCCTGCACGGACTGATCCGGCTGCACGAATGGCGCGTCGACGAGAAACGCCGGCGGCTTGGCGACCTGTTGCGGCTCCTGGGCGACCTGGAGGCGCGGGCACAGGCCCTGGAGAGCGAGATCGTCTCCGAGCAGAGGGTGGCGGCGGCGGTGCCGGCCGAGGGCGGCCGCACCTACGGGGCCTTCGCCCTCGCCGCTGTCGAGCGCCGCGAACGGCTGGCCGAGTCCATCGCCCAGGCGGAGGCCGAGGTATCGGCCGCGCGCAACGAGCTCCGCATCGCCCACGCCGAGTTGCGGCGCTACGAGATCGCCCAGGAGAACCGCGATCGACGGGATGCCGAAGACCGTGACCGGCGCGAGCGGATCGAGCTCGACGACGTGGGCATTCAGCAGTACGTGCAGCGCCACCGCTGACGTCAATAGGGCCGAAGTCGGGACAGAAGCGCCGGGTTGTCCCAGCGTGGCTGGCGGTCCTCCAGCATCACGCCGTGGTTGTCGATGCCGGGGGCGGGAGCCCCGGGGGTCGATACCGCCACCTGCACCCAGCGGGCCACCAGCTCGTTGTTGAAGTCGTCGAGGACGGCCGCTGCCGCCTGCTCCAGGGACTCCCAGGCCATGGCGCCGAGGGCGTCCAGGTAGGCGCCCAGGGAGGCCGGCTCCAGCACCAGCTTGTCGGGCACGTAGCGGATGCGGACCGATGCCTGCAGGCCCGTGCCGGCGACGTGTCCGTCCAGGGTGATCACGTAGTCGAGACGCCCGCTCGGGTTGGAGCGGGTCAGCAGGATGCGGCGGCGTTCCTGGAGGTCCACGACTCGGTATTGCCCCCTACACGATCACTCCGACGCGATCCGCGTCGTCGCCGCCGGGCGTCACCTCGACGAAGTTGGGGGGCCGCGCCTGGAACGTCACGCCGCCGTCCATGCCCGTCAAGGCAACCGCGTCGCGGAAAATGCCGCGGATGTCGTCGCGCATCCGTCCCGGCAGCGGCTCGGCCGAGCGCACGATGAGGTCGAGGCGCCGGCCCCGCTGCCGCGCCAGGCCGTCGAGCTGCAGACGCCCCAGGCGGCTGAGCTCCAGGTCGACGACGAACCGGGTGCCGCTGTCGCCGCCGTCGCCCTCGTCCTCGTCGCGGTTGCGCCGCAGCAGCAGGCGCACCTGCTGGACGTCGCCACCGCCGGCGAAGGGAATCAACGCCGCCCGCCAGTCGCCCGAGACCGGCTCATCGCTCATGCGCGCGAGCTGGCGGAAATCGTCCTGGAGGCGGCCGGCGACCTCGGGCCGCAGGCGCTGCAGGGCCCGCAGCGCGCCGTCGCCCAACCAAGTGCCCACGTCGCCGCCGCGCAGGGCCGACAGGAAGAACAGGATGTTGGCCGCCAGTTGGGCGTCGGCGCGGGGAATGATGGAGTTGACCAGGTGGCGCGCCACCGCCGGATCGGCCTGTTGCAGGGCCTCCACCGCCTCCCGCAGGGCCGGCCACTCGCGGGACAGGAACAGCCCCTCGCGGGGTCCCAGGGCGGGGGCCGATTGCGGCGGCGGCGACGGGCTTGCCGCCACATCGAGGACGACCCGGGCCCCGGTGGGCAGGGGCGTCGCCGTCGCCAGGGCCAGGGTCGCGTTGGGGGTGGTGACAATGGGCTGGCCGGCCGTCGTCGTGCCGGACACCGTGCCCTGTATGACCTGTCCGGCCGCCACTCCGGCTCCCGGCGCAGGCGCCGGCGTGGGCGATGGCGGCTGGTTGGGCAGGCGCACGTCGACCACCCGCAACGACAACTGCGTGCCGGCGGGCAGGGTGGCGGCCCGGACGGTGGCCGCCGCCGGACCGGCGGCGGCCTGGCCCGATGCCGTCGCCGCCGGTCCGGCCGCTGCCGTGGTCGCCGCCGCCCCCGTCGGCGCGGCGGCGCCGGCAGCCGGGGTTCCGGCGGGCGTGCCCGGAACCGCCAGGGTGCCGGCGGTGGCCGTCGGCGTGATCGGCCCGGTGGGGGCCGGCCGCAGCAGCACGCCGCTCACCACGGCGCCCGGCGTCAGCGGGGTGGCGCTTGGCGCGCCCGCAGCGGCTCCGGGTGTCGCGGCGGGAGCGGGGCCGGTGCCGCCGGGCGCCGTGCCGGCCGGCCGGGCGCCGCCGCCGGCTGCGCGCAAGGCGATGTGGGGCGCCTTGCCGTCGATGGCGGTAATGAGCAGTTGAGCCTGGGGGAGCAGGGTCTGGAGGGTCAGGGCCAGGGTGCTGCCCTGGGGGATGGGCAGGACCGTCTGAACGGCCAGGGTCCCCACCGGTGTGCGCACCTGAAGCACGCCGCTGCCGTCCTGGATGGTGACCAAGCCGTCGAACTTGCTGCCCAGGGTCGCCGCCATCAGCGAGGCCGGCGGGTTGTTGACCGTGACCGTCGGCGCCGATGGACCCTGGGGCGGGGTCGGGGGCGGAGGTGGCGGCGGCGGGGTGACGGTGGCCATGGCCCTCCTCATACCTGATCGGAGAGCTTGCGGGCGATGGCCTCGACGTCGGTGGCGGCCTCGGTATTGGGGAAGCGGGTCAGCAACGAGACCTGGTTGCGGATGGATTCACGCACCTTGGTGTCGCGGCGGACCACGCCGAGCAGGGGCGGCGACATCTTGAGGAAGCCTTCGCACGCCTTGTTGAGGGTGTTGTAGGTCCGTTCCCCCTCGCGGGTCGAGTTGGCCATGTTGACGACGATGCGGATGTCGGTGCCGGGGCGATCCATGTGGGTCACCTTGACGAACGCATAGGCATCGGTCAGCGACGTGGGCTCGTCGGTGGTCAGCACGATGCACGTGCCGGCGTTGTCCGTGAGCTGGCGCACCGTGCGCTCGACACCGGCGCCGAGATCGAGGATGACCTGGTCGTAGGCGGCGGCCAGCAAGGCCAGGTCGTCGCCCAAGAGGCGCAGGCGGCTGGGCGGCAGGTTGGCCAGACGGCCCGAACCGGAGCGGCCGGCGATGACGTCGAACCCGCCGTCGTCGTAGGCCATGGCCGCCTGGTTGAGGGTGAGCCGGCCGCTGAGCACGCCGCCCAGGTCGTGCTTGGGCATGAGTCCCAGTTGGATGTCCACGTTTGCCAGGCCCAGGTCGCCGTCGAACAGCAGGGTCCGCTGTCCCTGCCGCGCCAGGGCGTGGGCCAGGGTGATGGCGAACCACGTCTTGCCGACGCCGCCCTTGCCGGAGGCGATGGCGGTCATGTTCCGTCCCTTGGCGCGGGCGGCCGGGTGCAGGGCGGGGGACTGTTCTGAGGTCATGGCGCTGCCTTGGTCGGATGGGAGTTGGCATTGGCGTCGTTGCCGTCGGGCATCATCAGGCGGGCGAGGGCCACCGGGTTGATGGGGCTGAGCCCGTCGGCCACATGGGGGGTGATGCTGACGTCGCAGAAGGACAGGCGCGCGGCGTCGGCGGCGGCCAGGATGCTGCCCAGGCGGCGCGCCATGTCGAGCCGGGTGACCAGCAGGCGCCGGGCGCCGACGGCGGCGAAGGACACCGCGATGTCGGCCGCCTCCAGGGCATCGCCGCCGGCGGCCAGCACCAGGATCGGCTCGGCGGTGGCGGCCTCGGCATGGACCTGCAGCTCCTCCAGCTCGGTGTCGCTGTAGGGGTTGGTGCCGGGGGTGTCGATGGTGATGCCGTCGCAGCCCTCGCACGCGGCGACGGCGCGGGTCAGGGCCTCCACCGTGTCGGCGGTCTTCAGGTCGATCTCGAGGATGCGGGTGAAGGCTTCGAGCTGGGCGACGCCTCCGGCGCGGCGGGTATCGGTGGTGATCACGCCGGGGTGCCGCCTGGCCAGGCGGGTGCGGGCCGCCAGCTTGGCGGTGGTGACCGTCTTGCCGACCCCGGGGGGGCCGACCAGCATGGTCGGGGGCCCGTCGCCGGAGCCGGCCAGCGGCGCGAAGGTGAACCCGGCGTCCAGGGCGCCGGCCAGGGCCATGGTCGGGTTGTCGGCTTCGAGAGCGATGGCCAGACGGAGCAGGCGCTCGACCAGGCGCGGCGGCGTGCCGTGGTAGGTGAGCGCGTGGCCGACGGCACCGGCGACGTCGGCCGGCTCCGCCTCCGCATCGACAGCCGAGTCCTCGCCGGTCCACTGCTCGGGCTCGAGGGCCGCGGTGACCCGGGTGCCGCGGCCGTCCGATCCCATCTGGGTGGAGACGATGATGGCGTCGTCCCCCATCTCGCGGCGCACCAGCTCCATGGCCTCGGCCGTGGTCGGCGCGATGTAGGTTTTTAGGCGCATGATCGATCAGATCTGCCCGACCGTCTTGATGCGGGCCTTGGGGTGGATCTCGTTCTGCGACATCACCGTCGTCATCGGCCGGAAGCGCTCGACGATGGACCGCACGAAGGGACGGATGGCGGGGCTGGTCAGCAGGGCCGGCGTCTCGCCCATCATCGCCTGGCGCTCGAAGGTGTTGCGCAGCGCGGTGATGAACTCCTGGAGGCGGCTGGGGGCCATGGACAGCTGGCGGTCGTCCCCCTGGCCGACCAGGGATTCGGCGAACGCCTGCTCCCACTCCGGGGACAGGGTGACGAGCGGGATGAAGCCCTGGTCATTGGTGTTCATGTCGCTGATCTGGCGGGCCAGGCGGGCGCGCACGTGCTCGGTGATCATGACCACGTTGCGGGTGTGGCCGCAGGCCTCGGAGATGCCTTCCAGGATGGTCGGCAGATCGCGGACGGAGACGCGCTCGGCCAGCAGGTTCTGCAGCACCCGCTGCACGCCGCCCAAGGCGATCTGGCTGGGGATCATGTCGCCGATCAGCTTCTGATGGTCCTTGTCCAATTCGTCCAGCAGCTTCTGGGTCTCCGCGTAGGACAGCAGCTCGGACATGTTGTCCTTGATCACCTCGGTGAGGTGCGTGGTGATCACGGTCGCCGGGTCGACCACCGTATAGCCGCGGAACAGGGCTTCCTCGCGGCTGTTGTCGTCCACCCACATGGCCGGCAGCCCGAAGGTGGGCTCGCTGGTCTTCTCGCCGGGCAGGGTGATCTCCTCGCCCCGCGGGTCCATGACCAGCAGCATGTTGGGCCTGAGGTCGCCGCGGCCGGCCTCGATCTCCTTGACCCGCACCACGTAGGTGTTGGCCGGAAGCTGCATGTTGTCCTGGATGCGCACGCTGGGCATCACGAAGCCGATGTCGGCGGCCAGCTGCCGGCGCAGGGCCTTGATCTGGTCGGTGAGCCGCTGGCCCTGATTGGCGGCGCTGATCAGGGACAGCAGCCCGTAACCCAGCTCCAGGCGCAGATAGTCGATGCGCAGCGCGGCCGAGATGGGCTCCTCCACCGTCGGCGCCGCCCGCTGCATGGCCTCCTCCTCCTCCACGCGCGCGACCTCGATGCGCTCGCGGAGGCGGCGGCGGTGGGTGACCACGGCCAAGGTGCCCGCCAGGCTGGCCAGCAGCAGGAAGGGAAAAGCCGGAATGCCGGGCAGGATGGCCAGGGCGGTGAGCAGAAAGGCGCTCAGGCCCAGGGCCCGCGGCTGACCGCCCAGCTGCCGGAACAGGGCCTTCTCGGTGGCCCCGGAGACGCCGGCCTTGGTCACCACCATGCCGGCCGAGGTGGACACCACCAGCGCCGGGATCTGCGTGACCAGGCCGTCGCCGACGGTCAGGCGGGTATAGGTGTCGGCCGCCTCGGAGAAGGTGAGGCCCTGCTGGGCGACGCCGATGATCAACAATCCGCCCGACGGGCAGCGCCTGACCGACCAGATCAAGGCCCTGCGCCGCCAGATGGCGTCGGACATCGGTTTCGTCATGCCGAGCGTCCGTATCCAGGACAATATGCAGCTGCCGGCCAACACCTATGTCGTGCGGGTCAAGGAGATCGAGTCCGGTCGTGGCGATCTGCGTCCGAACATGTTGCTGGTGATGGATCCGCGCGGTGAAGAGATCACCCTTCCCGGCGAAAAGACCAACGAGCCGACCTTCGGTCTGGCGGCCATGTGGATCGACGAAGCGAACCGCGAGGAAGCGCTGTTCCGCGGCTATACCGTCGTCGATCCGGCAACGGTGATCA
>JANQFP010000148.1 GCA_028277795.1 Rhodospirillales bacterium
GGAATCGTTTGATCGGATTTACTTGCTCTAGAAATCAATGGTTTAGAGCACGACCGTTCGATCAAATCGGGTCGATTTGATCGAACCGTGCTCTAGCCCACATTTCTCACATCCGCCACGGACCATGGTGGATGTGAGAAATGCGGGCTAGGTGGTGCCGGGGTCGAGCCGCCGGCGCCTGTCGGAATACCTTACAATTGGCGCGTGCCCAATTCGGGGCCGTCTTACATGCTATTGAAAATAAACAATTTTTCATTTTGGCCCGCGGTTTGCTTACGACAGGGCCAAAACAAGATGCTGCTCTTGAGACCGTCAACAACAACAACAGACTCCGGAGCAGTACCATGTCACGGCGAGAGAAGACTCTCCGACACCGGCACCCGAAGAAGATCGGCATCCTTTTGGCGGTGGCCCTGTCCATCGGCCTCATGACGTCGGCCAATGCGGCTCCCGTCGGCGGCGGGGACGAGGTGTTCACCGAAGTCCTCCCCGGGTCCGGCCGCGAGCCCACCCTCGAGGAGATCCTGGGCAACACCGGGTATTCGCTGACCCGGGTGTCCGATTCCCTCGACATCGTGTGGAACACCATGGCCGGCGGCGACCCGTCCCGTTTCCGCGCGCGGGCGCGGTACGCCGGGTTCACCAACGTCTTCGGCATCATCCCCCAGGAGGGCCTCCTGGCCGACGTCTACATCCCCCTGCTGGTGCCGCACGGGCCCAGCGGGTGGCAGTCGGCGAGCGAGTCCTGGGTCCCCCTCGATTGGCCGGTGACCCCGGACGAGGACTTCTTCCTGGCGCTGGCCACGCCGGTCGGCCTGTGGAGCTCCAACCCGGACGACAACGCCGACGGGCTCGACCACATGGTGACCTACGTGGACGACGACGACCCCTACCACTATTTCGTCGGCTTCGAGGATCTCTACGGCGGCGGCGACCGGGACTACAACGACCTGGTCATCGAGCTGCACCAGGTCATCGACGGCCCGACTCAGGTTCCCGAGCCCGGCACCCTCACGCTCATGGGCGTGGGCCTCGCCGCCCTGGGCCTGCTGAGGCGGCGGCAGCGGCGAAGGGAGTCCTGACGCCCCCCAGCCACTCCTCCAGGTCCTGCAACGCCCGCGCCGTCATCGCACGGCGGCGGTCGCGGCGGCCCCGGCGGCCGCCCGGACCGTCGTCCATCGGCGGAAACAGGCCGAAGTTGACGTTCATGGGCTGATACGTCTCCGGGCGGGCACCGACCGTGATGTGGGCCAGCAGGGCGCCCATGGCGGTGGTCGGTGGCGGCGGAACCGGAGCCCGGCCAACCCGCTCGGCGGCGGCGAAGCGTCCGGCAACCAGGCCCATGGCGGCGCTCTCCACGTAGCCCTCGCAGCCGGTGATCTGGCCGGCGAACCGCAACCGCGGGTCCGCTCTCAGGCGCAGGGTGCCGTCCAGCAGCCGCGGGCCGTTGAGGAAGGTGTTGCGGTGGACCCCGCCCAGGCGGGCGAAGCGGGCTCTCTCCAGGCCCGGGATCATGCGGAAGACGCGGGTCTGCTCGCCGTGGGTCAGCTTGGTCTGGAAACCCACCATGTTGTACAGCGTGCCCAGCGCGTTGTCCTGGCGCAGCTGCACCACCGCGTGGGGCTTGGTGGCGGGGGCGTGCGGGTTGGTCAGGCCCACCGGCTTCAGGGGCCCGTAGGCCAGGGTATCGGCGCCCCGCTCGGCCATCACCTCCACCGGCAGGCAGCCTTCGAAATAGGGCGTGTCCCGTTCCCAGTCCCGGAACGGACTCTTCTCGGCATCACACAGGGCGGCGACGAAGGCGGCGTACTGGTCCCGGTCCAGCGGGCAGTTGATGTAGTCGGCGCCGTCCCCCTTGTCGTAGCGGGACTGGAACCAGGCCTTCGTGAAGTCGATGGAGTCCTTGTAGACGATGGGCGCGATGGCATCGAAGAAGGCGAGCGAGTCCTCGCCCGTGAGGCTGCGGACGGCGGCGGCCAGGGCGGGCGACGTCAATGGCCCGGTGGCGACGATGACGCTGTCCCAGTCGGCCGGTGGCAACCCCGACACCTCCTCGCGCACCACCGAAACCAGCGGATCCGCCTCCAGGGCCGCCTGCACGGCGGCGCTGAAGCCCTCGCGGTCCACGGCCAGGGCGCCGCCGGCGGGCACCCGGTGGGCGTCGGCCGCGGCCAGGATCAGGGAGCCCGCGCGCCGCATCTCCTCGTGCAGCAGGCCGACGGCGTTGGTCTCGGCATCGTCGGAGCGGAACGAGTTGGAGCACACCAGCTCGGCCAGGTGATCGGTCACGTGGGCGTCGGTGCCGCGCACCGGGCGCATCTCGTGAATCACCGCCGGCACGCCCGCGCGGGCCAGTTGCCAGGCCGCCTCGCTGCCGGCGAGGCCGCCGCCGATGACGTGGACGGCAGGAATGGCGCTCATGTGGGCTGTCACATAATGCGCCCCGCCCGGTGCCGCAATGCGTTACCGAATTCCGGGGCGCTGGCGTATCATTGGGGGAAGCCCCGCCGGGAGCCCCGAGAGCCGTGTACGAGTCGTCCGACACCGAAGACGTTTGGAAGAAGGTCACGCCGACGGAGCTGGACGACATCGTCGCCGCCCACGAGCGTTTCATCGAGGGGCGCACCGGCGGCGCCCGCGCCAAGCTCAATCTCCACGACCTGGCCTATGTGGACCTGGCCGGGCGCAACCTGTCCCAGGCCAACCTCACCGGGGCGCGGCTGCGCAACGCCGACCTCAGCGGCACCAGGCTGGAGGGCGCCAACCTGTTCGCCGCCGACCTGGAGGAGGCGGACCTCAGCCGCGCCGACCTGACGAATGCCGACCTGCGAGGGGCCCGGGTGCGCGGCGCCAATTTGTCCCGCGCCGTGCTGACCGACGCCGACCTCCGCGACGGCGTGCTGTTCAAGTCCTTCCGCAAGGAGGGGCTGGTGGCCGTGTCCTACGAGGAGGCGGCGGCGGCCCTCGACAAGGCCGTGGTCAAGGGGGCCGACCTGTCACGGGCCAAGGTGTCGGATGCCTTCGTGGTGCAGACGGACCTCACCGACTGCATCCTGCGCGACGCCAAGTTCATCCGCGCCAACCTGAGCCTGTCCAACCTCACCGGCTGCGTGCTGGAAGGCGTGGACTTCACCGATGCCAACCTGACCGGCGCGGTGTTCCACGGCGCCGTGTTCTCCCGCACCGTGCTGGACAACGCCAACTTCACCGGCGCCGACCTCATCGGCGCCGTGTTCGAGACCGTGGACATGTCCAAGGTGGACCTGAGCCTGGCCAAGATGCCCGGCCACCTGGACATGCTCGACCGCTCGCTCGCCGACATCATCCGCGAGCATGCCGAGTGGATCCACTCCAACGGCCGCAATGGCCGCCGCGCCGAGCTGAGCAAGGTGGATCTGAACAAGGCCGACCTGCCGTCGGTGATCCTTGCCGCTGCCGACCTGTCGTTCGCCGTGCTCCGCGGCGCCGTGCTCAAGAAGGCCGAGTTCGCCATGGCCGACCTGTCCTTCGCCGACCTCAGGGGCGCCGACCTGTCGCGGGCCGACCTGCGCGGGGCCAAGCTGGAGCGGGCCAACCTCAACGGCGCCAACCTCATCGGTGCCCGCATGGGCGACATGACCATCGGCGCCCTGGCCGGCGCCGGCGGCATGTGGCGCACCAACATGTCCAACGCGCGCCTGTTCCGCGCCAAGCTGGCCGGCGCCGTGCTGGCCAACGCCGACCTGGAAGGCGCCAACCTGTCCGAGGCCGACCTGCGCGACGCCGACCTCGCCGGCGCCATCCTGGTGGACGCGGACTTCACCGGCGCCGACGCCCGCGGCGCCAAGCTGGCCGGCGCCGACCTCCGGGGTGCCAAGGGCCTGAAGACGGATTGACAAGGACGGGCGCGGATTACTAAGTGGAGGAGGGCGCCCGCGCCTCCCATCCCTCGCCTTCGGGGAGTCTGTCCGTGGATTTCACCACCCGCGACATTGCCACCATCGCCCTCGTGATCCTGGCCGTGCTGGCCATGAAGTACGTGCCGCGGTGGATGGCCGGCGTTCCCTTCCTCGATGCCCAGGACGTGAAACGCCGGCTGGACGAGAAGGGGGACGACGCCATCGTCCTGGACGTGCGCACCGCGCGCGAGTTCACCGGTCGGACCGGCCACATCCCCGGAGCCGTCAACCTGCCGGTGGGCGACCTGACCACCCGCCTGCAGGCCGTGTCCGGCGATCTGGAAGGCCTCAAGACCCACCCGGTGTTCATCCACTGCCACAACGAGACCCGCGCCGCCCGTGCCGCCCGCGTCCTGCGCAAGGCCGGATTCACCGATCTGTCGGTGATCAAGGGCGGCATCCGGGGCTGGCTGCGCCATGGCCTGCCGGTCGAAGGCAAGAGTTGAGGCGATCTCCAGTCCCGACCCCCAACCCGATCGTCCGGCCGGCCCCGAGGGCGGGGGCCGGAGCCCCGTCGAAGGCCCTGGCCAGAAAGGGCCGCAGCGGCCGGTGCCGAGGCCGGCCTTTCCAAGGCACCCGCACCAGGTGGGCCGGCGGCTGCTCCTGTGGGCCATCATCCTGCCCCTGATCATCGGGCTGTCGCTGATGACCGGCGACTGGCTGGTGGATGCCCATCGCTACGACCTGCCGCTGGCGGCGTTCGCCCACGTGCTGTTCGCCCTGGGCGGACTGGCCCTGATGACCGGACGCATCGACGACGCCCGCTGGCTGACCGTGCCGGCGGCGGCCATGGGCATGCTGTCGGGCGTGATCGTCATGGGCACCGAGGTGGTCACCGGCCACCCGGACTCGGGTCCCCTGGCTGGGCTGGCGCTGCAGCTTTTCGTCCTCGTGGCCCACGGGATCTACGTGGTGGTCAACTTGGGATTGCTGGCCATGGCCCTCCGGTTCCGCGGTCCGCCGCCGCCCGCGTCTCGCCCGGCGGCGGCGCAAAAGCCGGTGGACAAGGGCCCGGCCAACGAGGAAGCCGGGTCCAACTCCTAACCGGCCACCGAGAATTTCGTTTGTCGTCGGCTTCGGCGGTCGTTATATAGCCGTAATCAGTTTTGACGATCCGGCGTATCCTGCTTCATGGCGCCGACCGCGTTGCTCGACACCCTGGAGACCGATGAGCTGAGACCCATTCGTGCGAAGCGCGGGTGAACGCCACGACTTGACTGGGAACGGATCGATGACAACAGGAACCGTGAAGTGGTTCAACGCCGTAAAGGGTTACGGCTTTATCAGCCCCGACGACGGCGGCAAGGACGCCTTCGTCCACATCTCGGCCGTGGAGCGGGCCGGCCTCTCCAATCTCCGTGAGGGCCAGCGCATCCAGTACGAGCTGCAGAAGGGGCAGAACGGGAAGAGCTCGGCCGAGAACCTGTCGCTGGTCGACTGACCCCGCGGCCGGGGCCCTTTTCCGCACCTCAGACCTTCAGCGTCCGCCGCCCACCGAGGCGGCGGAGCCGTTGACTCGTCCCCTCGCTCAGCCGTGGGGGATGCCGGCGCGTGCCCTGAGCCCGCATTTTTCCCATCCGCCACGGCCTGCGTCGCGTCCCGGCGGCCGACCGCGGCGTCGCGAACCTCAACCGTAGTACGGACTACTCTTTTCGGCCCGCTCCTGGCGGGACGGTGGAGCCGGAAACGCGTCCCCTCGCTCAGCTGTGGGGGATGCCGGCGCGCGCCTGGTTGCCCCACACCGCCTTGACCCGCGCGTCGCGGCCGCAGGAGTGACGGTAGAAGTTGTACCGCAGCGGGTTCTTCTTGTAGTAGTCCTGGTGGTAGTCCTCGGCGTCGTAGAAGGGGCCGGCGGCCAGGATAGGCGTGACGATGGGCTTCTCCAGGACACCCGCGTCCGCGATCGCCTGCTTCGAAGCCTCGGCCAGCCGGCGCTGCTCGTCGTCGACGGCGTAGACGGCGGTGGTGTAACTGTGGCCGCGGTCGCAGAACTGGCCGCCCCCGTCGGTCGGATCGACGGTGCGCCAGAACACGTGCAGCAGGTCCTCGTAGGACACCACCTTGGGGTCGAAGACGATCTTCACCGCCTCGCGGTGGCCGCTGCCGCCGGCGGTGACGTCCCGGTAGGAGGGGTTGTCGAGGTGGCCGCCGGTGTAGCCCGAGGTGGTGCTCACCACGCCGGGCACCTTGTCGAAGTCCGATTCAACGCACCAGAAGCAGCCGCCGGCGAAGATGGCCTGCGCCAGGCCGTCCCCGGCCGCCGGTGCCGGTCCCGTCACGGCAACGGCCCACCAGGCCGCAACCGTGGCGACGGCCAGCCGTCGAACGATCCGTCGTGCATCCATGTGTCCATGCCCATCATTTCGGTCCGCCATCCTAACCGGCAGAGGGGGGCGGCGGCATCCGATTAGGGGCCGCCTCGCGGAGAAGTGATGGGCCGTGCGTCACTCGCCGTCTACAGGTCCGCCCACTCGGTGAGCACCCCGACGACGGCGCCGGTGAGGGTCGCCAGATCGTCTTCGGAGGCCACCAGCGCCGGGGTCATGTAGACGATGTCGCCGAAGGGGCGCAGCCACACCCCTTCCTCGACGAACCGGGTGCGCAGCCAGTCGAGCTGGCGCATTTCCGCGAGCTGCACCACGCCGATGGCCCCCTTGGCCCGCACGTCCACCACGCCGGGCAGGCCCCGGCACGGCTCCAGGCCGTCGGCCAGCACCGCCTCCATGGCCGCCGCCTGGTCAACCCGGGGCTCGGTCTCGAACAGGTCGAGCGATGCGTTGGCGGCGGCGCAGGCCAGCGGGTTGCCCATGTAGGTCGGGCCGTGCATGAGGGCCTTCTCCGGGTCCTCCGACAGGAAGGCCTCGTAGACCCGCCGGGTGGCGACGGTGGCGGCCAGGCCCACGGCGCCGCCGGTGAGCGCCTTGCCGATGCATAGGATATCCGGCGTGGCGTCCGCCGCCTGGCAGGCGAACAAGTGCCTGGTGCGGCCGAAGCCGGTGAACACCTCGTCGGCGATGAACAGAACGTCGTGGGCCGCCGCCGCCCGTCGCACGGCGGCCAGGGTCTCGGCGTCGTGGAATTTCATGCCGCCGGCCCCCTGGACCAGGGGCTCGATGATGACGCCGGCGATCTCGTCGCGGCGCCCGGCGAGCAGCGCCTCGAAGTCGGCCAGGGCGGCCGGGCTGCGGGGCAGGTCGACGATGATCTGCTCGGGCAGGTGGCCGTGGAACAGGTGGTGCATGCCCTCGTCCGGGTCGCACACCGACATGGCGCCCATGGTGTCGCCGTGATAGGCGTCGCGGAAAGCGACGAACCGCCGCCGCTCCGGCCGTCCCGCATTGATCCAGAACTGAAGCGCCATCTTCAGCGCCACCTCGACGGCCACCGACCCCGAGTCCGAAAAGAACACGTGGTCCAGGTCGCCCGGCAGCAGGGCGGCCAGGCGGCGGGCCAGGGTCACCGCCGGCTCGTGCGCCAGTCCGCCCAGCATCACGTGGGGCATGGCGCGCGCCTGGCGTTCCAGGGCGGCGGTGATGTGGGGGTGGTTATAGCCGTGGCAGGCGGTCCACCAGGACGCGATGCCGTCCACCAGCTCGCGGCCGTCGGCCAGGCGGATGCGGGTGCCATGCGTGGACACCGCCGGCAGGGGCGGCGGCGCCGTCTGCATCTGGGTGTAAGGCCGCCACAGGTGGCGCTGCCCGGCCTTGAGCCAGGCCGGCGGGCTCCCGCTCATTCGGCGGCGTGGTGGGCGGCCTCGGCCTCGGCGGGCTCGGCGGGCATCAGGTCCAGGCCCAGGCGGGCGAACAGCCGTTCGTCGGCCCCGGGGTCGGCGTTGCCGGCGGTGAGCAGGCGGTCGCCCAGGAACACCGAGTTGGCGCCGGCCAGGAAGCACAGGGCCTGCAGCTCGTCGCTGGCCGCCTCGCGCCCGGCCGACAGGCGGATGTAGGATCCCGGCATGAGGATGCGGGCCACGGCGATGGTGCGCACCAGCTCCAGCGGGTCCAGGGCCTCGGTGTCGGCCAGCGGCGTGCCGGGGATGGGGATCAGCAGGTTGATGGGCACGCTCTCCGGGTGACGCGGCAGGTTGGCCAGGGTCAGCAGCATGCCGGCCCGGTCGGCCCGTTCCTCGCCCATGCCGATGATGCCGCCCGAGCACACCTTGATGCCGGCGTCCTGCACGTGGCGGATGGTCTCCAGCCGGTCCCGGTAGCCGTGCGTCGTCACGATGTTCGGATAGAACCCTTCCGACGTATCGACGTTGTGATTGTAGTAGTCGAGCCCGGCAGCCTTGAGCGCCCGCGCCTGCTCGGGGGACAGCATGCCGAGGGTCATGCAGGTCTCCAGGCCCAGGTTCTTCACACCCTTGACGAACTCGACGATGTCGTGGGTCTGGGCCTTGCCCAGGGACCGCCAGGCGGCGCCCATGCAGAAGCGGCTGGCGCCCTCGTCCTTGGCCCGCCGGGCCGCGGTCAGCACCTCCTTGAGCGACAGCAGGCGCTCGCGCTCCAGCTCGGTCTCGTTGTGGGCGCTCTGGGCGCAGTAGCCGCAATCCTCGGAGCAGCCGCCGGTCTTGATGCTCAGCAGCGTGCTGGCCTGGATCCGGTTGGGATCGAAGGCGCGGCGGTGCTCGGTCTGGGCGCGGAAGAGGAGGTCGTTGAAGGGCAGCCCGAAAAGGCCCAATATTTCGTCCAGGGTCCAGTCGTGGCGCGTCCCGCCGGCCGGGGGGGCGGTGTCCGCGGTGTCCCGGACGGTCTGCGATGGTTCGGTCATGACTGGAGCACCCGTTCCGTTGCCGCCCTCGGGCGGTTCCTGCGCAGTTATTGCAAGCCGATCGCACCGAAGCAAGGACCGATGTCGCCGCCGCCGTCCGCACCCTCCCTGGAGCGCTATGCCGCCGCCAAGCTGGACGCGCTGAGCGCCCGCACCCTGCGCCGGCGCATCGCGGAAACCCACCGCATGGCCGGCCACCGGACGGTGCGCGACGGCCGCGACCTGATTTCCTTTTCCTGCAACGACTACCTGGGCCTGTCCCACCACCCGGAGGTCTGCCGGGCCGCCGCCGACGCCATCGAGACCTACGGCGCCGGGGCCGGGGCGTCGCGGCTGATCACCGGCAGCCACCCGCTGTATGCCGAGCTGGAGGCGCGCCTGGCCGCCATCAAGGGCACCGAAGCCGCCTGCGTGTTCGGCAGCGGGTACCTGGCCAACGTGGGCATCATCCCGTCCCTGGCCGGCGAGGACGATCTCATCGTCATGGACGAGCTGGCCCATGCCTGCATGCACGCCGGTGCCCGGCTGAGTGGCGCCGCCCTCGCGACCTTCCGCCACAACGATCCCGAGGACTGCCGGCGCCTGCTGGCGGAGCGCCGGGCCGGCTGCCGCCACTGCGTGGTCCTCACCGAAGGGGTGTTCAGCATGGACGGCGACCTGGCGCCCCTGCCGGCCCTGTCGGACCTGGCGGCCGAGTTCGACGCCTGGCTGATGACCGACGACGCCCACGGGCTGGGCGTGGTCGGCGGCGGCCGCGGCAGCGCCGCCCACTGGGGAGACCGGGCACAGGTGCCCCTGCACATGGGGACCCTGTCCAAGGCGGTGGGCGCCTACGGCGGCTACCTGTGCGCCTCGGCCGCGGTCATCGACCTGATGCGCAACCGGGCCCGCAGCCTCATCTATTCGACGGCCCTGCCGCCGGCGGTGGTGGCGTCGGCCATCGCCGCCCTGGACCTGATCACGAACGGCGGGGTGCCGGTGGAGGCGCCGGTGGCCAAGGCGCGGCTGTTCACCTCCCTGATGGGCCGGCCGCCGGCGGAAAGCCCCATCGTGCCGTTCGTCCTCGGCGAGGCCGAGGCGGCGCTGGGTGCGTCGCGGTCCCTGGAGGACGCCGGCTTCCTGGTCGGCGCCATCCGCCCGCCGACGGTGCCCGAGGGCACGTCGCGCCTGCGCTTCGCCTTCTCGGCGGCCCACGAGGACGCCGACATCGAGCGCCTGGCCGCCCACCTGGGACCCATCGCCTCGGCGGCGTGATACCGTCGCGCCAATGAAATGAAATGACCCTCCGGCCCATGTCATGCGAAGGCATTGCCGCGCAATCGCCGCGCGGGCTTTCCGGCGCGCGACGACGGCGCTTCGCGGGTCGGTTCGAAGGCGCGCCGGCATGAGGACCCTGTTCGTCACCGGCTCCGGCACCGAGGTGGGCAAGACGGTGGTGGCGGCGCTGCTGTGCCGGCAACTGGCGGCGAAGGGTCTCGGCGTCAACGCCGTCAAGCCGGTCATCAGCGGCTACGACGACGACCATCCCGAGGACTCCGACACCGGCATCCTGCTCGACGCCATCGGCCGGCCCGTCACGGCGGAGACCATCGAGGCTGTCTCGCCGTGGCGCTTCCGGGCCCCCTTGTCGCCCGACATGGCGGCCCGGCGCGAAGGCCGCACCGTGCCCTTCGAGGACGTGGTGGCGTTCTGCAACGCCTGCCGGGCCGGGCCCGGGGACGTGCTGCTGATCGAGGGCCTGGGCGGGGTCATGGTGCCCTTGACCGAACGGCTCACGGTGCTGGATTGGATGGCCGTCCTGGGCGCGCCGGCGCTGCTGGTCACCGGCAGCGCGCTCGGTACCCTCAGCCACACCCTGACGGCGGCCCACGCGCTCATGGCGCGCGGCATCGCCCTGGCCGGGGTGGTGGTCAGCGAGTCGGAAGAGAACCCGGTGCCGCTGGCCGAGACCGTCGACACCCTGGCCCGTTTCCTGACGCCGGTGCCGGTGACGGCGCTGCCCCGCCTCGGCCCCGGCACCGCCCCGCCCGACCTGACGCCCCTGGTCCTCGACACCGCGTGACGGTCTTTGCCGACACGCCCATAGAAATTCTCGTCAGCGACCTCAGCGTTCCTCAGCGTCCTCCGCGTTTCAATTGACCGGCACGTCGTCGAGGACCGAGGGGGAATTGAACGCTGAGGACGCTGAGGAACGCTGAGGTCGCGGAATGGTGAAGAAGGGGATCGCCGGGTCCGGGTCTTGTGCCGGGGCTCTGGAGGCGTAATCTGAAGTCCTGTGGACCGCCGACAGGGGAGGACATCATGACGGAACTGAGGCCCGCACCCGCGCTCACCGACCGCCGCACCGTGCTGATCGGCCTGGTGGGAGTCGCCGGCACCATGGTCGTGGCCTGCGAATCGCCGCAGATGCAGCAGCTCATATCCAGTGCCTCGGAGTTCGCGGTGCCCGATGCCCAGCTCCGGCAGATGGGGGTGGACACCTGGCACCGAATCCGCGCCGAGCGCCCGGACTCGCGCGACGCCGGCATGACGCGGCGGCTGAACGACATCGGCTCCCGGGTGGTCTCGAACAGCAACACCCGCGAGCCGAGCTGGGAGTTCGCCGTGCTGCAGGGCAACGAGATCAACGCCTTCGCCGTCCCCGGCGGCAAGGTGGCGTTCTACGAGGGCATCTTCTCGGTGTTCCGCAACGACGACCAACTGGCCGCCGTCATGGGCCATGAGGTGGCCCACATCAACGCCGATCACAGCCGCCAGCGCATCGCCGCCGCCAAGGCCAAGCAGATCGGCCTGCAGGCCGTCTCCATTGCGCTCAATGCGGGCGACTACGCCTATGCCAACGAGATCGCCGGCCTGCTCGGCGCCGGCCTGCAGTACGGCGTCATCCTGCCGTTCTCGCGCAGCCACGAGTACGAGGCCGACGAGCTGGGCGTCCGCTACATGGCCCAGTCCGGCTACGACCCGCGGGAGGCGGTGGCCTTCTGGTCCAACATGACCCGCATGAGCCGCGGACAGAAGCCGCCCGAGTTCCTGTCCACCCACCCGTCGGACGAGAACCGGGTCGCCGAGATCCAGAAGCTGATGCCCGACGCCATGACCCTCTACCGGCAAAGCCGGGGGTGAGCGCCGCGGCCGACGGGGGCGGCCCGGGGCTGCGCACGGTCCGGCGCACCTGCCCCCAGTGCGGGGCCGACGGCGGCGGCGCGGCGCCCATGGACTACGCGCCCCGCGAATGGGCCATGACCCGCTGCGCCGGCTGCGGGTTCGTGTACCTGGCCAACGCGCCCGACTACACGGAGCTGGTCTCCAACCTGGCGTGGGAGAAGACCCGCGAGGTGGAGTTCGACCGCAAGGCCGAGCTCAGGCCCATCTCCCACCGCCTGAGTCTCGCCACCCGGGTGCGCATGAAGCTGATGCCGCGCAACAACGTCTGCGAGCTGATCGCGCGGTACGTGCCGCCGGGTCGGGTCATCGACCTGGGCTGCGGCGGCGGCACACAGTTCGACATCCTGGACGAAGCCTTCATCCCCTTCGGCATCGACATCTCGGAAGACGAGGCGGCCAGCGCCGAGGCCCGCTTCGCCCCCCGCGGCGGCCACGCCATCAACGCGCCGTGCCGCGAGGGCCTGCGCTCGTTCCCCGCCGGCTACTTCACCGGCGCGTCCCTGCGCTCGTATCTCGAGCACGAGTCCGACCCGAAAGGGGTGCTGGCGGCCCTGCACCACGCCCTGGCGCCGGGCGGCGCGGCGGTCATCAAGGTGCCCAACTACGGGTCGGTCAACCGGGTGGTCATGGGCCGCCGCTGGTGCGGCTTCCGCTTCCCCGACCACCTCAACTACTTCACGCCAAGCTCGCTGACCGCCATGGTGCGCGATACCGGTTTTCGATTACGCCGCTTCGGCCTCCTCGACCACCTGCCCACCAGCGACAACATGTGGATGATCATCGAACGGCCGGGCTCCCCGGGCTAAAGGGCTGGTAGCCGTCTTTCGCCTGGAGTGTCGGCGGTCACGCCCCGTCCGGCGGCCGTCATTCGTCGAGCATGGCGCGGTAGTCGTCGTAGGACTTGGGGAAGCCGCCCGTGTAGTTGAGCCAGTTGGTCACCGGATAGCGGGCGGCGCCCGCCTTGTGGGTCGCCTCGAGACCTTCGAGGATCTCGTCCATCAGGGAGAACGGGAAGCTGAAGGCCACCTCGTGGTCCTGCACCTGACCGAAGATGCGGTCGCCGGTGCACGGCACGATCATCTGGGGCTCGCCCGTCGTCACCGGCGCGATGGCCAGATCCGCGCAGTCGATGCGGCCGCGGAACTCGCTCGTCAGCGTGCCGCCCCGCTTCCACAGGTACGCCTGACCGAGGCGCATGACCTGCGCGCCATTGCCGTAGATGATGACGGAATCGGGTTCGAAAGCGCACCGGTTCAGGGGGGCCGTGACCACGCCCACGCAAGAGCCCTCGGACAGCGTCGGCACGCTTTCCTCGCTGAGGCGGCCGGCTTCCAGGCTCTCGGTGTAGAGGTCGATGCACAGGTTGCCGTCCACGTAGTGCGAAAGCCTCTTCTCCAGACCCAGTGCCATGGCCCCGAGCACGCAGCTCGAGTCCTCGCGGCCGAGGGCCATGACCCAGCCGAAGCGGCGGGCGAAGGAGATGGCCTGGCAGGTGGTGAGGCGGTTGTTCAGGTCCTTGAGCGGCCTCTTGGCCCGCGGCGGCGCCTCGTCCCAGCTCCTCAGGAACCGCACGGCCACCGGAAAGCTCGACAGCCGGAGGTAGGCGTTCAGCCTGTCGTCCAATTCGGCCAGCTTGGCAGCGTCCATCTCGTCGTCCCTTCCAACCGCCAAATACGGGCGCGCCTTCGAGCCGGCTTGCGGAGCACTGTCGTGGCGCGCCGCAAAGCCCACGCGGCCCCCTCCCGGCAAGGTGAGCGTGCTTCAGAACGCCTCGACGTGCAAGGAACTCCCGTTCGACGGCCGTTTCCGGGCCAATCCCGTGGCGGGTGAGCCGACGATCGGCCGTGGCGGCGCCGGACGATGCGCTGCGGCGGCCACGCCATCAGCGCCCCCTGCCGCGAGGGCCCATCGGGGCCAAGACAAGGAGCCATCCGGGGAATGCCGGTTGAATTCGGGGTCCGGCGTCAGGCACAGTGTTCGAAAGGCGTCCAGACCATTAGAGCCCGTCCGAGAGGTTCATGATGCTTTTCAATGCCTTGAGTTTGCGCGCCGGCAGGAGGGGCGTGCGCCGCGATGCTGGAGCATCG
>JANQFP010000180.1 GCA_028277795.1 Rhodospirillales bacterium
GTCGCGATCGGTCTCCCGCCCGCCACCGGCCCTCAACGTCGAGGGCCGGCATCCTTCCTTCGCACGGAAATCCCTTCACACCCACCAAGACATACAAGGTCGCGGAGGTCACGCAAAGGACGCGGAGGAAAGGGAAAGCGCCGCGCAGCGGCGCGGGTCCTTCTCGGCGTCCTCTGCGCCCCCACCGCGACCTCAGCGTTGAATAAGCGATGACTGCAACCGGACGCCGGTGTTGGCTCAGAACAGGCGCAGCAGGCGGTCGATGTAGTCGAGCTCGGGCCGCGGCCGGTGGCGTTCGCCGGCGCGACGCCGGAGCTCGCGCAGGATCTCGTGGGAGCGCAGCCGCTCCATCTTGGTGGGTACGCGGACTGACGAATCGTCGGTCACCCCGCCCATTCCGGGATAGGGGGTGCGGCCGAAGGGATCGCGGTTGCGCCCCGGCCACAGGGCCCGCGTGCCCGCCGCCACGCCGCCGCCCATCTGCCGGGCGATTTCCGCCGTGATGCCCTGGGCCGCCTCGCGCAGATGCTGCAGCGCCTGACCCTGGCCCTCGACGGCCAGACGGTCCTGGCCGGCGGCCAGGGCGTCGGCGGCGCCGCGCATGGCCCGCTCGGCCTCACCCAGGGCATCCGGGATGGCGCCGAGCAGGGTGTCGGAGTCCAGCATCAGGCGGCCCAGGTCGCCACGCACCGACTCCTGGCGCTCGGCCTCCCGGCGGCGCTCCTCGGGCGTCGACTCGGTCCCCCGCTCGCGGGTGCGCAGGCGGTCGAAGGTGTCGTCGAGAAGCTGCTGCTGGCGCTGCGCCAGGTCGCGCAGCGCTTCCATCAACTCCCGCGCCTGTGTCACGGTTTCCGGCGGCACCGAGAAGCGCAGCCCGATCTGGATGTCGTCGAGCCGCCGCTGCAACTCGGCGAGCAGGCGCCGGGCCGCGTCGGCGGCACCGCTGCGCATCAGCTCCCGGGCCTCGTCGAGCAGCCGTTGCAGGTCGTCGCTGGTCAGGAACTCGGCATCGGGGGAGATGGGGATGTCGGTATCCGCGTTCTGCTGGGCGAAGGTGCTCAGCGCCGTGAGGTAGCGGTCGAGGGCCTGCTGCAGGGCATCCATCAGGCGCTCCAGCTCGGCCTTGCCCGCCCCCTCGCGCAGGGCCCGAACCATCTCTTCGCGCGCCCGCCGCAAGTCCCGCGCCGCCAGGAACAGCCCGCCGTCCTCGAGCCGCAGAGCGGTGTCCCACAGCAGGGCGCGCACCGCCGCCACCGCCGCCTCCCGCCGATCGTGGCCGAGACGCGCCCGGGCGAAGGCCAGGGCCAGGGCGACCACCGTGTCGTCGTCGAACCGTTCGGGGGTCTCGGCGATGGCGCCGAGACCGTCGATGACCTCGTCGCGCATCGCCTGGGACGGGGCCGCCAGCTTGCGCCGCTGCTCGATGATGGCCCGCGCCACCGGATGGTTGAAGGTCCGTTCCGGCAGCACCATGGCGGTCGGCGGGCTCTCGCCCACCTGGCCCCGGGCGTCGGTGGCTTCGAGCCGGACGATCACCGGCAGGCCGGCCCACGGATGGGCCGTCAGGTCGTGGATGCCGCTGCCCCGGGCGGTCTTGGCGCCGGCCCGCGGCAGCGGCAGGGTCAGCCGCAGCTCGGCCTCGCCCCCGGCCAGGGCGCGCCCGTCGGCACTGAGGATCACCGCCTCGACGGCCGTCAGGCCGTAGTCGTCGGCCGCCTTGTAGGGGACCCGCAAGCGCGCGCCCGCCGTCGGCTGTGGCGGCGCGGCGAAGGTCACCTCGGGCGGCGAATCGGCAACCGGCGTCAGGGTCCATGCCGCCACCTCGCGGCCGTCGGCCGTCACCGCCAGCCGCGTTTCGTCCTCGATGACCGCCTCGGCCCGGTAGCCGGCTTCGGCGACCCCGGTGAACGCCACCGCGCGGTCACCGAGGGTCAGTCCCGGCTCGTCCCAGGTGCCGGCCAGCCTTACCAGCAGGGCGCTGCCGGCGGGCATGCCGAGGGCTCTTTCGGTCGGTCCGTCGACGAACAGGGGCGCCTGCCCCGTATAAGCGGGCGGGGTGATCCACAGCTCCACCGTGGCCGGTTCGGCGGCGGCCATGGCGCCGGGAAACAGCGCCCGCGCCAGACGGGGCAGGGGCTCGCCCCAGGCGGCGGCCAGCCCCACCACCAGCAGCAGCACGACCACGGCCCGCAGGCCCCAGGGATCGTGCCGGGCCAGGCCGGGGGCGGGCGGGGCCAGGCGCAAGGTATCGGCCGCCGCCGCCATGCGCCGCAGGTGGGCCTGCCAAAGAACCTCGGCGGCCCGGTCGTCGCGCCCCGCGGCCAAGTGGTCGCCCAGCGCCGTCAGCGGTCGGTGGTCGAGCCCGCTGTCCCGCTCCAGGCGGTGGCGGGCCGGGGCGCGGCCGACGGCGCTGACGCCGGTCGTGGCGCGGCGCAGGGCCCAGGCGAATCCGGCGGCGAATGCCAGCAGCAGGAGCCCATGCAACCACGTCGGCAGCAGGGGCAGGATGTCGAGCAGGGCGACGGCGACGAACAGTCCGGCCACACCGGCCGCCGGCCACAGACGGGGCCAAAGGCCCTCCCAGAACAGGACCGCGCGGGCCGCTTCCAGGAGCACCCGCCGGCGTCCTCGGAAGGGATGGTCCACGGCTCAGCCTCCGTCCTCGGCCGCAGCCAGCCACGGGGGCACCGATTCCCGGGCCAGCAGGTCATCGACCACGATGCGCTCCCTGACCACGGCGAACGCGTCGCCGTTGACCATCACCTCGGGCACCAGGGCCCGGGCGTTGTACGCCGACGCCATGACGGCCGCGTAGGCCCCGGCGGTGCGGATGGCCAGCAGGTCGCCGGTGCCGATGCCCCGCAGGGGCCTGAAGGTGCCGAAGGTGTCGCCGGTCTCGCACACCGGACCGACCACGTCGAACTCCGCCGGCTCGTCCGCGCCGTCCGCTTCGCGAACCGGGACGATGGCGTGGTAGGCCTCGTAGAGGGCCGGCCGCAGCAGGTCGTTCATGGCCGCATCGACGATGGCGAAACCGCGGGTCGCTCCTTCTTTCATATAGAGCACCCGGGTGACCAGAACACCCGCATTGCCCACCAGGACCCGCCCCGGCTCCAGAATCAGGTCGCAGCCCAGGTCGCCGACGGTGGCCCGCACCACCGCGGCGTAGTCCTCGGGGGCCGGCGCCGGGGCGCCGTCGTCGCCATAGGGGATGCCAAGGCCGCCGCCCAGGTCGAGCCGGGCGATGGGGTGGCCGTCGGCACGCAGCATGGCGACCAGGTCCCGGAGCCGCAAATAGGCGTCGCGGAATGGCGTCAGCTCGGTGATCTGGGAACCGATGTGGACGGCCACGCCGACGATCTCGATGGCCGGCATGGCGGCGGCATCGGCATAGACCTGGTGGGCGCGGGTCCACTCGACGCCGAACTTGTTCTCGCTCAGGCCGGTGGTGATCTTGGCGTGGGTGCCCGCGTCGACGTCGGGGTTGATCCGCACCGCCACCGGCGCCCGCACCCCGCGCTCTCCGGCAATGCGGTTGAGCAGGGCCAGCTCGGGCTCCGATTCCACGTTGATCTGCATGACCCCCGCGGCCAGGGCCGCCGCCATCTCGTCGGCGGTCTTGCCGACCCCGGAGAAGACAATGCGGTTGGCCGGGACCCCCGCGGTGAGCGCCCGCTTGAGTTCGCCGCCGGAGACCACGTCGGCGCCGGCGCCGAGCCGCGCCAGGGTGCCGATGACGGCGATGTTGCCGTTGGCCTTCACCGCATAGCAGATGGTCGCCGGCAGGTCGGAGAAGGCGTCGGCGAAGACCCGGTAGTGGCGGGTCAGCGTGGCCGCGGAGTAGGCGTAGAAGGGCGTGCCGACGGCCTCGGCGATGCGCTCCAGCGGCACGTCCTCGGCGTGCAGCCGTCCGTCGCGGTACTGGAAGTGGTCCACCGCCTTCGTCCCGTCCCCGAGCGCTAACGCCAGGTCGGGTAGTACTGGTTGGCCGGATGATTGCGCGGGAACTTGGAGCCCTCGGGGTGGTCGGGCTGCGACTTGCGCCCGCAGCCTGCGAGTGGCGCCGCCAGGGCCGCCACCAGCACCGCGATGATCAGCCTGGCCGCCAAGGTTCGCTTCGCGTGATGGGTCATGATCACGTCCGTCAGTCCAGGAAACGTTGCCGCGCCGCTGCCGCCGCTGCCGCCACGGTGGCCGGGGCGGTGCCGCCGGCGCTGGTGCGGCTGGCCACCGCGTCGTCGATGCCCAGCACCGAGAACACGTCGCCGGTGATGCCCGCCTCCACCGCCTGCATGTCCTCCAGGCTCAGGTCGGCCAGCCCCGCGCCCCGCTCATCGGCCAGCGCCACCAGCCGGCCGGTGACGTGGTGGGCGCGCCGGAACGGCAGCCCCAGGGCGCGCACCAGCCAGTCGGCCAGATCGGTGGCGGTGGCGTGGCCGTGCCCGGCGGCGGCCCGCATGCGGGCCGTGTCGAACACCGCCTCGGCCATCATGCCGGTCATGGCGGCGAGACACAGGCCGATGGTGTCGGCAGCCGCGAACACCGGCTCCTTGTCCTCCTGCATGTCCTTGGCGTAGGCCATGGGAAGGCCCTTCATGGCGACGAGCAGGCCGGTCAGAGCGCCGATCACGCGCCCGGCCTTGGCCCGGACCAGCTCGGCGGCGTCGGGATTGCGTTTCTGCGGCATCATCGAGCTGCCGGTGGCGAAATCGTCGGGCAGCCGCATGAACCCGAAGGGCTGCGAGCACCACACCACGATCTCCTCGGCGAGGCGCGACAGGTGGACGGCCAGTACCGCGGCCACGCCCAGGAACTCCAGGGCGAAGTCGCGGTCGGACACGGCGTCCATGGCGTTGGCCGACGGCCGGTCGAAGCCCAGCGCCCGCGCCGTGGCGTCGCGGTCGATGGGAAAGGCGGTGCCGGCCAGGGCCGCCGCCCCCAGGGGGCATTCGTTGAGGCGGCGGCGGCAGTCGGCCATGCGGCTCCGGTCCCGCCCCAGCATCTCCACGTAGGCCAGCAGGTGGTGACCCAGGGTCACCGGCTGCGCCGTCTGCAGGTGGGTGAAGCCGGGCATCACGGTGGCGGCGTGCGCTTCGGCCCGGTCGATGAGGACGGCCTGCAGGCCCTTGGCGTCGGCATCCATGCGGTCGAGCGCGTCCCGCACCCACAGCCTCAGGTCGGTGGCCACCTGGTCGTTGCGCGAGCGCGCCGTATGCAGCCGCCCGGCCGGCTCCCCGATCAGCTCGGCCAGCCGCGCTTCGACGGTCATGTGGATGTCCTCGAGCGCGCGGTCGAAGGCCAGCCGTCCGTCCTCGATCTCGCCGCGAACCCGGTCGAGGCCGCCGAGGATGGCGTCACCGTCCTCTTTGGATATGATGCCCTGGCGCACCAGCATGGCGCAGTGGGCCTTGGAGCCCGCGATGTCCTGGGCATAGAGCCGCCGATCCACGTCGATGGAGGCGTTGATCTCCTCCATGACGGCCGACGGCCCGTCCTGGAAGCGGCCACCCCACATGGCGCTGGCTGTTGGTTTCGGCTTGGCGGTCATCGAACGGTCGGCCCGGTTGGCAAAGGAAATGGCAGCATGCTTCGCGTCGCACTTGCCGCGCTCTCGGTCCTGGTGATTGTGGGCATATCCCTGCCGCTTGCAAGCGCGGAGGGCCAGGGGTGTGCGGCGCCGCCCGAGGCCATGGGCCGCTTCCTGGCCACCGAGCCGCCCGAGCCGGTGCCCGGCGAGCCCTTCGCCGAAGGCACCGAGACGGTGCGCACTATCGCCGACTGGCGCGGCCGCGGCGTGGTCATGAACTTCTGGGCCACCTGGTGCGCGCCGTGCGTCCGCGAGATGCCGGCCCTCGACCGCTTGCAGGCGGCGGTGGCCGATGACGGCATCGCCGTGCTTACCGTGTCGGCCGACCGGGCCGGCGCCAAGGCGGTGGAGGAGTTCTACACGGTCAACGGCATCACCCACCTCCCCGTGCTCATCGACAAGCGGATGAAGCTCATCCGCCGGCTGGGGGTCGGCGGCCTGCCGACCACGGTGCTGATCGACGCCGGCGGCCGGGAGTTGGCCCGGGTCACCGGCGTCGCGGAGTGGGACTCACCGGAGGTGGTGGCCTTCGTCCGCCGTTGCCTGGGCGGCTGATTCCCGTTGACCGGGAGCGGCGCGGCGGGCACGGTTTCGCTGGCGCCGCCTGCCTGACGGTCGCGGCCGTGGGTGGAGTCTGCAACCGATGCCCGCAGTGTCGTTCCGAGTCGCCACCTTCAACCTGGAGACCCTGGGTGGCAAGACCCCGCGCGGGGCGTCCCTCGACGAGCGTATCGCGGTGCTCAGGCCGCAGATCCTGCGCCTGCGCGCCGACGTCCTGTGCCTGCAGGAGGTGGACGGCCAGCGCCGCCGCAAGAACGGCCGGCGCCGCCTGCTGGCGCTGGACCGGCTCCTCGCCGGGACGCCGTACGAATCGTTCCATCGGGCGACCAGCGTCAGCCGCAGCCGCGGGGATGTCCGGGACAAGCACAACCTGGTGGTGCTCAGCCGTTTCCCGGTGACCGAGACCCGCCAGGTCTTCCACGACCTGGTGACGGCACCCAGCTACCGCCCGGCGACGGCCCGCCCGGCCGCCGAGGACGCGGCGCCCGTGGAGTGGGACCGGCCTTTCCTTTATGCGGCGCTGAGCCTCGACGGGCAACGCACCCTTCACGTGATCAACCTGCACCTGCGGGCCCACCGGGCCGCCTTCGTCGAAGGCCAGAAGAGCGACGCCCACACCTGGCGGACCATGCCCGGCTGGGCCGAGGGGTTCTTCCTGGCCGCCATCAAGCGGGCCGGGCAGGCCCTGGAGGCCCGGCTGTTCATCGACCGGCTGATGGATGCCGACCGGGACGCCATGATCCTGGTCAGCGGCGACTTCAACGCCGACGCCCATGAAACCCCGGTGCGCGCCGTGCGCGGTGACGAGGAGGACACGGGCAATCCCCACCTCACCGCACGCACCCTGGTGCCCCTGGACCGCAGCGTCGCCCAGTCGCAGCGGTTCTCGGTGGTGCATCACGGGCGGCCGCAGATGCTCGACCACCTGCTGGTGTCACGCCCGCTGTTGGCCTGGTACCGGACCCTGGAAGTGCACAACGAAGCCCTTGGCGACGAGTTGATCACGCCCAGCGCCGTGCACGCCACGCCGGAGTCCTTCCACGCGCCGATGGTCGCCGAGTTCGAGATCCCCGACGCCGCGGAGGCCCCGTCGTGAGTCTACCGCAACCCACCGAGGACCGGTTCTGCGGATGCCTGATCGGCCAGTGCGTCGGCGACGCCATCGGCTTCATCGTCGAAGGGCAGCCGAGCCAGGTGTGCCGCAGCCACCTGGACGCGGTGCTGCGCGACGGCCGCTCCATCGAAGGGCACCGCGGCCCGTTTCCCCTGGGCCAGTATTCCGACGATTCGCAACTGGCCCGCGAGCTCTTGTCCAGCTACGTGGCCTGCGGCCGGTTCGAGCCGGAGGACTACGCCCGGCGCATCGCCGCCATCTTCGTCGAGGAGCGCATCGTCGGCCGCGGCCGCGCCACCGAGGACGCCGCCCTGCGGCTGGCCGCCGGGGTGCCCTGGCAGGAGGCGGGGACGCCGCCCCCCAATGCCGGCAACGGCAGCGCCATGCGGGCCGGTCCCATCGGATTGATGTTCCACGACGATATCGACGGGCTGATCCGGGCGGCCTGCGACCAGGGCCGCATCACCCATGCCGATTCCCGCTGCTCCGGCGGCGCCGTTGCCATCGCCGGCGCCGTCGCCCTGGCGCTGCGAGACGAACCGCTGGAGCCCAAGGTGGTCCTGGACCGGCTCGCCGAGTGGGCCGGCGCCGTCGACAGCACCATGGCCGATGCCCTGAGGCGCCTGTCGGACTGGCTGACGCTGAGCCCGGAGAAGGCGGTGACCTTCATCTCGCGGGCCGGTCTGCCGACCGGGTCGCGGGACATGTGGATCGGCATCTCGCCCTTCGTCGTCGGCAGCGTCCTGTGGAGCCTGTATGCCTTCCTGCGCACGCCCGACGACTACGCCGCCGCCATCGACACCGCCATCGCGGTGGGCGGCGACGTGGACACCACGGCCGCCATGACCGGGGCCATCGCCGGCGCCCGCAACGGCCTCAACGCACCGCCGTCGCACGTGGCCACCCGGCTCAACGATCAGGGCAACTGGACCTACGACGATCTGGTCGGCCTCGCCCAGCAAGCCTGGCGGGTGAAAGCCGCGACCAAAAGACGACCCGTGTGACGACAGCTTCATTGGTCAAACGACCGGCAACCTACTATATTTCTCACTAAAGGCTTTTGGAGGCCGCGATGCGACAATCGGCCCCGACCATCGCCATTGGGAGGACCGACCCGACATGCCGATGATCGGCACCCCGCGCGGGGGCGACACCATGCGTGGACGCGAAGCCGGGGTGATGGATTTCGGTCAGGAGGCCGGGCGGGCGCGCGATCTGCAATGGGTCCTTCTGGTCGTCTGCCTGGTCGCCACCGTGCTGCTGTACTGGTATGCGAAGAGCGTACAAGGCGACTTGGCCCGGTCCCAGTTCGAGCGGCTGGCCGAGCAGGTGCGGAACGCCGTCGCCGCCCGGGCCGAGATCTACGCCGGCGTCCTGCACTCGGCGCGCGGGCTGATCCTCGGGCCGGAATCGGTCTCGCCCGAGGAGTGGCGCCGCTTCGTCGAGTCCCTTGATGCCGCCAACCGGTATGCCGGGTTCGGCGAGGTCATCGCCGTCTCCCATGTCCCGATCACCGAGCACCCGGCGTTCCTGTCGCGCCGACAACAGGCCGATCCCCGATTCGCCATCACGCCGGAGGGCGTCCGGCCCGACTACCTGGTGGTGACGCACCTCGGCGATACGGCCGCCGTCGGCATGGCGCCGGGACTCGACATCGGGACGGATCCCGTGATGCGTGAAGCCGCGGAACGGGCGCGTGACACCGGGAGCCTCGCCGTCACCGGTGCCCGGAGTGCCAATCACGGCGTCGAGAACAGCGTCGACCTTTACATGTTCCTGCCGGTGTACCGATCCTCGGTGACCCCCGACGACCTGGAGGTGCGGCGGGCGGCCCTGCGTGGCTGGGTCGGTGCGCGGGTGCGCAGCGACGGCCTGATGGGGGGCCTGGTCGGCGGGCCGACGCCCCATATCCAGTTCCAGGCATTCGACGCCCGCGCCGCGCCGCCCGGCACCTTGCTGTTCGATTCGGCGCTCGGCGACCAGGCCCCGGGCAGTGCCGGCGAGTCCGTCCTCACCGAGACCACCCATCTGGTGGTCGGGGGCCGCACCTGGACCCTGCGTTTCGTCAGCACACCGGCGTTCGAGGCGGCGCATGCCACCAGCCAGCCGGTCATCGTCCTGATCGTCGGCATCGCGCTCAGCTTCGCCCTGTGGTCCGTGGCCCACCTGCTGGCCACCAGCCGGGCGCGGGCCGCGGCCATCGCCGAACGCATGACCCAGGCGTCGCGGGAAAGCGAGGACCGGGCGATGGAGGCCGAGCAGCGCCTGATGGATGCCATCGAGAGCGTGTCGGAGGGTTTCGCCCTGTGGGACGCGGACGACCGGCTGGTGTTGTTCAACAACCGCTACCGCGAGCTCTACCCCTTGATGGCCGACAGGATCCGCCAGGGCGCCCGTTTCCAGGACGTCATCCGGCTGGCCCTGGAGAGGGGCCAGTTCGCCGGCGTGGACGACGTGGGCGAATGGTGGAGCAGGCGGCTGGAAGCCCACCTCAACCCCAGACACCCGGCGGAGTACGCCCTGGCCGACGGCCGCTGGCTCCTGGTCAGCGAACG
Organism: Rhodospirillales bacterium; assembly: GCA_028277795.1. Classification (GTDB taxonomy): domain Bacteria; phylum Pseudomonadota; class Alphaproteobacteria; order Rhodospirillales; family JANQFP01; genus JANQFP01. The sequence continues at coordinate 9,818 of JANQFP010000180.1, forward strand.
GCGAACCGCGGACGGCGGCGTGGTCGGGGTCAGCACCGACATCACGGAACTCAAGCGGCGCGAGACGGACCTGGAGCGCAGCGAGGAACGCTATCGGTCGCTGATCGAGCTGTCGCCCAACGCCATCATCGTCCACAAGGACAACCGCATCCTGTATGTCAATCCGGCCGCGGTCGCCCTTACCCGCGCCCCCGACAACGCGGCCCTGATCGGCAGCCGCGTCGCCGATCTGGTGCATCCCGACTACCGCCCGACGTCAGGCGAACCCCTGTCGGCGCCGCCGGAGGGCGCCGAATCGGCGCCCCACATCGAGACCAAGCTGGTGTGTCTCGACGGCTCCGTCATCGACGTGGAGGCGGGCCTGCGCGCCACCACCTTCGCCGGCGAGAGCGCCCAGCAGACCATCCTTACCGACATCACCGAACGCAAGCGGGCCGAGGCGGCGCTCAGGGAAAGCGAGCAGCGCTTCCGCGACATCGCCGGGGCCGCCTCCGACTGGTTCTGGGAGCTGGGGGCCGACCTCAGGTTCACCTACGTGTCCAACCGCTTCTTCACGGTCGTTCCGGTGCGCCGCGAGTCCATGCTGGGCAAGACCCACGCCGAGGTGGCCGGCGAGGCGCAGGTGGCGGCGGAACCGAAGAAATGGAACGGCCACGCGGCCGACCTGGCGGCCCGCCGCCCGTTCCGGGACTTCAGCTACACCATCGTCGACGACGACGGGGCGGACCATCACGTGCGCGAGAACGGCGTCCCCATTATCGACGAGGCCGGCAACTTCCGCGGTTACCGGGGGACCGGCACCAACGTCACCGAGCTGCGCAAGGCCGAGGAGCAGTTGCGCCGCATGGCCCGCCACGATGCGCTCACCGGGCTGCCCAACCGCTACCTGTTCATGGACCGCCTGTCGGGGGCCATGGCGCGGTCGCGGCGTAACGGCACCAAGGTCGCGCTGCTGTTCGTCGACCTGGACAACTTCAAGCCGGTCAACGACAAGCTCGGTCACGAGGCGGGCGATCTTCTGTTGCGCAAGATGGCCGACCGGCTGACCGGATGCGTCCGCGAGACCGACACCGTGGCCCGCTACGGCGGCGACGAGTTCACCATCATCATGACCGACGTGACCGACGTCACGGCCGCCGCCAACGTGGCCTCCAACCTGCTGGGTGCGGTCTCCAACCCGTTCAATCTGGATGGCCACGAGGCCGTGGTCGGCGGCAGCATTGGCATCGCCGTATATCCCGACGACGCCGAGACCACGGATGGCCTGATCCGCCAGGCGGACGGCGCCATGTACGAGGCCAAGGGCCAGGGCAAGAACTGCTTCCGGTTCGCCACGCCGCCGACTCCGGTGACGCCCATCGATCGCCGCACGTCGCGGTGACGGCGCGACCCGTGGCCGCCCCATCGCGCCCATACCGGACGGCACCGACGGGGCGGGAATTCCGGCTCCCGGTGGCCGCGGTCGCCGCGGTCGCGATCTTGTCCGCCTGCGCCCCGGCCACCCGGTGGGAGAACGCCGCCGTCTCCCGTGAGCGGTGGCGCGCCGACACCGCAGAGTGCCGGGCCCGCGCCAGCCATGAGGTGGAGGCCGATTGGGCGCGGCGGCAGCGCGTCCCCGGCGGCGGCCCCATGGAGCGGACCACGGCGTGGGACGCCCAGATGGCCCGCTACGACGCCGGCAAGAGGCGGGATTCCCTGTTTGCCTCCTGCATGAGGTTCAAGGGCTACCGCAAGGTGAGGATCGACGAGCACGAGTGACCGGGCCCCGGCACGGCATCCGCCGACGCGTCCCTTGTCGGGCGTGCCGCCGCCTAGCTTCCTCCCTGTAGGGAAAGGAAAACCAACGGTGCCGGACGCAGATCACCAGGACACGGGATTGGATGCACTGCTGCGGCGGGCCGGATCGCGTTTCGACGCCGCCGGGGTCCGTGACCTGGTGTCCGGTGTTGTCGCCGCGCCCGACGGCATCGACCCCGATGCCTGGATGACCCTGGTGGCCGCCGCCCCCGACGGCGACCTGCGCCGAGCCCTCGCCGACCTGCACGACGACCTGGCGGCGCGACGGCCGCCGGTTCTGGCCGCGACCGGCGATCAGCGTGCCGACCGCCTGACCGCCCTGCAGGGTGAATTGAAGCGCCGCCGCCTGCACGGGTTCATCGTGCCCCGAGGCGACGAGCATCTGGGCGAGTACGTCCCCGAGCGCGCCGAACGGCTGGCCTGGCTCACCGGCTTCACCGGCTCGGCCGGCGTCGCCGTGGTGCTCCGCGACACCGCCGCCTTGTTCACCGACGGGCGCTACACCCTGCAGGCGGAGGCCGAAGTGGATGGCGATCTGCTCGACATCCGCCACAGCACCGAGCAGCCCACCACCGAGTGGATCGCCGCCAACCTGCCGGCGCGGGCCCGACTCGGCTACGATCCCTGGCTCCACACGCCCAACGACGTGACCCGCTACGAGACGGCGTGCGTCCGGGCCGGGGGCCGGCTGGCCGCCGTGGCCGACAACCCCGTCGACGCCGTCTGGGCCGACCAGCCGCCGCCACCTGTCGCCCCCATCGTCGCCCATGCCGCCGAGTTCGCCGGTCGCGCCGCCGCCGACAAGCGCCAAGACGTGGCCGAAGCCCTCACCCGCGACCGCCACGACGCGGCGGTGCTGGTGGCGCCGGAGTCGGTGGCCTGGCTGCTCAACCTCCGGGGTGGCGACGTGCCCTACGCCCCCTTGCCCCTGTCCTTTGCCATCGCCGCCGCCGACGGCTCGGTGTGGCTGTTCGTCGACGGGCGCAAGCTGGCGGATGACGTGGCCGACCACCTGGGCCCGGCGGTCACCGTTCACCCACCCGAAGCCCTTGGCGAAGCGCTCGACGGTTTGGGGACGCATCGGGCCACGGTGCGGGTCGATTCCGATGGCACGCCGGCATGGATCGCCGATCGATTGCGCAAGGCGGGGGCGCGCGTCGCCACCGGCCCCGACCCCTGCGCCCGGCCGCGGGCGGTGAAGAACCCGGTGGAGCTCGACGGCATGCGGGCCGCCCACCGGCGCGACGGGGCGGCGCTGAGCCGCTTCCTGGCCTGGCTACCGGGCGCCATCGACGGCGGCGTCACCGAGATCGACGCCGCCCGGCATCTCGAGGATTTGCGCCGCGAGGGCGACCTGTTCCGCGGCTTGAGCTTCCCAACCATTTCCGGCTTCGCCGCCAATGGCGCCGTCATTCACTACCGGGTCAGCCCGTCGACCAACCGCGTCCTGGAGCCGGGGTCCCTGTACCTGGTCGACTCCGGCGGCCAGTACCTGGACGGCACCACCGACGTCACCCGCACCGTCGCCATCGGCGCGCCCACCGACGAGATGCGCGACCGCTTCACCCGCGTGCTGAAGGGCCACATCGCCATGGCGACGGCGCGCTTCCCCGCCGGCACAGCGGGGCCGCAACTGGACGTGCTGGCCCGCCGCGCCCTGTGGGACGCGGGGCTCGACTACGACCACGGCACCGGCCACGGGGTGGGCAGCTACCTGAGCGTCCACGAGGGCCCCCATCGCATCTCCAAGCTGCCCAACCGGGTCGCTCTGGAGCCCGGCATGGTGGTGTCCAACGAGCCCGGCTACTACAAGGCCGGGGCCTACGGCATCCGCATCGAGAACCTGGTGGTGGTCACCGCGGTGGACGCACCGGAGGGGTCGGAAAAGGACCTGTTGGGCTTCGACACCCTGACCCTGGCCCCCATCGATCGGGACCTGATCGCGCCGGCGCTGCTGACGGCGGCCGAGGTCGCGTGGCTGGACGCCTATCATGCCCGGGTGCGCGAGACCCTGACGCCGCTGGTGGACGCCGGCACCGCGGCCTGGCTGGACCGGGCTACCCGCCCCCTCGGCGGCTGAGCGGTTGGTGGAGACGCCGATGGCCGGCAATGCCGACTTCCGTGTCCGTCCCGACCCCGACGATGCGCGTCTGTACCGGGAGGTGTCCGGGCTCGATCACACGGGCGCCGCGGTGACGGTTCCCGTGATCACCGAGCGGCCGCTCACCATCTTCCTCAATGGCCGCGAGATCGTCACCGCCATGACCATCGGGGACTACCCCGACTACCTGGCGGTGGGTTACCTGCTCAATCAGAACATGCTGCGCCCCGACGACGAGATCCTCGCCATCGACGTCGACGAGGTCACCGACACCGTCGTCGTCCGCACCGCCCGCGAGACCGACTTCGAGGACAAGCTCAAGAAGAAGGTGATGCTGTCGGGGTGCGCCCAGGGAACCATGTTCGGCGACGTCATGGAGCGGTTCGACGCCACCGTGCTCGACAACGAGGCGGTCTTCCATACCTCATGGCTCTATGGGCTGGTGCGGGCCCTCAACACCTGCCCCAGCCTGTACCTAAAGGCCGGGGCCATCCATGGCTGCGCCCTGTGCGAGGAGGACCGGCCGCTGATCTACATGGAGGACGTGGGCCGCCACAACGCGGTGGACAAGATCGCCGGCTACATGGCGCTGCACGGGCTCGGGCCCGAAGGCAAGAGCTTCTATACGACCGGGCGCCTGACCAGCGAGATGGTCATCAAGACCGTGCAGATGGGCATCCCCGTGCTGGCCTCCCGCTCCGGGTTCACCGCCTGGGGCGTGGCGCTGGCGCGCAAGGCCGGGCTGACCCTGATCGGCCGCGCCAAGGGCCGCCGGTTCCTGGTGCTGTCGGGCGAGCACCGGCTCATCTACGACGCCGATCCGGCCGCCGCCGCCGAGGATCCCGCCCACCTGCAACGCAAGGGCAGCCTGAGTGACGATGCGGCCTGAGACTCGGAGACCATTGGGATTTGCGCGGAGGGGGGCTATGGTGTCGGCCGCGCGCCCAATCCTAGAGCCGGGATCCATGTTCGCCACCGTGACCACGATACCGACCTGCCCAGCCGCGATGCGACCGCGGCCGGTGTTGCGTCTCTTGGCCGCCGCCCTGGTGATCGGGCTTCTGGTGGCGTGCGACGAGTCCGGGCCGATCGCCGGGGGCACTCCCGAGGAGCATATCCAGAAGGCCCAGGAGCATCGTGGGAAAGGGGAGCTACGCGCCGGCATCATCGAGGTCAAGAACGCGCTGCAGCAGGATGTCCGAAACGTGGCCGCCCGCTTCCTTCTCGGCCAGCTTTACCTGGAAATGGGCGACGCCGCGGCCGCCGAAACGGAATTGGTCCGCGCTGCCGAGTTGGGCGCCGATCCCGTCGATCTGATGGAGCCGCTGGGCCGGGCCAGGCTGGCCCAGGGCAAGTACTTCGAGATCCTGGACCAACCGGTCCTCGACGTCGACGCGCCGCCGGAGATCAGGGCGTCGGCTTCGGTCATCCGCGGCAACGCGTATCGGGGCCTGGGACGGATCGACGAGGCCCTCATCGAGCTGCGGGGCGCCGCCGACCTCGACCCCACCAACGCCGGCGCGTTCACCGGCTTGGCCCGCATCGCCATGGAAAAGGACGACCTGGAGCAGGCCGAACGCGACCTGGCCGGCGCCATGGCCGCCGCCCCCGAGGACTTCGACGTGCTGGCGCTGAAAGGTGACATCGAGTACGCCAAGAAGGACTATGCGGCGTCGGAAGCGACGTTCCAGGACCTGGTCGACCGCCGTCCGGACAACCTGTTTCCCCTGATTCCCCTGGCCCGTGCCCAGATCGCCGGCAATCGGATCGACGAGGCGGTGGCCAACCTGGAGAAGGCCCTCGCCGTCTCCCCCAACCACCGCAGCGCCCAGTACCTGCGGGCGCTGGCCGCCCATCAGGTCAAGGACTACAAGACCGCGGGGGAATTCAGCAAACGGGTCCTCGGCCTCGATCCCAATCATCTGCCGAGCCTGATGCTGGCCGGGTCGTCGAGCTTCGCCGAGGGCGAGTTCGAGCAGGCGGCGCGCTACCTGGGGAGCTACCTGGCCAACGTTCCCGACAACGACGTGGCCCGCCGCATCTACGGGGCCACCCTGCTCAAGCTGGGCCGGGGCAGGGATGCGGTCCGCACCCTGGAACCGTTGGTCGACGAGGAGACCGACGATGCCGAGCTCCTCGCCATGATCGGCGCGGCGGCCGTGCAGAGCCGGGACTTCCGCCGCGGCCGCAAGTATTTCGAGCGGGTCGCCGGGCTCAAGCCGGGAGACCCGGAAGCCCTGGTCCACCTGGGCACCATCCGCATCGGGCTGGGCGACGCCGATCGTGGCGTCCGCGAGCTCGAACAGGCCATCGCGCTCGACCCCAAGCTGGACCGTGCCGCCGTTACCTTGTTCGCCGCGCACCTCCGTGAGCGCCGCTTCGAGCAGGCCCTGACCGTCGCCCAAGGCGTCCAGAAGGCGTCCCCGGACAAGGCCCTGGGGTTCACCATGGCCGGCATCGCGCTGACCAGCCGGCGCGATTACCAGGCGGCGCGAGCCGCCTTCCGCAAGGCGCTCGACGTGGAACCGGGGGCCGAGGACGCCAGCGAGAACCTGGCCAACCTGGAGATGCGCGGCGGCAATCCCGATGCCGCACGCGAGGCGCTGCTGGCCACCCTCGAGCACCGCCCCGACAGCGTCCGGCTGATGTTGCGCCTGTCGGCCATCGAGGGCGGCCGCAAGAACTGGGAGGAGTCGCGGGCGTGGGTTGAGAAGGCCATCGCCGCCGATGAGGGGGCCGTGGCGCCGCGCGTTGCCCTGGCCCGTCTGCACCTACGGGAGGGCAATGCGGAGCTGGCCCTCGACGCGACACGCGGATTCCGCCAATCCCATCCGGACAATCCCGACCTGCTGACCGTGGTCGGCCAAGCGCAACTGCTCGCCGGCCAGCCGGAGGATGCCGCCGTCACCTTCCGTTCGCTGGTCCGGATCGAGCCGGAATCCGTGGACGCCCACTACCTGCTGGCGACCACCTACCGGACCCTCGGCGACGGCCGCCGCCTGCGACAGGAGGTGGAGAAGATCCTGCAGATCCAACCCGACCACCTGCCGGCCAAGCTGACCCTGGTCAGCCTGTTGATCGACCAGAGAGAGACCGAACGGGCGGTCCCTCTGCTGGCCGAGATCAAGCGCGCATCGGGTGAGACCATGCGGGTTCTGGACCTCGAAGGGCGCCTCGCCATTTCCGAACGGCGTTTCGAGGACGCACTGGCCATCCTCACCCGGGCCAAGCGGAAGCAGGCCCAACCCAACCGGACGCGCACGCTGATGCTGGCCTCGGCACAGTGGGGCGCGGGACGGCACGACGACGCCCTGGACACCATTGAGCAATGGCTTGCGGGCATCCCGGACGACCACGCGACGCGGCTGACCCTGGGCACCCGCTACCTGGGCCTGGGCCGCTGGGAGAAGGCGCGCGATCACTTCGCCGTGGTGGTGGAGAAGGTCCCGGACAACTGGGCCGCGCGCAACAACCTGGCGTGGACCCTGATGAAGATGGGTGAAACGGGTCAGGCCCTGATTCAGGCGCAAAAGGCCCTCGAGCTGTCGGAGGACAGCCCCGAGGTCATGGACACCGCCGGCGTGGTGCTGCTGGAGCTGGGGAGTGTTGCCGCGGCGCTGGACCTGCTGCGTCGCGCAGCCGACCAACGACCCGACAGCGGCGACATCCTGGTTCACTTGGCGAACGCCCTGGTCAAGAACGGCGAAATCGACGAAGCAAGGGATGTCCTCAATCGTGTTTTGGCCGAGAACCTTCCGTTGAGCGACCGCGAGGAGGCTACGGCACTGCTCGAGAAGGTGGGCCGCTAGCCGGCCAAGCCTTAAGGATCAGATCAAGATCGTTGGTCGATTGATTTGGCTGCCCGCGGACCAATATCATTGCGCGTCGCATCGACCGAAAACAGGTGGAACCGTCCGAGCCCGTCGATTACGATGCGGCGGACACGGCGCCGTGCGCCCGGCCGCCGGCTGCGAGGCCGACCCTGTTCACGCAAGGCAGCGGCGTACGACACCGACGCGCATTTATCCGTCATCGAGCATGCCAGCATGTACGCCATGTCCAGAATCCGATTCTGTCGATCGTTTTCGACGCGCCTGACCCTTGCCGCGCTGGCGGCATTCCTGTTGGTCGCCTGCGAGGACCAAGGGCTTCTCAATCCCGAGGAGCATTTCGCCCGTGCCCAGGAGCGCGAGAGCGCCGGAGACGCCACGGGGGCGATCATCGAACTGAAGAACGTGCTCCAGCAGGAGCCGGACAACGCCAAGGCGCGTCTCGCTCTGGCCGGCCTCCTCTACCGCGCGGGGGACTTCAACGGGGCCGAGACAGAGGCGCGGCGGGCTAGTGAGGTGGGCGCCGACCCGCTCGAGGCCAGCAACCAGATCGGCAAGTCCATGCTGCTCGCCGGTGACTACGAGAAGGTGGTGAAGGAATTCAGCACGCAAAAGGACCTGCCCGACCGCTTGAAGTCCATTGCGCTCACCCATCGCGGGAATGCCTTGCGGTCTCTGGAGCGAATCACCGAGGCCGAGATCGATCTCCACGTTGCCCAGACCCTGGATCCAGCCAACGTGGACGCGGTGATCGGCTTGGCCCGCCTGGCGGCGACCCGCAAGGACCTGGACCAGGCGGAGCGCCTTCTGGCCCGCGCCCAGGAGATGGCCCCGGACTCGTTCGACGTCTTGCAGCTTAAGGGTGATCTCGCGGCCGACCGCGACCGCCACGATGAGGCCGAGGAGATCTTCCGGGAGCTCAAGCAACGGCGTCCTTTCAACCCGTTCATGGACGTTCCCATCGCCCGGGTCAAGATCGCCGCCGGCGATACGAAGGGCGCCATCCCCCTGTTGGAAGGTGTCCTTGAGAAAGCGGCCAAATACGGCGGTGCCCTCTATCTGTTGGCTGTGGCCCATCAGATCGAGGGGGACTTCGCCGCGGCGCAACGCTACGCCAACGAGGTTCTGGGGCTGCTGCCGGACCACTTGCCGAGCCTGCTCATCGCAGGCGCCTCCAGTTTCGGCGTCGGCGACCACGAGCAGGCGGCGAAGTACCTACGCGGGTATCTTTCCGAGGAGCCTGAACATCCGCACGCGCGGCGGCTTTACGGATCGACCCTGTTGAAGCTGGGCCGCCCGCAGGAGGCATTCGAGATCCTCGAGCCCCTTGCCGAGGCCGGCCCCGACGACGCCGAGCTGCTGGAACTGATCGGTCACGCGGCGGCCCAAGGCGAGGACTTCGAGACCGGCGTGACCTATCTCGGCAAAGCCGCCGCCCTCGAGCCCGACGATTCGGCCAAGCACATGAACCTGGGGGTCGTCAGGATCCGTCTCGGGGACACAGATCAGGGAATCGCCGCGCTTAAACGGGCCGTCGAGCTGGACCCGGAGCGCGATGCCGCGACCATGGCGCTGTTCGGCACACTGGTCCAGAACAAGAGGTTCGATGAGGCCCTCGAGCTGGCCCAGCGACTCCAGACCGACCGGGCCGACAAGCCGACTGGCTGGGTATTGGCGGGCATCGTCCACGTGGCCCGGCGTGAGGCTGACAAAGGCCGCGCGGCGTTCAGGAAGGCCCTCGAGATCAACCCGGCCGCGGCCGACGCCAGCCAGAACCTGGCCAGCCTGGAGATGATGGCGGGAAACATGGATGAGGCGCGAACGGTGCTCGAACGCGCCCATGCCCGGAGTCCCGAAAACACCGCGATCATGATGCTCCTGGCCACGCTCGAGGCCACCGTCGGCAAGAAGGACGAGGGGCGGGAGTGGCTGGAGAAGGCGGCCAGCACGGCACCTGACGAGCCTCTGCCCCGCCTCGAGTTGGCCCGCTACTACGTCATGATGGGCAGCCCGGACGTGGCCTTGGGCCTGACCCAGGACCTCCTGCACAAGAACCCCGACAATCCCGATCTGCTGCTGGTTATCGGTCAGGCCCAGCTCTTGGGCGCTCAGTTCGACGATGCCGCCGTCACCATGCGGAAGCTGGTCAGTCTGCAGCCCGACAATCTCAAGGCCCATTACATCTTGGCCACGGCTTACCTCAACCTGAAAGACGCGCGGCGTCTCAAGGAGCAGGTGGAAACTGTGCTGCGGCTCGATCCCGAGCACCTGCCGTCCAAGTCCTTTCTTGTCCGAATCCTGGTCGAAGAGGGCGATGTTGCGGGCGCCAAGAAGCTTGTCGCGACGCTCCTGAAAAGCGATCCCGAGAATTCCGAGGTCCTGGATGTGGATGGCTTGATCGCCATGGCCGAGGAGCGCTACCCCGACGCGATCGAGCGGTTCAAGCAGGCCGATGCGGCGCGTGCGACGCCGAGCCGCGATACGACGATCAATCTGGCCACGTCGCAATGGTCCATTGGACAGCGCGAGGCCAGTTTCGAAACGCTTCGCTCGTGGCTCGAAGCCTACCCCAACGACAACGGGGTGCGCCTGATCTTGGGAACGCGTTACCTGGAGGCCGGAAATCTGAGCGAAGCCCGATCCCGGTTCGCGTCCATAGTCGACCGGCAGCCGGACAATTGGGTGGCACGCAACAACTTGGCTTGGGTTCTATTGGAGCGCCAAGAAGTCGACCAGGCGGTGGCCCAAGCGGAACGGGCGCTGCTGATCGTACCCGAAAGTGCCGACGTCATGGATACCCTGGGCGCGGCTCTGCTGCGGGCTGGCCAAGCGGCACGTGCGGTCGATGTGTTGCGACGGGCGGCGGGTATCCGCCCCGAGTCGGGAACCATCCGATACCGCCTGGCGTCCGCTCTCGCCGAGCTAGGAGAGGTCGCCGAAGCACGCGAGATCCTGGGCGAGGTCCTGGCGAGCGACGAGGATTTCAAACAACGAGGCGACGCCGAGGCGTTGCTGGCGCGCCTCCGGAATTGACAGCGACTTTCGGTCCGACGCATTGACCGCACTTTACAACCGTGGTTCGCGCGGCACCCGTCCGGCTCGGCGACGCCGCACCCGGCCGGACGGTCTGTCCGATCCGGCGGGGTCGTACGGCGAACGGCGCCAACGGTGACGGTTGCATGGGAAGGTGAGCGGGGAGTCGCCCGTCATGACCGACGGCCAGACGGATTCACAGTCTCAACGACTGATCGATCTCTACCGCAGTTACTTCGAGGTCGAATTGGCGGACACCGACGCCTTGCGCGAGGAGGCCTTCCGACTGCGCTATCAGGTCCTGGTGGTCGAGCATCCGTACCTGAATCCGGAGGACTACCCGCAGGGCATCGAACGCGACGACTATGACGACCATTCAGACCACGCCCTGCTGGTTCACCGCCCGTCGGGCGCGGTGGCGGGCACGGTCCGCCTGATCCGTCCCCAAGGCCCACCAACCGGACGGGGGCTGCCGATCCAGGAGGTGTGCAAGGATCCCTTGATCGCCGATCCCGAACGGTTTCCGGTCCTCAAGACCGGCGAGATCTCGCGGTTCAGCGTGTCCAAGCAGTTCCGCCGGCGTCTAACGGATACACGATTCCCGGACGCCATGGACGAGCGTGTGGGCGGACAGCCTGCGAAACCGGCGGACCGCCGGATCATGCCCTTCATTACCCTGGGACTGATGCAGGCCATGCTTCGGATGTCCGTGAACAACGGGTTGACCCATGTTTGCGCGTCCATGGAGCGCCAGCTGCTGCGGCTGCTGGCCCGCATTTCCGTCCAATTCCACGAGGTCGGGCCACTGGTGGAGCTTCACGGTTGGCGGCAGCCCTGCTACCGCGGGATCGCGGACTTGTTGAACCAGACCCGCACCGAACGGCCCGAGGTTTGGGACGTCATCACCGACGACGGCGCCCACTGGGAGTCGTTCGTTGCCCTCGAGGGCCCCTGACGGCCCGCGAGCCGTTGCCTTCGGCCAGCCCGGGCGGGGCGCTTGTCGCGGAACCCGCCGGAAAAACGAAGCGGCCCCGTCCGCTCGCTCGGGGCCGCCTTCGCGCAAAAAAGAACCGGGGGCGTTATCGCCCCCGGTCTCCGAATTGATCTGTTCGGATCTGGTCGAGTTCGCCGATTAGGCGGCCTCGATCATCCGACGGCGGCGCATCACGCCGAGGCCGAGGAGGCCAACCCCGAGCAGGGCCAGGGAGGCGGGCTCGGGAATGGAGGTGGCGTTGGTCGCCATGGTCTGCGCGATCTGCAGCGTGTAGGTACGACCCGGGACCAGCGAGAAGCTCGTGGTCGCGGAGAACGAACCCGCCAGCGTCCCGGTGTTGTTACTACCGCCCGGGATGACCTGCTCGCGGAGGTCATTGAGGTTCACATCATCGAGCCCCTCGGTACCGCCGACGATGTTCGCGTTGACCGAGCCGTCGGGCTTCCACAGGAAGAGCTGGCCGACACCGTCTTCGGACAGGCTCACCTGGAAGGTGCTGGTGACGCTCGCCGACTGGCCAGGAAGCAGCTCCGCGGTCGTCAAGTCGGCACGCAGGTCCAAAGTGGCGCTGAACGACAGGGTCAGCGTGGTGGCCGCAAGGGCGACGAACGTGAAGCCGGTCGTGGTGCCCGTATTGGCCGAAGACGTGCCCGTGTTGTCGCCACTCAGCCTAGTCTCGCCGACCACACTGGCGGAAACGCTGGAGGGAGCCAGCAGCGAACCGGACAGCGCCGCATCGGCGCGGGAGAAGCTCGGGCCGCCGCCGGCCGGGGTGAACAGGTCTTCGTAGGCACCGCCCTTGCCACCGGCGCACGCGCCGACGCAGGACAGAGGCAGGATCACGCTACCCGTCACCGTGCCCGAGTTCTCGTTGTCGGCACCGGCGTTCAGCGTGGCAGAGGTGTTGCCGCTGTTACCGCCGCCGAGAACGACGATGTCGGCAGGCGCAAGCTGGCCACCAACGCCCTTGGTCACGATAGCGCCGGTGATCTCCTGTCGGCCGAAGGCGAGGACGTCTGCCTTGGCCTCGGCCGCCATCCCCAGCGCTAGGACGCCGGCGGCGGCGGTCGCCATAAGGCTTTGCTTAAGGTTGGTCTTCATTTCTCTACTCCTTTCTTCCGCCGGCGTCAGAGGAAGATTCTGTGTTTCCGCCGGCCGGGCTACTCGTCTCTACTCCTGAGTTTCGGGCTTTCACCCGGTCCCGGCGCTCTGGCCGGTCAACTGAAAACCTCATAGTTGGCCTTCCGCCCCATATCGTAAGCACAACCCGTGCCAAATGAACGAAATTATTTCATTTCAATAGCTTAACGGCCTGATGGCCCTGCCGCGGATCGGAGATTGGCAAGAATCCCGACACTCTGGCGGGCGATTTCTGTGGATAATCCGCACAGGTTCTCGAATCCGTCGGATACATGGCCATTTTCTCAAATACTTTCAACATGTTAATGGGCCGGCGGGCGGGCTGGGCCGAGTGGCAAATTTTCCGACACCCGGGGATTGCCACGGCGGTTCGGCCGCCGCCCGTTGCCGTCACCGGGGAATCCCCGTGTCGGCGCCCGCCGCGCGCCCGTCGACCCGGCGCTTGAGGTCGGCCACCAGGCGCGACGCGGTGTCGCCGTCCCACAGCTCCGGGCAGCGGCCGGTAGGCCAGTCGCCAGCCAGCACCCGGGCGACGGCGCCGGCCAAGTCCCGGGGCAACACCAGGCGGTTCGACCCCTGCCACACGGTAATCGGCCGCTCGGTGGTGTCGCGGAGGGTGAGGCACGGGATGCCCAGATACGTGGTCTCCTCCTGCACGCCGCCGGAATCGGTGACCACCAGGCGCGCCTCCCGCACCAGGCTCATGAAACGGATGTAGTTCATGGGCTCGGTCGCGCGGATGCCGGGAGCGCCGACCAGCCGGTCGAGCAGCCCGAACGCCTCCAGGTTCTTGCGCGTCCGCGGATGCACGGCGAACACCAGCGGCAGCTCGCGGCCGATGGTGGCCAGGGTGTCCACCAGCAGGGCCAGGATCTCCTCGCCGTCCACGTTGCTGGGGCGGTGCAGGGTGACCACCCCGTAGCCCTTCGGTGCCAAGCCCAGGTCCGCATGGGCCCGCTCCGCCTCCACCCGGGGACGCAGCATCTCGAAGGAATCGATCATGATGTTGCCGATGCGCGCGATCTTGTCCGGCGCGATGCCTTCCTTCAGCAGATTCTGGTCGGCGTCCTCCGACGGCGTCCACAGCACGTCTGCGACGGCGTCCGTGACCAGACGGTTGATCTCTTCCGGCATGGTCATGTCGCGGCTGCGCAGCCCGGCCTCCAGATGGGCCACCGCCAGGCACAGCTTCTTGGCCGCCAGGGTGCACGCCATGGTCGAGTTGACGTCGCCGACCACGATGATCCAGTCCGGCGGGTCTTCCAGGAGCAGCTTTTCGTAGGCCGTCATCACCCGGGCTGTCTGCTCGGCGTGGGTGCCGCTGCCGACGCCCAGGTGGACGTCGGGCCGGGGCAGGCCCAGGTCGGCGAGAAAGGCCTCCGACATGTTGGCGTCGTAGTGCTGGCCGGTGTGGACGATAAGGGGCCGGCACCAGTCCTCCCGGACCAGGGCGTGGTAGACGGGCGCCACCTTCATGAAATTGGGCCGCGCGGCCGCGATCAGATGAACCGTCGTTTGGGTCATGGACTCCCTTGGTCCCTGAGTGCGGGGCGTTTATGACCGGTTTTGGCCGGCAAGGGAATGGGCCGCAGGGGGCGCCGGGCCGTCGTCTCTCCCAGGGACCCGGGCCACAAGCCGGCTGTCGCCGATGGGGCTTTTCTGTTAAGGAAGGCCGCCATGAACCTCCTGTTCGTCTCTCCCCGTTTCCTGTTTCCGGCCGATTCGGGGGGCAAGATCCGCACATCCCAGATCCTGCGCGGCATGAAGGGCGGCCGCTTCGCCGTCACCCTGGTCTCGCCGGCGCCCGACGGCGCGGCGGACCGCTTCGCCGCCGATCTGGAGGCGGTGTGCGACCGTTTCGTCGGCTGGCCGGAGGCGCCGCGGGGGCGGTATTTCCCGGTCACCCGCATGCGTCACATCCTGTCGGCGCTGCCGATCCCGGTGGCCACCGACCGCTCCGCCGCCGGATCGCGGATCGTCGCCGACGAGCTGGCCGCCGGCCCCGACGTCGCCGTCTTCGACTTCGCCCATGCCGCGGTGCTGGCGCCGCCCCGCA
>JANQFP010000181.1 GCA_028277795.1 Rhodospirillales bacterium
GTCGCGATCGGTCTCCCGCCCGCCACCCGCCCTCAACGTCGAGGGCCGGCATCCTTCCTTCGCACGGAAATCCCTTCACACCCACCAAGACATACAAGGTCGCCGAGGAGACGCGGAGGACGCCGAGGAAAGGGAATGCGCCGCGGAGCGGCGCGGGAATCCTCCTCCGCGTCCTCAGCGTCCACTCTGCGACCCCTGCGTTGAATGGCGGCACGGACGGCGATCAGCCGCCGCCGCGCTGGAAGGCCTGGTCGAAGCGGGCCAGGGCCGCCGCCGCCTCGTCCTCGTCATAGCCGGTGAAGCGAAGGGTGACGAGGGTGACGGGCAGAGTCAGTAGCGCGATGCGCCGCTCCGATTCCGGCGCAAGCGTGATGTCCAGGCGGCGCCCCCCGTCCTCGACCGTGATGGTGGTGCCCTCCACCCTATAGGCGTCGGTGCCCAGGGCGCGCGGCAGCGAGCGGAAGAACTCCCGATGGCTGATGGACATGTCCTTTTCGACGGTGGTGGCGGCCACCATGGGGTCAGCCGCCGGCCACCGGCGGCCAGATGGCCAGGGCATCGCCGTCGGCCAGGGCTTGGCGGTCCCGCTCGCCGGGGGGCACGTAGAGGCCGTTGATCAGCACCAGGTGGCACTGCTCCGGCGGCAGGGCGAGGCGGCGCATGACGGCGGCGGGGGTGGTGCCGTCGTCCACCTCCAGCTCCGTCTGGTTGTCCTTGGACCCGGGCGGCAGGTAGCGGCCGAGGAGGGCGTAGAGCTTGACGGTGATTCTCATGGACGGGGGGCAGCGGCAGGCGTCCGGGTCACGCCTGGGTGTTGGCGAGATACGCCTCCATGATGCGGTGGGGATCGGCCTGGAGGCGGGCCTTCCACGCGCCCAAAGCGACCCGGCTCTGGATGAGGCCGCGCAGCACGCCCACGTGCTCCGTCCGGCCGACGCACAGGGCGCCGATCAGGTGGTCGCCGTCGAAGGCGAGGCGGATGTAGCGGTAGCCGGCCTCG
This sequence comes from Rhodospirillales bacterium, assembly GCA_028277795.1. Classification (GTDB taxonomy): domain Bacteria; phylum Pseudomonadota; class Alphaproteobacteria; order Rhodospirillales; family JANQFP01; genus JANQFP01. The sequence goes on from JANQFP010000181.1 coordinate 1,001, forward strand.
TCCGCGGCTTCCGCGAAGTCGCCGCCGTCGGTGCCCTGCCACTTGCCGAAGGACGCGGAGACGAGCCCCGCCGTGTCGAGCACATTCATGATCAGGCTGCCCTGATAGCGGGCACCGCGGCCGGCCATGTTGAGGGCGGCGATGCGGCCGTGGTCGGCCGACGTGGGCTGGATGGCGTGGACCATCCAGCCGCCCGAGAAGTCGGGGCCCTCGGCCACGTCGCCGGCGGCGTAGATGCCGTCCACCGAGGTGGCGAGGCGGTCATCGACCACGATGCCGGTGGCGGTCTTGACCCCGCTGCCGTCGAGGAAGTCCATGTTGGAGCGCACGCCGGTGGCCACCACCACCAGGTCGGCCCGCATCGGGGCGCCGGGGTCCACGCTGACCCGCAGGGGGCCGCCGCCGTTGCCCGAGTCCTCGACCGCGGTCACCCGGGTCGAGGTCAGCACCCGCACCCCCTTGGCCTCGCACCAGCGCTTGAGCATGGCGCCGGCGGCGGCGTTCATCATCCGCGGCACCATGCGGTCCTCGACCTCGACCACGGTCAGGTTGACCCGGCGCTCGACCAGGGCCTCGAGGATGATGCAGCCGATGAACCCGGCGCCGATGAGGACCACGTCGGCTCCCTCGCGGGCCAGGTCGTGGATGGCGCGGGCATCGTCCATGGTCCAGCAGGTGTGGACGCCGGGCCGGTCGAGACCGGGCACCGGCGGGCGCACGGCGCTGGACCCGGTGGCCACCAGCAGGCTGTCGTAGGCGATGGCCTCGCCGCCCTCCAGGGTGAGGCGGCGGTCGGCGGGGGCGACGCTCTCGGCGAGGCCGTGGACGTAGCGGATGTCCAGGGCGTCGTAGTGGTCGGCATCCTTGCGGATGAGGGTGCCCGACTCGTCGATGCCGCCGGACAGGTAGTAGGGGATGGCCATGCGCGAGTACGGCGGACCGGGCTCGCCGCCGATGAGGGTGATGTCGCCGCTGCGGTCCACCTTGCGCAGGGTCTCGGCGGCGATGACGCCGGACGGCCCGGCGCCCACGATCACGTAGCGCATCTGGGACTCCCGATTCCTCGGCGCGCCCCCGGAGACCGCCCCCGCGGCTCCGGGGGTCGGCGCCCGGTGCTACAACGCCACCCGCTGCAGGGTCTCGTTGGTGGGCACGCCGTCGGCGGTCCAGCCGCGGAGCTGGTAGTACTCCGGCAGCATCTTGTCGAGGCCGTTGACCAGGCCCTTGGCGGGGCCGGTCTTGGCGGCGTCCTTGAGCAGGCGCTTGGGCAGGCTGTCGTCCTTGCCGGTGAAGCCGGCGTCGAGGTTGTACTGCCGCTCCAGGGTCCAGATGCGCTCGCCCACCTCCAGCAGGGTGTCGGTGGACCACGAGCCCTCGCACGCGGCGTCGATCTGCGGCGCGATGTCGTCGAGGGTCCAGGCGAAGGTGGTGAACACGCACAGCCCGGAGGAATCCACCGCCGCCGTGGCATCCTGGAACGCCTTCACGAGCGCCGCCTTGCCGTCGGTGGTCAGCGGGTCGGTCTTCTCCGGCACGCCGAGGATCTCGGAAGCCACCGTGTAGCTGCGCAGGTGGCAGGCGCCCCGGTTGGCGGTGGCGTAGGTGAGCCCCATGCCCTGGATGCCGCGCGGGTCGTAGGCCGGGAACTCCTGGCCCTTGACCGTCATCGACAGGTCCGGGTTGCCGTACTTCTCGCACAGGCGCTTGGAGCCGAGCCCGACGTCGACGCCGAAGCCTTCGCCCAGGCCGACCAGCTCGGTGACCTGGGTCAGGGCCTCGGCCGAGCCGAAGCGCAGCTCGATGCCGCCGGTCTCGGCGGTACCGATGGCGCCGGACTCGAACAGCTCCATGGCCGCCCCGACGGTGGCGCCCAAGGAGATGGGGTCCATGCCCTGCTCGTTGCAGATGAAGTTGGCGAAGGTGAGCGCGTCCAGGTCGTTGACCCCGGTGGCCGCCCCCAGGGCCCACGCCGCCTCGTACTCGAGGCCGCCCGAGGCCACCTGGTACTGGGGCCGCTCGGCCACCGTGTAGTGGGTGCGCTCGATGGCGGAGACCCGGCCGCAGGCGATGGTGCAGGCGAAGCAGGCGGCATTGGTGATCAGGTTCGCCTTGCCGTCGCTGACCCGCTTCTCGGCCATGGCCTCGGCCGAGATGTCCTTGGCCCCGTCGAACTGCACTTCGCGGGAATTGCGGGTGGGCAGGGCGCCGGTCTCGTTGATGACGTTCATCAGCACCTGGGTGCCGAAGGTCGGCAGGCCCTGGCCGGTGACGGCGTTGTCGGCCAGCACCTTCTTGCCCGCGTCGGCGGCGGCGAGGAAGCGCGGGGCATCGTCCACCGCGACCCCCAGGGTGCCGCGGATGGCCACCGCCTTGAGGTTCTTGGACCCCATCACCGTGCCCACGCCGGAGCGCCCGGCGGCCCGGTGCATGTCGTTGACCACGCAGGCGAACTTGCAGCCTTTCTCACCGGAGACGCCGATGGAGGCGACGCGGATGAGGGGATCCTGGTGCTTGGCCTTGATGCCCTCTTCGGTGTCCCACACGGACTTGCCCCAGAACTCGGAGGCGTCCAGGAGCCGGGCATCGTCGTTCTGGATCAGGAGGTAGACCGGATTTGGTGCACGGCCCTCGAAGATGATCATGTCGTAGCCGGCGTTCTTCATCTCATTGCCGAAGAAGCCGCCGGAGTTGGAGCAGGCGATGGCCCCGGTGAGCGCGCCCTTGGTGATCACGGAATACCGCCCGGCCGTGGACGCGCAGGTGCCGGTGAGCGGCCCGGTGGCCATGATCATCTTGTTGTCGGGCGACAGGGGGTCGACCTTGGGGTCGGTCTCCTCGACGAAGTACTTGGTGGCCAGGCCGCGCTGGCCCAGGTACTTCATGGCCCAGCCCATGTTGAGGGGCTCGGGCGCGCAGGTGCCGTTGGTGAGGTCGACGCGGAGGATGGTGCGTGTCCAGGACATGGCGGGCCTCCCTCAGTGTGCCGTCGCCTGGGTGCCGGCGTCGGTCTTCGCCGCCCAGGTGCGCATTCGGTCGAGGCCGGTCCAGTTGGCGTCGACCCACTGGATGGCGCTGGTCGGGCACGCCTTGGCGCACTCCGGATCGCCTTCGCAGAGGTCGCACTTGATGACCTTGCCGGACGTGGAGTTGTAGTTCACGGTGCCGAAGGGGCAGGCGATGGTGCACACCTTGCAGCCCACGCACAGCACGTCGGAGACCACCTTGGCGCCGGTCGCCGCGTCCACGCTGATGGCGTCCACCGGGCAGGCCATCATGCACCAGGCCTCGGCGCACTGGGTGCAGGTGTACGGCACGAACCGGCCCTGGTCGTGGAAGTTGAACACCTTGATCCGCGACTTGGCGGGGTTGAAGACGCCCTCGTTGTCGTAGCTGCAGGCCATCTCGCACTGAAGGCAGCCCGTGCACAGCTCGGGCACGATGTGTAGCGATCTTTGCATGGGGACCCCTCCCTGCTGGGGTTCGCGGCGCCCGGACCCGCGCGGCCCCGGCCCCCCACGGCCGCCGCAGCCCGATCCGCCAATTCGCTGAACGCGTTGGCACCATTAAGCGCCCATTCGCGAAGGCGGGCAAATCAAATTTCGCGCTCGGCGGCCTCCGTCGGCCGCGTCCCCTTCAAGCACCGAAGCGAAAGATTGATGTTTTTGGTTTGTTCCCATGCCAATCGAGGATAGAATTCGCGCCCATGGCATATCGTATCGAGCCCGACTCAATGGACGATCTGATGACGGAGCCCGAGTTGGCGGGTGTCGCCCGAGCGATGGTTGGGCCAAATGCGAACCTGACCGCACCTGAGCGGCAGTTGATTGACAAGACGGTTCGGGAACCAGACAGCCGCATATTGGAACGCCTGCGGAGCGAAATCCTTACCGGTGGCGATCCACTTGGCGACGCGTTCTGTAAGGTTCGCTCTCCAGAGGCGCGGCGAGGCGCGGGCGCGACCTATACCCCTTCAGCGATTGTCGACAACATGACCGAATGGGCGGCCCGAAAACACGTTCAACCGGCCCGCGTGGTCGATCCGGGTGCGGGGTCCGGGCGTTTCCTGGCGGCCGCCGCGACGAAGTTCCCGTTGTCCGAACTCGTCGGCGTCGAAATCGATCCAATGGCCGCCTTGCTCCTGCGCGCCAACGCCGCCGTGCTGGGATTTGCTCACCGCCTCGAAGTGGAACTCCGGGACTATCGGCGACTGCGACTGCCCTCGATCCAAGGCACGACCTTGTTCATCGGCAACCCGCCTTACGTGCGCCACCACGATATCCCGGAACGATGGAAGGCGTGGTTCTCGGATGCGGCCGATGCCATGGGCGCCAAGGCCAGCAAGCTCGCGGGTCTGCATGTCCATTTCTTCGTCAAGACGCTCGGCCTCGCCAAGCGCGGGGATTACGGCACGTTCATCACATCGGCCGAATGGCTGGACGTGAACTACGGCGCTGTGCTGCGGCGGCTGCTGGCGGATGGTCTCGGGGGCACGGAGCTCCATGTCTTGGATCCCTCCGTGATGCCCTTCGCCGACGCCGCAACGACAGGAGCGATCACCTGTTTCGCGGTTGGTCGCCGACGGAAGACGATCAGAATGCGTGCCGTGCATTCGCTCGATGAACTGAACGGGCTCGGAGGAGGACGGGCCGTCCCTTGGTCGACCGTCAACGCGTCGAACCGTTGGACTCCCATTGTCCGCGACTTGCCCAAGCCGCCCCCCGGTTTCATGGAACTCGGCGAGCTGTTCCGGGTGCACCGAGGCCAGGTCACGGGCGCAAACGGCGTCTGGGTCGCGGGCGAACGCGCCGAAAGGCTGCCCAAGCAATACCTGTTGCCGACCGTGACCAAGGCGCGGGAACTTCTCGACGCCGGCGAGGCGCTGCGCGACGACACCTTGCTCCGCCGGGTGATCGATCTTCCACCGGACCTCGACGAGATCGCGCCCGAGTATCGCGACGCCGTCTTCCAGTTCCTGAACTGGGCCAAAGCGAACAGGGCCCACGAGAGCTATATCGCACGCCACCGTCGGCCCTGGTGGGCGGTTCGCCTGCGCCACCCCGCCCCAATCCTGTGCACCTATATGGCGCGTAGGCCGCCGGCTTTCGTACGCAACAATTGCGGCGCGCGCCATATCAACATCAGCCACGGACTCTACCCCCTGGAACCGGTTCCAGAGCATCGCATACGAGCGCTCGTGGCATGGTTGCGCGAGAACGTGGGCGTCGAGGGCGGCCGATGCTATGCCGGCGGGCTAGTGAAGTTCGAGCCGCGCGAGTTGGAAAGAACCGCTATTCCGAGCTTGGAGAACCTCGCGTGAGCGCTCCCAGGAGGTGGACCCTGGCAGAACTGACGCGGGACTCGAAACGGGCTAGGGACATTTTCCGGAAGGAGCGCTTGGAGGAGCCGCTCGAGCTCTATGGTCATTTCTTCGAGACGTTTGCGCCGGTTTTCGAGCGGCTGATCGCTTCCCTCCCCGAAATGGCGAGCCATGAGATGTCGTCGGAGACACTTGCTTCGCTGGTTTCCGACTCCGACGCAAGGACGGCCTTCCGCTATCTCGCAGCACCACCGATCTCGGAAGACGATCTCAAGACCCTCGCCGAGAGCACGCTTTCGGCAAGCGCCCTGCGGAACGACCCAGACCAGTCACGTCGGATCTGCGATACCGTCCTTCACATCCTCGATCCCCACCGCTTCCCGTGGGTGAGGCGTCGGCAAGACCCGGACCCGCACGAGAAAGAGCGAGCGATCGTCGCATCCGCGGCTCTCGTCGCCGCCAAGAAGGTCGAGACCAAACGGCGTATCGACCCGTCAAAGACCCAGGAAACTGCGGTCAAGGAACTGCTATCCGGTCTGGGCTTCGAGGAAGTGCCGCGACGCGAAATCGCGCTTCCCGATGCCGCACCGAAGCCGGGTTGCTTTTGCGGCGAGAGCAAATTCGGCGATACGCGCGCTGATATCGTCGTCCGTCTGCACGACCGTCGGATCATGCCCGTTGAATGCAAGGTGTCCAACAGCGAGGTCAATTCGTTCAAGAGGGTCAACCATGAGGCCGCCGGGAAGGCACGGACCTGGCTCAAATCGTTCGGTCATCGCGCGACGGTCCCCGCCGCGGTGCTGACCGGAGTGTTCAAAGCCGGGAACCTGGAGACTGCGCAAGCGGAGGGACTATCGCTGTTCTGGAGCCACAGGCTCAAGGACTTGGCCGATTTCGTAGAACGGACGCTCGGTTAAAGAATCCCGGAGCGAATCGTGGCGTGGTCCTTGGCGGGCGGTCAGCCCCGTTCCGTCGACAGGAGGCCGAGGCCGAAGGCGAACAGGGTGCCGCCGCTGGCCCAGCGCAGAGCCCGCCGCAACGGAGGCGAGGCATCCACCGCCCGGGCCACCGCCCCAGCCGACAAGGTCAGCCCGGACAGCAGGGTGCTTGCGACCAGGACATGGACGAAGCCAAGGACCAGGATCTGGACCGCCGGGTGGGAGGCGGCCGGGTCGACGAACTGGGGCGGCAGCGCCAGCATCAGGAGCGCGACCTTGGGGTTGAGCACGTTGACCATGACGCCGCCGACGAACACCCGGCGCGCCGACCGTCGCGGCGACCCTTCCGGCCGCGCCTCCAGGGCGCCCCCGGTGCGGATGGTCTGGATGGCCAGCACGATCAGGTACGCCGCACCCGCCCACTTGAGGACGCCGAACGCGGTCGACGAATGCCAAAGGATGGCGGACGCGCCCACCGCCGCCGCCAATGCGTGCACCGCGATGCCGCAGGCGTTCCCCGCCGTGGCCAGGGCGCCGGCGGCCGGTCCGCGGGCGGCGGCGTGGGACAGCACGTAGGCCCAGCTCGGCCCCGGCGACGCCGCCACCGCCACGCTCGCGGCCAGGAACAGGAGCACGCTGGCGGTGTCAGGAATCATCGGGGCCGTCCCCCGGTCCGTCCGGCGGGTCTAGAACGCCAGGGCCTTGGCGCGTACCACGTGGGGCAGGGCGCGCACCTCGGCCACCCGGTCCTCGTCCACCGCGTCGTCCACCTCCACCAGGGCGATGGCGTCCTTGCCGGGTTCGCCGCGGCCCAGATGGAAGGTGGCGATGTTGATGCCGGCATTGCCCAGCACCGTGCCCAGGGCGCCGATGAAGCCCGGCTTGTCCTGGTTGCAGACGTAGAGCATGTGGGGGCCCAGCTCGGCATCGATGGGGATGTCGTTGATGGAGACGATGCGCGGCCGGTCGGTGAACAGGGTGCCGGCGACGCTGCGCTCCTGGGCCTCGGTCTTCACGGTCAGGCGGACCAGGGTCTGGTAGGCCCCGGCGCGCTCCTGCTTGACCTCGGTCACGCCGATGTCGCGCTCCTTGGCGATGGCCGGCGCGCTCACCATGTTGACGGATTCCAGCATCGGCGCCAGCAGCCCCTGCAGCACGATGGCCGTCAACGGCTTGCAGTTGAGCTCGGCCACGTGGCCCTGATACTCGACGGTCACCGCCTCCAGCCCGGTCTCGGTGATCTGGCCGGCGAAGCTGCCCAACTGCTCGACCAGCTTCATGTAGGGCTTCAGCTTGGGCGCGTCCTCGGCGCTCACGGACGGCATGTTCAGGGCGTTCACCACCGCCCCGGTGAGCAGGTAGTCGGCCATTTGCTCGGCCACCTGCACCGCCACCTTTTCCTGGGCCTCGGTGGTGGAGGCGCCCAGGTGCGGCGTCGCCACCACGTCCTCGCGGCCGAACAGCACGCTTTCCTTGGCCGGCTCCACCGGGAACACGTCGAGGGCCGCGCCGGCCACCTTGCCGGCCTCCAGCGCCGCCTTCAGGTCGTCCTCGACCACCAGGCCGCCGCGGGCGCAGTTGATGACGTAGACCCCGTCCTTCATCTTGGCGAGCGAGTCCGCGTTGATGATGTCGCGGGTGGCGTCGGTCAGCGGCGTGTGCAGCGACACGACGTCGGCCCGGGCCAGCAGGTCGTCCAGGTCCACCTTGTCCACGCCCAGGTCCTTGGCCCGCTCGGGCGACAGGAAGGGGTCGTAGGCCAGCACCTTCATCCGCAGCCCCAGGGCCCGCTCGGCCACGTTGGCGCCGATGTTGCCGCAGCCGATGATGCCGAGGGTCTTGCCCATCAGCTCGACGCCCATGAAGCGGGACTTCTCCCACTTGCCGGCGTGGGTCGAGGCGTTGGCCTGGGGCACCTGGCGGGCCAGGGCGAACATCAGGGCGACGGCGTGCTCGGCGGTGGTGATGGCGTTGCCGAACGGCGTGTTCATGACCACCACGCCGTTCTGGGTGGCGGTGGCCACGTCGATGTTGTCGACACCGATGCCGGCGCGGCCGATCACCTTGAGGCCGTTGGCGGCGGCGATGATGTCGGCGGTGACCTTGGTCGCCGAGCGGATGGCGAGCCCGTCGTAGTCGCCGATGCAGGCCTTGAGCTCGTCGGGGCTCATCCCCGTCTTGACGTCGACCTCGATGCCGCGGGCGGCGAACACCTCGGCGGCCTGGGGGCTCATCTTGTCGGAAATCAGGACCTTGGGCATTGTCGTTCCCTTCGGCGTTTGCGTTGTGTCGGACGGGCTCTCAGGCGGGCGCCGTGAACTCGGCCTTGACCGCGGCGTAGGCCCAGTCGAGCCAGGGGAACAGGGCCTCCAGGTCGTGGCGTTCCACGGTGGCTCCGGCCCAGATGCGCAGGCCCGGCGGCGCGTCGCGGTAGGCGCCGATGTCGTGGGCCACCCCTTCCTTGTCGAGCAGGGTGGCGATGCGCTTGGCGGCGGCGGCCTGGCGCTCGGCGTCGAGCCCGGTGAACCAGTCGTCGACCACCTTGAGGCACACCGACGTGCACGAGCGGATGGCCTCGTCGCCGGCCAGGAAGCCCACCCACGGCGACGCGTCGACCCAGTCGGAGATCGCGGTGAGGTTGGATTCGGCGCGGTTGATCATGGCCTCCAGGCCGCCCACGGACTCGGCCCAGCGCAGCCCGTCCAGGGCGTCCTCCACCGCCACCATGGACGGCGTGTTGATGGTCTCGCCGCGGAACACCCCTTCGATCAGCTTGCCGCCCTTGGTGAGGCGGAAGATCTTGGGCAACGGCCACGGCGGGGCGTAGGTCTCCAGCCGCTCGACGGCCCGCGGACCGAGGATCAGCACCCCGTGCTGGGCCTCGCCGCCGAGCACCTTCTGCCACGAATAGGTGGCGGCATCGAGCTTGTGCCACGGGATGTCCATGGCGAAGGCCGCCGAGGTGGCGTCGCAGATGGTGAGGCCCTCGCGGTCGTCGGGGATCCAGTCGCCGTCAGGCACCCGTACGCCCGAGGTGGTGCCGTTCCAGGTGAAGACGACATCGCGGGAGAAGTCCACGGCGCGGAGGTTGGAGATCTCCCCGTAGGGCGCGTCGAGGACCCGGACGTCGTCGAGCTTGAGCTGCTTGGTCACGTCGGTGACCCAGCCCTGGCCGAAGCTCTCCCACGACAGCAGGTCGACCCCGCGGGCGCCGAGCAGGGACCACAGCGCCATCTCGACGGCGCCGGTGTCCGAGGCCGGCACGATTCCCAGCCGGTAGTCGTCGGGCAGCCCGAGGACGGCGCGCGAACGCTCGATCACCTCGGCCAGCTTGGCCTTGCCGGGGCCCGAGCGGTGGGAGCGCCCGGTGAGCGCGTCCGTGAGCGCGTCGACGGACCAGCCGGGACGTTTCGAGCAGGGACCGGAGGAGAAATTGGGGTTGGCCGGCCGGACGTTCGGCCTTGCGGCGGTATTCATCGGCGATATCTCCCTTCCTTCCAGAAGGGTCGCGGCCCGTTGGGAGGCCGTGGCCCGCCGCTCTTATAGGACGGTGGGACGCGCCGGTCAATCGGCGCGAGCGTGCCATCTTGCCGAGCAATGGTGGAACCGCCATAATACGCCATGGCAGCCGGAGAACCCCGGCCCCTGGAGTGGGTCGGATCGAGCAGGGCCGATCTGCGGGCTTTCCCCGCCGAGGTTCGGGACCACGCAGGATTCGCCTTGTACCAGGCGCAGGTCGGCCTCAGGCACCGCGACGCCAAGCCGCTGAAGGGGCTCGGCACCGGCGTCCTGGAGGTCGTATCGCGCCATGATCGTGGGACCTACCGGGTCGTCTACGCGGTTCGGTTCGCGGCGGCCGTGTACGTGCTCCACGCCTTCCAGAAGAAGGCCAGGAAAGGCATCGCGACGCCCAAGCACGAGATGGAGACGGTGAAAGGGCGACTCATGGCGGCGCAGGTCCACTATGCGGCGACCTATGGTGAAAGGTGAGAGGGATGGCGGAAAGGGAATCGCGGCCAGAGCGCAGTAGCGGCAACGTCTTCGCGGACCTAGGGGTCCCCGACGCCGAGGCCCACTTGGTCAAGGCCGAGTTGGTGAGCCGCATCGACGAGATCGTCCGCCGGCGGCGGCTGACCCAGGCCCGCGCCGCCCAACTCCTGGGCCTGTCCCAACCCGACGTGTCGCGCCTGCTGAGAGGGCATTTCCGCGACTTCTCGGTGGAACGGTTGCTGCGCTTGCTCATGACCCTCGGCCGCGACGTGGAGATCGTCATCCGGAAACCGAGAACGCGGCGTCGGGGGAGGCTGCGCATCGACGCCGCGTAATAGCTGCCCGGCAGACGGTTATGGCGGGGTTTGTTCCGAGAGAACACTCCGCCATCGGCGCCCGATGGCGGAGCGCTTTTCACAGATCGTCGATCTCGCGGCTCACCCGGTAGCCCTTGGAGGTGACGTAGGACTCCATGGCCCGCAGACGGTGCTCGATCTCGCGGAAGCGGTGGCGCAGCTCGGAGAACTTGCGGGACGGATCGACGCGCACGTCGCGCCAGAACCGCTGCTCGGCGTCGTCCCGGTAAAGCCGCTCGGGCACCCGGGGCAGCACCGCCGCGACGATCAGGTAGATGACCACCGCCGGCGGCGGGAACATCAGCAGCGCCAGCACCGCGAGCAGCCGCACGATCCAGGTCTGCACGCCGGCGTATTCGGCGATGCCGGCGCAGACCCCGAACAGCACGCCTTTCGCGGGGTTGCGGTAGAGCCGGCTCGGGCTCGGGCGCGGGTCGAGATCGTCGGTCGGGGTCATACCTGTTTCCTCCAGTCGGGCGCCTGGGCGTCGAGAATGCTCTCCAGGGTGTTGATGCGGCTGTCCAGCTTGGGGGCCAGCTCCCACAACTCGGCCAGCATCTTCTCGTCCTCGGCGCTCAGGGTCTTGGCGGTGCGCCAGCGGGTCGTGTAATGGGCGATGATCCACACCGGCGCGACGAACAGCAGAAAGATGATCAAGGGCACGTGGAAGAAGTCGAACATGGGATCCTCGGCGGTCTGACGGGGGTTGGCGGGGGGCGCCGGCCGGCGCCTAGCCCCGCGTCTCCTCGGTCTCCTTGGCGATGCGCGCCTTCAGGGCCGCCAGCTCGTCCTCGATCCCAGCCTCCGCCTCCAGGTCGGCGATCTCCTCGTCCAGGCTCCTGGGGCGGCCCATGTCGAAGGCCTCGGCCTCGCCCTCCAGCCGGTCGAGCCGCCGCTCCACGCTCTCGAAGCGGGTGAAGGCGTCGTCCATGCGGTTGTCGTAGACCCGCTGGCGCGCCTTGAGCCGGTTCGACGCCGCGTCGTGGCGGGCCTGCATGGCCTTCTGCTTGGCCTTGGCCTCGCGCAGCTTGACCTCCAGCTTGGCGATGTCCTCGTCGCCCTGGCGCAGGGCCGCGTCCAGGGCCTCGAGCTCGGCCTCGAGGGCGGCGGCCGCCTCGCCCACCTTGGCCTTCTCGATCAGCGCCGCCTTGGACAGGTCCTCGCGTCCCTTGCGCAACGCGATCTCGGCCTTGCGTTGCCACTCGGCCTGGGCCTCGCGGTAGCGCCCGAGCCGCCGGCGCAGGGTCTTGCGCTCGGCGATGGTCTTGGCCGCGGTGGCCCGCGCCTCGACCAGGGTGTCCTCCATCTCCTGGATGATCAGGCGGATGATCTTTTCCGGATCCTCGGCACGGTCGAGGATGGCGTTGACGTTGGAATTGATGATGTCCGCAAGCCGCGAGAAGATACCCATGGTTCCGATCCTCGTCTCTTGTTTCGGCGACGTTCGGGCGCCGTTTCACCCCAGGAAGAGCAGGAAGCGTGCCAACCGCTGGCGGCGGTCATAAGCTGCTGAAAAGGCATCAAGTTGTCCAAACAGGCCGGTGTTCTTGCGGCACGCGGATGTTGCAATTTTCTTCATTTAATGACATTTTATAAAACTAAGTAACATATTATGTCATTCCCATGCCCCTGTCGGCCGCCGAGCTGCCACCCCTGATCGGACAATCGCCGCCCTTCCTCGAACTGATGGAGGAGGTGTCGCGGGTGGCGCCGCTGCAGCGGCCGGTGCTGGTGGTCGGCGAACGCGGCACCGGCAAGGAGCTGGTCGCCGCCCGACTCCACTACCTCTCGGCGCGCTGGGATCAGCCCTTCGTCAAGCTCAACTGCGCGGCCCTGCCGGAGACCCTGTTGGAGACCGAGCTGTTCGGCCACGAGGCGGGCGCGTTCACCGGTGCCGTGCGGCGCCGCATCGGCCGCTTCGAGCGGGCCGACGGCGGCACCCTGTTCCTCGACGAGATCGCCAACGCCCCCCTGGGCGTGCAGGAGAAGATCCTGCGGGTGGTCGAGTACGGCGAGTTCGAGCGGGTGGGGGCCAGCGCCACGGTCTCCGTCGACGTTCGTGTGGTGGCGGCGGCCAACGTGGACCTGCCGGCGGCGGCGGCCGCGGGACGCTTCCGCGACGACCTGCTGGACCGCCTGGCCTTCGACGTGCTCACCCTGCCGCCCTTGCGGGCGCGGACCGGCGACGTGGCGCTGCTGGCCGAGCACTTCGCGCGGGCCATGGCCGTCGAGCTGGACTGGCCGGGCTTTCCCGGCTTCGCCGCCGACGCCGCGGACCGGATCGAGGCTTACGCCTGGCCGGGCAACGTGCGCGAGCTGAAGAACGTGGCCGAACGCGCCGTCTACCGCTGGTCGGCGCCGGCCGAACCCATTGCCGCCGTCCAGTTCGATCCCTTCGAGTCGCCCTACCGCCTCGCCGAGCCGGCTGCGCCGGCCCCCGACAGGCCCTCGCCGCCGGCTCCGGAACCGCCGCTGGCCGGGGACCTGGACGCGGCGGTGGCCCGGTTCGAGGCGGGCCTGCTGGAGGACGCGCTGGCCGCCGCCCGCTACAACCAGCGCGCCGCCGCCCGCCGCCTCGGCCTCGCCTACCACCAGTTCCGCAACCGGCTGAAGAAGCACGGGCTGGCACCGAAACCGCGCGGCGGCGGCTGATCGGCGCCTTTCTTCATCAATGACCGAATTTGCATAAAATTAACATGATAAGTAATAAAAAGATAAACGGAATATAAAAACAAACAATAATATTGAACAGCATTAATGCGCCACTTAGTATTCGTCCGTTATTCTTGTCACCTTGGCAGGAGATACGGATGTCGAGACCCCATTGTTCCGCCGTCATGGCGACCGCCGTCACCGCCGCCACCGTCGCGTGCTCGCCGGCGCCGCTGCCCGTCGGGCACGATTTCTCCACCCAGAAGACCTTGCGCTCCGCCGCCCATTGGCGGGTGCTGGCCGCCGACACCGCCGAGGTAGTGGCCCGGGCCAACCATACCGATGCCGACGGCGTGCCGGTGTTCGTCGACCCCATGGACGCCGCCATGCCCTTCGCCACGGTCTTCCACCAGCACCTGATGACCGAGCTGGTGGCGCGCGACGTGCCGGTGGTCCTGCGCCGGGGCGGCGCCCGGGTCGTCTACACCACGGTGCAGCCCATCGCCCACGGGGGCGGGCTGCCGCGGCCGTTCCCCGGCTCGCTGACGGCCCTCGGCGCCGGCGTGTTCGCGGTCGCCGAGGTGGCCGACGCCTCGGCCCCCGGCGCCGCCGCCCTCGGCCTGGCCATGGCCGACCTGTGGGGCGGGGCGGCCGGCGAGGCGCCGACCCTGGACGGCGCGGCGGAGGTGGTGGTGACCGTGTCGGTGATGGACGGACCCCGCATCGTGCTGCGCCAGGCGCGGACCTACTACGTGGACGACAAGGCGCTGGCCCATTACCTGGCCACGGTGCCGCCGCCGCCCCTGACAGGTGTCGGCGGCGACGTCGGCCCGGCGCCGGTGCGGGCCTTCGACGTGGTCGGCGCGGGCGAGCCGCCGCGACCACGCACGGTGTCCCTGTCGGACGTGTCGCGGGCGCCCCTGGACGGCCCCTACACCATCTACTTCCCCTTCGACGGCCACGCCCTGGACGCGGCGGCCGAGAAGGTGGTGGCCGACATCGCCCGTGCCCAGCACAACGGCGGCGGCGCGGTGGTGGTCGCGTCCGGCCATACCGACCGGGCCGGGGCCGGCGGCTACAATCGGACCCTGTCGCGCAAGCGGGCAGAGGCCGTGGCCCGGGCCCTGGAGAAGGCCGGGGTGGCGGAGGCGCGGGTGCGCGTCGACTACTTCGGCGAGACCCGCCCCGCCGTCACCACCCCCGACGGGGCGCGCAACCACCAGAACCGGCGGGTCGAGGTCTACCTGGAGGGCGCCGACGCCCGCGGCCGCGGCCGAGCGGGGAGGCCGGCGTCATGACGCTCCGGTTCGTTCTCCCGCTCTGCGCCCTGCTCGCCGTCGCCGCCTGCGCCGCGCCGATCCATGCGCCCGGCGCCGTCGGGCCGACGGCGGCCACCGACATGACCTTCGCCAGCTACGCCGCGGCCGACCGCCTGGTCCGCAACGCCGGCGGCGTCGAGCCCGACCGGCCACTGCTGGTCGCCAGCCTGGTCGACATCAACGACCTGCGGCGGTCGTCGTCCTTCGGCCGGGTGGCGGCGGAGCAGATCGCCTCGCGGCTGGTCAACGCCGGCTACACGGTGATCGAGTTGAAGCTGCGGGATGCCTTCCTCATCGAAGAGGGCCGCGGCGAGTTCATCCTGTCGCGCGACGTCCGCGACATCAGCCGCTCGCGGGGCGCCCAGGCGGTGGTTGCCGGCACCTACGCGGTCGGCGCCCGCGCGGTGTACGTGAGCGTGCGCCTGATCCGCGCCACCGACAGCCGCATCCTCGCCGCCCACGACTACACCCTGCCGCTGACCGAGGACACCTTGGCCCTGATCGGCGACGGGTTCGTCCCGACCATCGCCCTGTCCCGTTAGCCCGTCAGTTGGGGGCGGCCTCCGGCGCCGGCTCGTCGTCTTCGGGCGGCGGCGGCGTTGCTCCCGCCTGGTGGTGGACCATGCGCCAAGCCCCGTCCTCGCGGACGAACACGTTGGTCGCCACCAGGAAGCCCTGCTCCAGAACCTCGTAGCACACCACGTAGGCCGAATCCCCGTGGACGTGGGCGACGGCGCTGCGGCACTGGATCTTCGGCGCGTCGGGATTGGCCAGGATGGCCTGCCAGCTCAGCATCACCTCGCGCCGGCCCGACAGGGCGGCCCAGCCGGGATGGATGCAGGTCACCGGTCCCTGGCGCGCCCACAGCGCATCCATGGCCTCGGCATCGCGCGTGGCGAAGGCGACGTAGAAGGCGTCGTTGGCGAAAAGGACGGCGGCGTGCTCGGACATCCGCGGCCACTCCGGCGGGACTCGGGGGCGGACCGCGCCGACCATAGCGGAAAAGCGCGATCGGCTCCAAGCGTGCCGGTTTGCGGCCCGGCGCCGCTTCCTACTCGGCGGCCGTCAGCATGGCGGCAAAAACTGCCGCCGCCTTGGCCTCGTCCACGTCGCCTGCGGCCGCCCCGGCGCGCACCATTTCATGCGTCGGTTCCACGGGGACCACGGCGAGGCCCGCCGCGGAAAGGGCGGCCAAGACGTCGAGTGCGAGGTCCAAGGCACCGCCGCCTGCGACATCAGCACGGCGATCGGATGGGGTCACGGTCTGTCTCCCAACTGTAATAATTTGGGGTGGCCGGCATGCAGAGTCCATGCCAGGCAAGCCAACGCGACACAGCGCCATGTTCGCTGGCGCCACCGGACCCGCGGTTGGCGATTCGCCTCGCAGTCTGCGAAGCCGCGCGCCGGTATGACGGCCGGCGGCCGACCTGTTATACCAAGATGCGTAGGTTGGAACCTGCGTCGGGATGCTTCGACACGGCGCTGACGCGCCTGCTCAGCATGAGGTATGTTTTTGGAAAATAACAGATTCCTCATCCTGAGCAGCGGCGAAGCCGCGTGTCGAAGGATTGTCCGATGAGTCTCGGTTATGCCATCCTGGTATTAATGCACGGCTCGATCAAATCGACCCGATTTGATCGAGCGGTCGCGCTCTAACTTATTGATTTCTAGAGCAAGTAAATCTGATCAAACGATTCCGTTTGATCAGATATTGCTCTAGGGTCGGGCCATGGTCGATCTCTATGCTGCGGTCCGGCCGCTGCTGTGGCGCCTCGATGCCGAAGCGGCGCACGGGCTGACCGTGCGGGCCCTGAGGGCGGGGCTGGTGCCGACGCCGACGCCGTTCGACGACGAGGTCTTGCGCATCCGCCTCTGGGGCCTCGACGTCCCCAACCCGGTCGGCCTGGCGGCGGGGTTCGACAAGAACGCCGAGATGGTGGACGCCATGGCGCGGCTCGGCTTCGGCTTCGTCGAGGTGGGGACCGTGACCCCCCGCCCCCAACCCGGCAACCCGCGCCCGCGCCTTTTCCGCCTGCCCGCCGACCGCGCGGTGGTCAACCGCATGGGCTTCAACAACGACGGCGCCGCTGCGGTGGCGGCGCGCCTGGCCGGGCGCCGGCCCGCCGTGCCGGTGGTGGTCGGCGTCAACCTGGGAAAGAACAAGACCAGCACCGATGCCGCCGCCGACTACGCGGCCGGCGTCGATGCCCTGGCCGGGGTCGCCGACTACCTGGTGGTCAACGTCTCGTCCCCCAACACGCCGGGCCTCCGGGCCCTTCAGGGGCGTGCCGCGCTGGCCGACCTGCTCGATGCGGTGCTGACCGCCCGCGACCGGGCCGGAGGACGGCGCCCTCCCTTGCTGCTCAAGATCGCCCCCGACCTCACCGACGAGGACAAGGCCGACATCGCCGAGGTGGCGCTCACTGCGGGCCTCGACGGCCTGATCGCCACCAACACCACCATCGAGCGGCCGCCGTCGCTCGCCGACCCGCGCCGCGGCGAGGCCGGGGGCCTGAGCGGGCGGCCTTTGCGCGAGATGGCGACGCGGGTGCTGGCCGAGATGTATGGGTTGACCGGCGGCCGGCTGCCGCTGATCGGGGTCGGCGGCATCGCATCCGGCGCCGACGCCTACGCCCGCATCCGCGCCGGTGCCTCCCTGGTGCAGCTCTACACGGCCCTGGTCTACGAGGGGCCGGGCCTGGTCAACCGGATCAAGCGGGAGCTGGCCCAGTGCCTGCACGTGGACGGCTTCGCCTCGGTCGCCGACGCGGTCGGCGCCGACCACCGACCGGCGGCGGACCGCGGCGCCCCTGCCGCCGCGGCTAAAGCACGGTTCGATCAAATCGACCCGATTTGATCGAACGGTCGTGCTCTAACTTATTGCTCTAAGGCTGGAACTGCTCCTTGATGATCCGCTCCTCCAGATTGTGCTCGGGGTCGAACAGGAGCGTGAGGCCGCGGGCGCGTTCTTCGCGCACCTGGACCTTGGCCACCTGACGCACCTCGGTGAAGTCGGCCACCGCGCTCACCGGGCGCATGTCGGCATCGAGTACCGAGAACGTGACCACCGCGTCGTGGGGCAGCAGGGCGCCGCGCCAGCGGCGCGGCCGGAAGGCGCTGATGGGGGTCAGGGCCAGCACGCCGGCGCCCAGGGGAATGATGGGCCCGAAGGCCGACAGGTTGTAGGCGGTGCTGCCGGCGGGGGTGGCCACCAGCACGCCGTCGCAGATGAGCTCGTCCAGGCGCACCACGCCGTCCACCTCCACCTCGAGCTTGGCGGTGAGGCGGGTCTCCCGCAGCAGCGACACCTCGTTGATGGCCAGGGCCCCCTGCTTGTTGCCGTGCACGTCCCAGGCGGTCATATGCAGGGGATGGAGGCGGATGGCCTGGGCGTTGCCCAGGCGCTCGAGCAGCCGGTCCTCGTCGAAGGCGTTCATCAGGAAGCCCACCGAGCCCCGGTTCATGCCATAGATGGGGACCCGCTGGTCCAGGAACCGGTGCAGGGTCTCGAGCATGAATCCATCGCCGCCGAGGGCAACGATGATGTCCGCCTTTTCCGGGGCGACGTTGTCGTAGCGGCCCTTGAGCCGCTTCACCGAGATCTTGGACTCGTCGTGCTCGGACGCGACGAAAGCGATGGTATCGAACTGCATGGCCGCCGCCGCCTCGGCCTCCGGGTTGCCCTGTCGGCGCGAGTATAGCCGAGCCGGGCGCCGGCGCCACCCGGGCATGTGCGGGCCCATTGGACCGGTTGCGGACTCGCGGCTATCCTCGTCGCCCTTGTCGCGCGTCGAGGTTTCCGGTCCCGGCCATGGAACACGTTCGCATCGCCGTGCTCAGCGACCTCCACGTGGAGTTCGACCGCGCTGCCCAGGAGCGGCGGGCCCCCCGTCGGCGTGGCCAGCGCCGCGACCTCGAGGCGGCCGGTCATCCGCGGGTCGGCCCCAACCTGGGCGCCCTGGACGGGCACTGCGACCTCGTGGTGCTGGCCGGCGATATCGACCTCGGCGTGGCCGCCGCCGTTTACGCCGCCGCCGTGGCCGACTGGCTGGCGGTGCCGGTGGTCCTGGTCGCCGGCAACCACGAGTTCTACGGCTTCGACGTCGGCCCCACGTTGGCCGACCTGCGGGCCGCCGCCGCTGATCACCCGGGCGTCCATTTCCTGGAGAACGACGTTCTGGACCTGACCGTTGGCCAAGGCCGGTTGCGGGTCCTCGGGTGCACCCTATGGACCGATTTCGCGCTGTTCGGCGCCGACCGCCGGGCCGCCGCCGAGCGCTATGCCGCCACCGCCATGACGGACTTCAACGGCACCATCCGCTGCGGGCCGGAGCGCCCATTCACGCCGCAGGACTCGGTGCGCATCCATGCGGAAAGCCGCGCCTGGCTGGCCGACCGGCTGGACGGCCGGGATGTCGGCCCGACCCTGGTCGTCACGCACCACGCTCCGTCGCGGGGCTCGGTGGCGACCCGCTACCGGAAGGACCTGTTGAGCGCCGCCTTCGCCTCCGACCTGGATGACCTGGTCGCCAGCCCGGGGGTGGCGTTGTGGGTCCACGGCCACACGCACGACTCGTTCGACTACCGGGTCGGCGGCACGCGGGTGGTCTGCAATCCCCGCGGATACCATCCCTTCGAACTCAACAAACGGTTCGATCCCGGCCTGATCGTCAGCGTTTGATACCGCCGCGCGGGCATGAGGCGCGGGCCCCGAACTCCCCAGGAACATCGTGCAGGTGTGACGGCCGTCACTGCGCGACGCCGACAATTTTACGAAAATTGCTCGAAAGCTGGGGCATGCGCGGGAACGGGGTAAGGAAAAATGGTGGCTCTGAGGACATCCGGGACTGGCGTCTCTCGCAAGATCGGCGTGATCTTTGCCGCCCTCGTGGCCTTGGCCGCGGTCGTTCCTTTCGATCCGACCATCGTCGGATCGGCCACCGCCGAGCCGTTCGTCATGGATCCGGCCTCCGGGCCCGCGCCCTCTGCGGCTCCGCAGTTCGCCGTCATCGAGGATGGCGACCTGGTGCGGTCCGGCGACGCCGTCGGCACCCCGTCCCACACCATCTGATACCGCCGCGCCAATGAAATGGCCCTCCGGGCCATTTCATGCGAAGGCGGCGGCGCTCACACGCCGCGCGGGCTTTCCAGCGCGCCATGACGGCGCTTCGCGAGTCGGGTCAAAGGTGCGCCGGTATGATCACCCGGGCCCGACCCTCCGGCCGTTCCCCACCGATGCCGCGCCGCGCGCGGCGTTCGCCTACTTGTTGAGGATCTTCGGCACCGAGACCTCGCGCAGGCGGGCGAAGTCGGGCGTTTCCGTGCCCAGCAGCGGCCGCAGATAGCGCATGAACTGCCCGGTGACGTTGTTGGCCTCGGGGTTGATGAACTCGTCCGGCATGACCTTGGTCTTGGCGGCGATGTCGGAGAGGTCGTTGAACCTGTAGTCGACCGCATAATGACCGATCCGGTGGATGGTCACCGAGCCGTTGCGGTCGAGGAAATGGGCGAACTGGATGGCCTTGGCCCCCACCTCGCGGGCCTCGCGCCGGTCCACGTCGGAGGCGACGCCGAGGAACGACCGCTGCAGGTATCCGAAGGTGTCGGCGCGCACGCGCTTGATGTCGGTGTGGCTCTTGATGTGATCGCTGAGCAGGTCGCCCAGGGCTCCGGTGCCGGAGAGCTGGACGTTGCCGTGGGCGTCGCGTTCCACCTCGGCGGCGAGCTGGGCGATGATGGGCTGGCCCGACTCGTCGTGGACGCCCTCGGACACGGCGACGATGCAGCGCCCGAAGCGGTCGCTGGTCGCCTTCACGTCGGCGATGAACTGGTCCAGCTTGAAGGTGCGCTCGGGCAGGTAGATGAGGTGCGGCCCGTCGTCCTCGTACTTCCGGTAGCCGGCCGCCGCCCCGGTCAGGAAACCGGCGTGGCGGCCCATGACGACGGCGATGTAGACGCCGGGCAGGGCCCGGTTGTCCAGATTGGCGCCGGCGAAGGCACTGGCCACGAACTTGGCCGCCGACGGGAAGCCCGGCGTGTGGTCGTTGATCACCAGGTCGTTGTCGATGGTCTTGGGCACGTGGACGCAACGCAGGTTGTAGTTAGACTTGGCCGCGAACTCGCCGACGATGCGCGCCGTGTCCGAGGAATCGTTGCCGCCGATGTAAAGGAAGGTGCCGATATCGTGGGCCTGGAGGACCTTGAAGATCTCGCCACAGTACTTCTCGTCGGGCTTGTCGCGGGTCGAGCCCAGGCCCGAGCACGGGGTGTCGCCGACCCGGTCCAGGTTCTCGGCGGTCTCCTGGGTGAGGTCGACCAAGTCCTCGTCGACGATGCCGCGGACCCCGTGTATGGCGCCATAAACGTTTGTGACGGCCGGGATTTTGCGCGCCTCCAGCACGACGCCCGCCAGCGAGTGATTGATGACTGCCGTCGGGCCGCCGCCTTGAGCGACCAGGACTTTCCCCTGCAACATGAGAAGGCTCCTCCCAATTCCCCGAAATCCATAAAGAGAGCGCCCGCCGGGGTCCGGCGCCGCGCGGTCGGCCGGAGCCTACCGCAAGCACGGAAGGCAAGGAAGGGGAAACCGACCGGACCGATGGAGCGCCCGCAAATCGCCGCCGGCGGGCCCGTCCGCGGCCCGGCGTGGGGGCCGTGCGGACCGGCGAAACGCTTGCAATCGCGGCCGTCGGCGGGTACCACACGGACGGCGCCGACCCCATCGTCTAGTCAGGTCTAGGACGTCACCCTTTCAAGGTGAAAACACGGGTTCGAATCCCGTTGGGGTCACCAGGGAACCCCGGCGCCGAGGGGGGAGCCGTGCGTCGCATTCCGGGTGTCCTCTGCTGCATGCTGGTCGCCGCCTGCGCCGGTGGCGACGTGCTGGATGCCAGCCCGGCCGGCATTTTCGTCAAGGAGCCGTTCATCGGCTCCGGCGACCCGGACGCCATCGCCGCGGAACATTGCCGCCAGCACGGCAAGGAGGCGGTGCAGGACGGCATCCTGCACTACGCCGAAGGCTACTTCACGCCCATCTACGCCTACTCCTGCCGCTGAGAGTTCGTCGGGCGGCTGCTCCGCGGCACGACGGCAACCGGTTGATGTGACAGGCAAACGGCCCCCCGGCCGGGGCCTTGACCGGATCCGGGTCGCGAACTACATCATCGGTGCCCGGCCGCCCGCCACGGGGTCCGGGACCAACGCCAGGATCGACCAAACGGTGATCCGCGTTCGGCATCACGCATTGCTTGGCAAGGAGGATGTGTAGCCATGACCACTTTCGATTTCGCTCCCCTGTTCCGGTCCACCGTCGGCTTCGACCGCATGATGCGGCTGCTCGAGGACACGCGGCGCCTGGGCGAGGCAGGCAACGGCTATCCGCCCTACAACATCGAGAAGACGGGCGATGACGCCTACCGCATCACCTTGGCGGTGGCCGGTTTCGGCGAGGACGACCTGACCATCGAGGCGCGGGAGAACACCCTCGTCGTCGAAGGCCAGAAGAAAGAGACCGGAGGCACCGTTTCGGTGCTCTACCGCGGCATCGCCGGCCGCGGCTTTCGCCGCCAGTTCCAGTTGGCCGACCACGTCAAGGCGGTGGACGCCCACCTGGACAACGGCATGCTGGTCATCGACCTGGTGCGCGAGCTGCCCGAGGAGATGAAGCCGCGCCGCATCCCGGTGACCAAGGGCAAGGCCGCGAGCATCGCCGGCAAGACCGAGACGCTTGTGGAAGGCGAGAAGGCCGCTTGATGACCGAGAGGACGCCGGGCGTATCGCCCGGCGTCCGTCTCTCCAATGATGATGGCCGGCCCGTGCCGGACACGGTGTAAGAGGAGCCACCGCCATGGGCCGATCCCTTCCCACGCTGGGCCGCGCCGCCTGTCTCGCCGCGGCCCTGGCCATCGCCGCCGCGCCGGCGCCGGCCGGTCTTCCCCTGCTCGAAGCGGGCGACGACGGCCTGCCGACCCTGGCGCCGCTGCTGGAGCGGGTGACGCCGGCGGTGGTCAACATCTCGGTGGTCTCCCAAGCGCCGGACGAGGAGAACCCGCTGTTCCGCGACCCGTTCTTCCGCTGGTTCTTCGAACTGCCCGACCGGCCGCGCGAGGAGCGGCGCAGCATGGCCTCGGGCTCCGGGGTCATCGTCGATGCCCAGCGGGGCTACGTGCTCACCAACCACCACGTCATCGAGAACGCCCAGCAGGTGAAGGTGACGCTCAAGGACCGGCGCGAGTTCATCGCCCGGGTGGTGGGCAGCGACGAGGGCACCGACATCGCGCTGCTGCACATCCGCCCGCAGAACCTCACCGCCATTCCCTTCGGCCAGTCCGACGCCCTCAAGGTCGGCGACTTCGTGGTCGCCATCGGCAACCCCTTCGGCCTCGGCCAGACGGTGACGTCGGGCATCGTCAGCGCCCTGGGGCGCACCGGGCTGTCGGTGGAGAACTACGAGGACTTCATCCAGACCGACGCCTCCATCAATCCCGGCAACTCGGGCGGCGCGCTGATCAACCTCAAGGGCGAGCTGATCGGCATCAACACCGCCATCATCGGGCCGTCCGGCGGCAACGTGGGCATCGGCTTCGCCGTCCCCAGCCGGATGGCGCGGGCGGTGATGGAACAGCTCGCCCAGCACGGCGAGGTGCGCCGCGGCCGCCTCGGCGTCTCGGTCCAGGATCTCACCCCCGACATCGCCCAGGCCCTGGGGATCGACACCCGCACCCGCGGCGCCGTGATCGGCCGCGTCGAGGCGCGCTCGGCGGCGGCCGAGGCGGGCCTGCGTGCCGGCGACGTTGTGGTGGCCGTGGACGGCCGCAGCCTGCGCAGCGCCTCTGATCTGCGCAATCGGGTGGGACTGACCCCCATCGGCCAGACGATCCGGCTGGAGTTGGTGCGCAACGGCCGCACCTCGGAGATCACTGCCCGCGTCGGAAGGCCGACGGCGGCCACCGCCGTGCCGCCTCGCGGGGGCTTCGACCCGCGCTTGGACGGCGCCGCGTTCCGCGACGGCGCAGGCGGCGTTCAGGTGGGCCGGGTGGAGGCCGGTAGCCCGGCCTGGCAAGCGGGCCTGCGCGGCGGCGACGTGATCGTCGCCGTCAACCGCCGACCGGTCCAGAGCACTCGCGACCTGGCGGCGGTGCTGGACGCGCAGCCGCGGGTGCTGGCCATGAGCGTCAACCGCGACGGCCGCACGCTTTTCCTGGTCGTGCAGTGAGTCTCGGCCAGCGGCCGAATCTCAACGGATTTTGGAGAAGGGCTGGCCTGAGGCCGCTCAGGTGCCGAGCGACATCCCCAGCAGGACCAGGGCCCACACGGCCAAGCCCGAGAGCAGGATGATCTTGGGCCGCTGCGCCCGCGCCCAATAGATATCGAGGTCCAGAGAAGACATGATCCGCATCCCCCGCGAATGCACGCACGTTTCCCGTCAAGTGCGGAAATCTACCCCCCAATAGACGCCCCGTGCAGTGACGGGCGTCACACCCGTCGGCCAGTGCGGCAATCAGCCCGCGGCGGCGCGGTCCAAGGGTGGGTGGACGCCGAGGGCTTGGCCGACGGCGGCGATCTGGTCGTCGACCGAGATGGGGATCTCGGAGGTGACCTCCAGGTCCCGGTCCTCGAAGACGTCGCGGTCGGGATGGGCCTCCCGCCAGTCGGCGACGACCCGGTCGCGCTCGCGGATCAGGTCGCCGATCTGCGGCGCGAACAGGCGCACCATGGCGGTGATCCAGATGTTCACCGGCCAGGACGGCGGCACCAGGTCCATGACGAAATCGTCGAGCATGGCGATGACGTCGTCGCCGGCATACCAGTTCTCCGCCGTCACCCACCGGTTGGTGGTGAACAGGCTGATCGGGTAGCCGGCCGTATCCATGGCGATGGCGACCAGATGGCTGATCCGGTCGTCCCGCTCGTCCATGTACTTCTCGTGCGATTGCCGGACCGGCTTCACCGATCGAGCCATGCCCCCGGAGCGCAGGAAGGTGTGGAAGTGGCCGTGCTCGCCCTCCCGGTGGGCGTGGTAGTAGTACTGGCAGTGGGTTTCGGGGTCGAACACGTCCCCCGGCGGGTAATGGTCGTACTCATAGAAGGTGCCGTGCCCGCGCAACACCTCGCCGACCACGTTCTGGCCGGTCTTGCGCAGCACCCGGTAGCATTCCCGGATCTGCCGCCCCGCCTCGGCCATCCGCTGCAGCCGGTCGCGGGGGAGGTCGGCCAAGTCCGCCATCAGTGGCTTCCCGTCCTAGTGGTCTGGATGAGACATAAGGTACCCATACGATCGTGTTTCCCGTTTCCTCGGCAGGAGGACGCGCGCCGGCGATGGCGGCCCATCGTCCAGCG
>JANQFP010000186.1 GCA_028277795.1 Rhodospirillales bacterium
GCAGTCGGTGCTGGCGCTGATCACCGCCATGCCGATGCACGCGGCCACGAAGAAGAACACGAACCACCTCAGATAGAATGCCATGCGGGACCTCCAAGACGGGGTGATCGGAGCATGGTGCTGTCCGGGGAGTGCGGCGCCGGGAGCTTGGCCGTGTCCGCCGCGTCTCGGGCGTGCCGAGACGGGCCGCGCGGGCGGCGACCCCGACGGAGAGTGCGGGTGTGACGGCGGGCTCGGTCACGGCGGTTCCCCTCCGATCCACATTGCGCCCCGGCCCGAAGGGTTGAACGTTTTCCGCGGGGCAAATCCGTCGCAAGAAATGGTACGGCCGGCCGGAATCGAAAGCGGCGGCCCGGCTGGTGCCGGACCGCCGCCTTGACGGGGCTTCGCGCGGGCGCCTCAGATCGCGCCCTTGGCCATCTGCTCGCCGATGTAGTCCGCCTGGCGGATGGCCAGCGCCACGATGGTCAGCGTCGGGTTCTCCGCGCCGCCGGTGGTGAACTGGCTGCCGTCCGACACGAACAGGTTGGCGACGTCGTGGGCCTGGCCGTGGCCGTTGACGACGCCGTCGCGCGGCTTGGCGCTCATCCGGATGGTGCCCAGATTGTGGGTCGACGGGTAGGGCGGCGTCGGCATGGTGCGCACCGCGCCGACCGCCTCGTAGACCGCCCGGCCGCGCCCGTAGGCATGGTTGCGCATGGCGGTGTCGTTGGGGTGGTCGTCGAAGTGCACGTTGGGGATCGGCAGCCCGTGCTTGTCCTTCTTATCCGGGTGCAGCGAGACCCGGTTCGACTCCTGCGGCATGTCCTCGCCCACCAACCACATGCCGGCCATGTGGTCGTAGCCGTCCATGGCGGTGGTGAAGGCACGGCCCCAGGCGCCCGGGTTGAGGAACGCCGCCATGAACGGCAGGCCCAGCGACAGGGTCTCCATCTCGTAGCCGCCGACGAAGCCGCGCTTGGGATCGTGCCTGGATTCGTCGGTGATGATGCCCGCCATGGTGGTGCCGCGATGCATGTTCACCGGCCTGTCGAAGATGGCGTAGACCGAGCCGGTCATGTGCCGCATGTAGTTCTTGCCGACCTGGCCGGAGGCGTTGGCGAGGCCGTCCGGGAACAGGGTCGAGGCCGAGTTCAGCAGCAGCCGGGGGCTCTCGATGGCGTTGCCGGCGATACAGACCGCACGTGCCTTCTGGCGGTGCTGCTTGCCCTCCTTGTCGGCATAGACCACGCCCGTTACCTTGCCGCTCTTGTCGTGCTCGATCCTCAGCGCTTGGGCGTGCGGGCGCACCTCGAGCTTGCCGGTGGCCTCGCCCCGCGGGATCTCCGCATAGAGCGTCGACCACTTCGCGCCGACCTTGCAGCCCTGGAAGCAGAAGCCGATCTGCTGGCAGGCCGGGCGGTCGCGGCGCGCCTTGGCGTTGATGGCCATGCGGCCGGTGTGGCAGGTGTAGCCGAGCTTGTCGGCGCCGGCCTTCATGATCTTGAAGTTGTTGTTGCCCGGCAGGCCCGGCATGTCGCCGGTGCGGGTCACGCCCATGCGGTCCTCGGCCTTGGCGTAGTAGGGCTCCAGGTCCTTCAGGCCGATCGGCCAGTCGAGCAGATTGGCGCCCGGGATCTTGCCGTAGAGCGAGCGGACCTTGAACTCGTGCGGCTGAAAGCGCAGCGAGGCGCCGGCCCAGTGGACGGTGGAACCGCCGACCGCCTTGACGATCCAGGCCGGCAGGCCCGGGAAGTCGCGCGCGACCCGCCAGGAGCCCGAGGTCGTGCGCGGATCGAGCCAGGAGATCAGCCCGAAATTGCCCCACTCGTCGTTCTCGAAGTCGTCGATCTCGTGGCGTCCGCCCGCCTCCAGGATCACCGTGTCGATGCCCTTGAGCGCCAGGTCGGTGCCGAGGGTGCCGCCGCCGGCGCCGGAGCCGATGACGACGACCACGCCGTCGTCGTTCAGGTCATAGGGTGCAGCCATGTCGAATCCTCCCCGGTCGGCTCATAGCCAGTCGATGTCGTCGAAGCCGCGGTTGACGTAACCGCCCTTGGAGTAGGATTCGCCCTCGTAGCCGAAGACCGGCCAGACCTCCTTCTGGTTGTAGAGCCCGGTGACCAGCCCGCCGCGGATCTTCTGGAAGAAGGCGCCGGACTGGATCTGCTCGAGCAGCGCCACCCGCTCCGCCTCCCAGCCGACATCGGCATAGCCGACGCCGTGCTTGGCCTTGGCAAGGGTGTCGAGCGCGGCGACGCCCTCCTCCAGCAGCGTCCTCAGCTTGGCGTCCTTGGCCGCGGCGCCGTCATAGCCCTTGAGCGCGACGGCGTAATATCTGTCCGCCACCCGGTCGTGGGGATAGATGTCGCGCGCCATCCGGATCAGCGTGCGCATGGTCTCGGGGGCGAGGGTCTTCGGCTGCATGCCCCAGGCCTCGCCCGGGCAGGTGAGTGCACCGCCCGAGATCAGAATTGCGGCCGCGCCTCCGCCCGCGACGAACGCGCGCCGGGAGACTTTCGGCCTGTTGTCCAGGACTCGCATGGTGTTTCCTCCTCTTCTGGTGTGTCGCCGGCCCGTTCGCGCGGGCGCGTGCGTGTCTTATTGGTAGCGGCCGTGCCGCTGCAGCACCTCGATCTTGTAGCCGTCCGGGTCCTCCACGAAGAAGAACTTGGCCATCAGGGCGCCGTCGCGCTCGAATTCGACCACGTTTCGGGGCGCGAGGCCTTCCGCCTCGAAGCGGGCATGCTCCGCCCCGACGTCGTCGACCGCCACGGCCAGATGGCCGTAAGCGTCGCCGTGCGCATAGGGCTCCGTGCGGCCGTGATTGACCGTCAGCTCCAGCTC